>JBCBOT010000260.1:0-11717 GCA_039821165.1 Planctomycetota bacterium | reverse complement strand
CGAGAGCTTTCGGGGCTGAGTGGCATTGTCGATCGACTAACATAACGGGCCCACCGTTCGATCGGAGTTTCTGCAGGAACTTCGTGTCTTCCGGGCGGTTTAATCACTTGCCCGCCGCTATCCACTCGCTCTCCCCCACGGCCGCGAAAATGAATCTTGTGGACTTTCAACCACCCTCGGCAAACCGCCGAGGTGGAACCCTCGGGACCTTGGTGACCTGCCTTTTAGTGATGGGAGTGCTAGGTGCGATCGGGTACGCGTTCTTCGTGGATCGGGGTGACGGCCTGGATACGGGCGAGTTGATCACGCAGACGGTCACTCGCGGTGCTTTTGATCACATTGTGCTCGAGCAGGGTGAGATCGACAGCAGCAGCAATATCGAAGTGGACTGCCAAGTCCGCTCGCGGGGCTCCACCGGGATCTCCATCCTGTGGGTGATTGATGAAGGAACACCGGTCCAGAAGGGTGAAAAGCTCGTGGAACTCGATTCCTCGCAGCTGGAGCAAACGCTCAACGAAGACAAGATTCGTGTGATTGCCGCCGAAGCCACGGTCACCACGGCAAAAGCTCTGGTCGAACAGTCGAAGATCGCCCGCGAGGAATACCTCGAAGGCGTCTTCAAAACCGAAGAACGCGCGATCTTGAGCGAGAAAGCGATCGCCGAACAGGAGCTGCTGAAGGCTCAACTGGCGCTTCAAAGTAGTGAACGGCTCGTCGCGAAAGGGCTGGTCAAGTCGCTGCAGCTCGACGCCGACCGTTTCGCGGTCGCCAACGCCCGGAACCAACTCGAAGCCGCTGAGGGCAAGCTTAAGGTTTTGCAGAACCTGACGCGCAAAAAGATGCTGGTCCAATTCGACAGCGATATCGAATCTGCGATGGCCCAGCTCAAAGCCGCCGAGAGTGAATTGCTCGAGGAACAAACGCAACTCGAGGACACCAAGCTGCAAATCGAGAATTGCACCATGTTCGCGCCTGCCGACGGCATCGTGGTCCACGCAAACCGATATAGCAGCCGTGGTGGAAATGCCGAATTTGTCGTCGAAGCCGGTGCGAACGTCCGAGAAAGGCAAACCCTCATCCGCTTGCCCGATCCGGCGCAAATGCAGGTCAACTGCAAGATCAACGAGTCTCGGATCACACTCATCCGCGAAGGCATGGCGGTGAAGATTTCCGTCGATGCGATTCCGGGTCTCTCGCTCAAGGGTCGCGTGAAGAAGGTCAACCGCTATGCGGTGCCGAGCAGCTTCTTCAGCTCCAACATCAAGGAGTATGCGGTCTTCGTCGATGTTATCGACCCGCCTCCGACGATCCGAACCGGCATGACCGCCGAGGTGCAGATCTTCGTCGAACAACTCGACGACGCATTGCAGATGCCGATCCAAGGCTTGTACGAGCACGGCGACAAAATGTACGCCCTGATCCGAAAAGGACAGCAAGAGTTCGTCACACGTGAGGTCGCGATCAGCGCGACCAACGACACCATGGCCACGATCAGCGAAGGCATCTCTGACGGCGACGAAGTCGTCCTCAACCTGCGCGAACACCTCAACCTGCTCGAGTTGCCGGAGATCACGGCCGACGACAACAGCGAAATGCGTGACATTGCGGACGTCGATCCAGACGCCAAGCCGGTCGATCCCAACGCCGGTGGAGGTGAAGGCTTCAGCGGTGGTCGACCCGGTGGAGGTGGGTTCGGCGGCGGACGAGAAGGTGGTCGGCCCGGTGGCGGCGGTGGACGCGAGGGTGGTCGACCTGGCGGCGGCGGAGGTGGGTTCGGTGGCGGCGGTCCCGGCGGAGGAGGCGGTGGACGCCCCGATCCGGCCACGATCGCCAACTTCATCATGCAGCGATCCGACACCAATGGCGACGGCGTCATCAGCGCTGAAGAACTCAGCCAAGCCGATCAACGAATGCAAGATCGGGCGAAGCAATACGACGGTGACGGAGACGGCAGCATCACTCGGGATGAGTTGACCAAGGCTCTCAAAGCTCAAATGGGAGGCTGAGCATGTCCCTTACCGATGCGTATCGTTCCGGTGAGACGGAATTGGATTCCGAGGTCGCGACGGCACCGAGTCGGCTCGCGACTTCGATCCGTGATCTGCAAAAGCATTACGTGCTCAAAAGCGAAACGGTCAAAGCTCTCCGCGGTGTCTCGTTCGATGTCCCCGAAGGTGATTACGTTGCGATCATGGGGCCGTCAGGGAGCGGCAAGAGTACACTGCTGAACTTGCTCGGTTGTCTGGACAAGCCCACCAACGGATCGCTGTTGCTGGGCGAAGACGACATCGCCTCGATGTCCGACGACGAACTCGCCGAGATCCGCTCGCAGCGGATCGGATTCGTCTTTCAATCATACAACTTGATTCAGCAATTAACGGTCGTCGAAAACATCCAAGTCCCGCTTTATTACCAGGGCAACATCGGCAGCAAACAGCGTCAGCGGAGCATCGAACTGGCGCAGCGGGTCGGCCTCGGCGATCGACTGGATCACCGTCCCTCGCAGCTTTCCGGGGGTCAGCAGCAGCGTGTTGCGATCGCAAGGTCTTTGGTCAACGACCCGTATTTCGTCCTCGCTGATGAACCGACTGGAAACCTCGATTCGGTAACCACCGAAGAGATCCTGACCATCTTCGAAGAGCTGAACGAAGAAGGCCGAACGATCATCCTCGTCACGCACGAAGACGATGTCGCGGCTCGTGCCAAACGTGTGGTGCGATTGAAGGACGGCAAGCTTCACAAGGATGAGCTGAACGACCCGAATACCCGCGCTACGGCTCGAAACCAACAGCGTCGAAACGTCGAGCAACTGCTGCGCGAGGGCGATCGCTAAAATGATCTGGCTGCGAACACTCAACCTCGGCGTCAAGAGCCTCGCCCTTCACCCGCTTCGAAGCGGTTTGACCATGCTCGGCATCTTGATCGGCGTTTGGGCCGTGATCGTGCTGACCGCGATCAGCCAGGGCGCAAGCGATCAGGTCCAAAAGCAGATCGAATCGCTTGGTGCGAACACCATCATCGTTCGTAGTCAAAAGCCGCCGGAGGAAAAACTCTCTGGGGGTCGAGCAACAAAGTACGGCATCCTCCGCCAGGACCTGGATGCGATGCTCGCATCGGTGCCCACCATCAAAACCGCAATTCCGATCCGCGAAATTCGCCGCCAGTTTACCTTTCGCGATCGTGTCGTTGATGGCCGACTCGTTGGTTGCACACCAGGCTACGCCGAGGTGAACAGCTTGGCGATCCGTGACCGCGGCGGGCGATTCTTGAGCGACGCAGATGGCGTTCGCGCAGACACCGTCTGCGTCGTTTCGGCCGGGGTCGCCGAACGATTGTTCCCCTACGAAGAACCGCTCGGTAAACGAATCTATATCCCCGAGAGCAAGGATTATTACCGCATCGTCGGCGTCCTCGAAGCTCGCAACCCGTCCGCTGCGATCGGTGGATCACTGGACTCACAAGACTTTTCATCGGACATCTACGTGCCGATGCAAACGATCCGGAAACGCGTCGGTGATACGATCGTCACTCGACGAAGCGGTCAGTTCCAAGTCGAGATCATGGAGCTGAACCAGATCACGCTCCAAGTCGGCTCCGTCGACGAAGTCCGATCCAGTGCCGCGATGATCGAGGACTTACTCGACCGCAACCACGAGGAACTCGGGGATGTGGCGGTCGTCGTCCCATTGGAACTGCTCGAACAAGCCCGTAACCTCCGGCTGATGTTCCTCGGCATCGGAATCTTGATCGCCTGTATCTCGCTGGTCGTCGGCGGCATCGGCATCATGAACATCATGCTCGCGAGCGTCACGGAGCGGACGCGTGAGATCGGAATTCGCCGTGCACTCGGTGCCAAGCGGGGCGACATCGTCCGACAGTTTTTGGTCGAAACACTCGTGCTCAGCACCTGCGGCGCGGCACTCGGCATCCTGCTCGGGTTCCTCGGACCGGCGATGTACCAAGCGTTGATCTACGTCGTTCGCGAAGGCTTTCCCGACAAGTTCGCAGCACTTCCGGATGCGATCCGAGAAGCGGAGCCGGCCATTGTTTACGAGACCATCCCGATTGCGGTGTTGATCGCAATTTTGGTGGGCCTCGTCAGCGGTCTCTATCCCGCCATCCGCGCCGCGCGAATGAACCCGATCGAAGCACTCCGCCACGAGTAGTGGAGGGGTTCATGGAAACCCGACGCGTCAGAGCGTCAGCGAGGCGATCTCTTGAGCTGTCGATAGCGATCAGTCATCCCTCACTTACGTTTCGGGTTACCAAAATCACCGGACGGCGCAAGCCCTCCGGTGCGTCCCCAAAAACTGATTTGGAACCAAGTACGAAGCGCTCCGCGACTTCGCGTGACCACTCTTCCCATCGGCAGCCCACGCAAGATCACGCGTGGAACGCTTTCATCCCCGAAAGCAAGCGATCGTTCTCCTCCAGCGTGCCGATTGAGATTCGCACGCAATTGGGAAGATCCCAACGCTGACCGCCGCTGATCAGTACGCCTCTTTCAGCGAGAAACTTAACGAGCGGGGCGCAATCAAAACCGAGATCGACCCAACCGAAGCAAGTGATGCTGGGTGTCATCTTGTAGCCGAACTTCGGAAACGTGGTTCGCCACGACTCGTGGATTTCACGGGTCAACGTGAGCGTCTTTTCCAGGTGCTGCTCGTCCTCCAGTGCTGCTGTCGCCGCAAGAATCGCCGGCATGTTCATCGAGAGGCGGCCGAGCATGTGCGGCTTCAATCGATCCATCAACGCGGTGGACCCGATCCCATATCCGAGCCGAAGCCCGGCCAGTCCGTAGATCTTGGAAAACGTCCGCGCGACAAGAACGTTCGGCTTTGATTTAGCGATCTCCAAAGCGGAGACTTCGGACGCATTCTCGACGAATTCGATGTACGCCTCATCAACCAGCACCAGTGCGTCGGAGGGAGCGGCCTCGCAAATCTGTGCGACCTGATCGAGCGAGATCACAGATCCCGTTGGGTTATTGGGATTACAAACGACCACAATCTTGGTGTCATTGTCGATTGCCTTGAGCATCGCCGACACGTCCAAGCCATTCTCGCTTGTCAGCGGAATCATTCTTCGTTCGATTCGCGAGCCGGGCATCCGCGCCGCCTCGCCACCGACCGCGGCGTAACTGGGGTATGGCTCGACGATATTGCCACCCGAGGAAGCAAACGCCCAGACCGAAGCGTGGAGCAGTTCCGAGGATCCGACGCCGAGTACCAACTCGGTGTCGCCGGGCGGCAGCTCAGGTGATCGGAGAGAAAGCTCTTTGCCGGGCTCCACAAATGGCAAACCGACCTTCTCACGAAGCCTCATCGCTAGCGCGAATGATTCGCTGAGCGGGTACCGTGCGAATTGCAGTGGATCGGCCGCGAGCGCTTCGATGGCTTTCGGCGAAGGTCCCAACGGGTTTTCGTTGAATAGGATCCGTGCCGGCTTGAGTTTGGAAGGAGCGGCACCTTCGGCAGCACGAAGTTCGCCCGCCAGACCCGAGAAAAGGAACGGACTGGCAAAGACGCCGCCGGCGAAGGCTCGACGATTCAGTGGCACGGGAATCTCCCAAGAAGGCGGAATGATCAGACCATGAGATACCGCTCGGTGATGTACCAAGCGCCCGCCTACGCCTCACGGTAAGCGGCTCCGCTGCCCAAGCAAAACACTTGCTTCGCGGTCGCCGGGTTCCGCACCCGCGTTTGGCTGAACCGGAGTCGATTCTGCCACAAGGATTTCTCGCCCTGCCTTAACAGGCATCCGCTCTCCCGTTGCTCGGATCAATTCAATCGCTCTCCCGACCAAGAGAGGCCCTGCTTCCGATCAAGTGACTACGATAGGCGGGTCGTCGAATTCCTCACCGAGCGCGGGTACGAGCGGGGCACCATGAGCCGCTACCTCACACAGCTGCAGCAGTTCTTCCGTGCCGAAGATGATGCCGCGCGGACGAGCCGCGCCGTGCTCGGTTTTGGAGGTCTGATCACCGCCGCTCTCTTTGCGTACTCATGCTACGCTGCGGCACGAATCGCGCCGGACTCGCTCCGATTCTTCAACGCGATCTTCGGACTCTTCGGCGCATTGTTCGCCCTCGGTTTCGCGGCATTTGGTTTCGGCGGACTTCTCGGATTCTTATTCGGAATCCCCAAGTCGAACGGCAACACGCCTCGGCCTCCCGCTGGGAACCCACCCGGCGAAGGCGACCAAGTCACGGGCATAGAACCTTCGGGCGGATTCCGCGGCAACACCAACCTCGAAGAAGTCTCCGATTGGCTCACAAAGATCGTGATCGGGGTTTCGCTGGTTCAGATCAAGGAGATCGTTCGTTATGTGGGGACGATCATCACCAACACGGCATCCGGTTTTGAAGCCGCGCCGTTCGCAAAATCGATCTGTGGATCCGTTCTGATCGGCTATGCATCCCTCGGATTCTTTTTCGTTTACCTGCTCACGCGGCTGTATCTGGTCGAAGCGTTTAGTGATGTCGAGAAACGTCTCCAACGTCGGCGACAGGAACGCATGCTCAAAACAATGCGTGGTGAATACGACTTTAGCGAAGCCGAAATGAAGTGGATGCGTGCTCTTTTGGCATCCAGCGGAACCGAGTTCAAACTGGAAGTTCCCACCAACATGATGGGACCTGATGACGCGTCGGCGATCACGGCTCTGAGCGAACGCGGACTCGTTCAACGCAACGCCGATTCGCTGGACGGATCGACGGTGAAGTTAACGCCACTTGGGATCGAACGTCACACCGCGCTTCAGGAACGAGTCAATCCACGTTAGCGCAAGCAAAATCAGCGTCGCGCCAGCGAATCACGCCAGAATATCGTGCAAGACGTTGCCATGAACGTCCGTCAAACGCATGTCGCGACCGCTGTAGCGGAACGTCAGCTTTTCGTGATCGACGCCGAGCTGATGTAGCACCGTCGCCCACAGGTCATACACGTTGCACGCATCTTCGACAGCGTGATAGCCCAACTCGTCGGTTGCCCCATACACCGTCCCGCCGCGGACGCCACCACCAGCCATCCAGATACTGAAACCCAGCGGGTTGTGATCGCGACCATTGCTGCCTTGAGAAAACGGCGTCCGCCCGAATTCGCCAGCCCAAACAATCAAGGTTTCATCCAAGAGTCCGCGCTGTCGTAAATCGGTGATCAGTGCGGCGATCGGTTGATCCACCTGAAAACTCATCGCGCGGTGACCGTTCTCGAGATCGCCGTGTTGGTCCCATGGATTCGCCGCACCGCCGGCACCGATCTTCTTCGTCAAACAACTCAACTCGATAAATCGAACGTCGCGTTCGACCAATCGCCGCGCGAGCAGGCACTGCCTCGCATACGCCGCTTTCTCGGAATCCTGGGAATCCAAGCCATACAACTTCCGTGTCGCTTCGGACTCGCCCGAGATGTCGCACAGATCAGGGACCGCCGACTGCATCCGAAAGGCCGTTTCGTAGTTTTCGATAGCCGCCTCGACCTGCGCGTCCCGCGATCGTGCGGCAAACGCCTGATCGAACGAGCGTGCGAAGCCCAATCGACTGAGCTGAATGGCGTTGGCATCACGTGGTTGGATATTGCGAATCGCCTCCGCGGAGTCGGCCTTGAGAATCGACCCCTGATGCTGTGCGGGCAAAAAACCGTTGCTGAACAGTGACACGCCACCGTGAGGCGGAATCGCGGAGCCGCTTTGCAAGACAACGTATCCTGGCAAGTTCTGATTTTCGCTTCCCAGTCCGTAGGCGCACCAGGCACCCGCACTCGGATGCCCCATAAACGGGAACCCGCTATGCATCACGAAATTGCCTTGCGCGTGCTCGTTGACGGGAGTCGTCATCGACCGAACAACGGCGAGTTCGTCCGCGACCTTTCCGATCTCTGGAAACATGTCGCTGATCTCGAGGCCGCTTTCACCCCAACGCGAAAACTTGAAGGGGCTCGCCATCACATTTCCGTTGCGGTTGAACTGTGTCCGTTCCACTTTGACAGGCATCGGCTTGCCATGCAGTTCAGCTAGCTTTGGTTTCGGGTCGAATGAGTCGACTTGGGACACACCGCCAGACATGTAACAAAAAATGACATGCTTGGCTTTCGGCGCGTGATGAGGCTTCGCGAGCGCGGCGCCTGACGGCAACTCAGCGATCGACGATTCGGCGTTCGATTCCTGGGACATCCCCGCCAGGGCGACCGCACCGAATCCCGTCGAAAAAGTCTCCAGTATTCGCCGCCGTGAGAAACGCATGCGATCATTGAACATAGAGAAACTCCTTGAAGGTCAGAATCGCGTGGGCTAACTCGTTCCAGGCTTCGCGTTCGCTATCACCTCGTGCCACTCGATTCATTGCCTGCAGTTCTTTTTCGAGCTGAGAAGCTTCCCGCTGCCATTGCTCAATTTTGTTCCTGGCAGTCTGCGAGAGCTCCTCCCACACCTCTTGGTCGGAGACAAGCGTGACCCTGCCGGAAGCGGTTGCCGCCAACTCGGTGGCGCTGAGCGCTCGGTCGTAGAGGTTCGCTCGGAGTATGTCTCCGCGAAGCATTCTTCCGGGCAACGCTGGCAGATGGCGAACGCCAAAACTGACGACGGCCTGTCCCGCTTGAAACTCGTAAGGACCGTCGGTCTTGTAGGCCCTTCCATACGGTTGACCGTTTCGGTAGCCGGTGACTGTACCGTCGGCGTCATACGTGATCGCGATGTGCACCGCCGCATCCTTCGCTTCTTCCTCCTTCGGTCCGCCGAAGGGTTGTGTTCGAGCAAAGTGATTGCTGCCGGCGAGCCACTCCTTGGGATCTCGTTCGCCAAATACGATCGAGTCAAAGAAATGCCCATCCGGAGTTTGCACGGTCATGACACCGCCGCCGCGTTGACGAAGATCGTCGAGGCGGACCCAGGCTTCAAGCGTTTTCGCTTTGATCGATCGGGGAATCGGCTTTGTCACCACATGACCGCTGCCGTCCAGGTGAAGCGTCCCCGAAAGCTTGGCTCCACCACGCAGCTCACCATCCGTCTTGCCGACCACGTCGTTGCCCGAGGTTGTGAAGTCCCAACTCGCAATCGGCTGTGGTAACTTCGCCTCGGCCTTCGCGGGGTCGACATCCAACTCAGCTTGTAGTCGCTGACGAATCGGCTCCATCAACTCGGTAATGCCAGACCTGCGAGTCTCCAACGCGGCTTCGAGTTGACTGCGTGCTTCCCGAGCGCGGGCAAAGTGGTGAATCGTCTCCGCGAGATAGCTTTTGGCCCGCTGTATTTCCTGTAACGTTGCTCCCCGGGCCAACGCGATTCGAAACATCCGATCCATCTTCGCATCATCGCTTTCATCAGCCTCCGCCAGCACCCGATCGGCGAGGCCACTCGCGTAACGGGCGACCGCCTCATCGTTCATCATCGTCAACGATTGGGCGGGCACGTTGGTGACATCCCGTCGCCCCACCGCGGTAAACGGTTCGGGAAAGTCGAAGACACGCAGAAACGGGTCGAGTGAATTTCGCTTCACACGCACGTAGACGCTTCGTCTTGTCGAGTTGCCGCTCACGGGCGGTCCCGACGGTTTGGGATCTAAACTTCCCGAAACGAACAGCAATGAATCACGGATGGCCTCCGCTTCCAGTCGCCGAACGTTGGCATGAGAAAGCAGGCGGTTTTCGGGATCGAGTCGTTGAGAGGCCTCCGAAGGCATCGCAGATTGTTGCCATGTTTCACTCGACACGATCACATGAATCAACTCACGAAGCGACCATCCCTGGCGTTCGAACTCCAGTGCGAGCCAGTCCAAGAGCTCCGGATGACTCGGGGTGTCACCGAGCCGACCGAAATTATCCGGAGTTCGCACGATGCCTTGTCCGAACAAATGATGCCAGACTCGGTTTACGATCACGCGACGTGTGAGCGGGTTATCAGGTCGAAGCAAATCATCGGCCAATTGCAACCGTCCCGCGCGATCAGAATCGTACGGCGACGCATCGATTGCCTCTAAGAAACGATTCGGAACAAGCTCGCCTGGCGTTTGATGGTTGCCGCGAAGGTAAAGCGGCTGCTGACGTTCGGAAACATCTTCCAGCCCTGGCACTCGAATCGGTGAAACCACCTCGGCTTCGAGTTGCCGGTAACGTTCGATCAACGAAGCCGAGGTCGGCAACCGCTTGAGCGTATTGGGCAACACTCCGTCTTGGATCGCAGCATCCAACAACAGAGCCTGAGCGTCGGTCTCCTGCCCCACTTTCCAAGCCGCGATTGCATCGTGGACGGCGAGTGAGATCTGGTCGGCGAGTCGTTGTGGCGAATCGGGTTCCGTGTTTTGGCAAGCATCGAAAACGGGGAGAAGGAACTCGCGAAACTCAGGCGGAGCGGGGCTGCCTTTCGCGACCAGTCGGGCCTCCCGAATTCCAAACCAAGATCGGGACTGGTTGTCGTACAGCAGCGGTGCATCCTTCGCGGCGCTGAGCTCGACATGAATCTTTTCACCGGTCCAATAGGCGAGATC
This sequence comes from Planctomycetota bacterium, assembly GCA_039821165.1. Taxonomy (GTDB): domain Bacteria; phylum Planctomycetota; class Planctomycetia; order Pirellulales; family Pirellulaceae; genus Stieleria. The sequence goes on along the minus strand of JBCBOT010000260.1, from coordinate 1,237 downwards.
ATATTTTTGCCACCGCCATGCCTCCGGCAACTTGGTGACGGGATAGACCGTTCCGTTGCGCGGGTAATCATGGACGACATATCGAGCGGACGCTCCACCACCACCGCGCACGCGAAGCCAAAGCTCGGTGTCGTTGTCGAGCGTGATGTCCGGGGACGTGAGCCTCGCCGAGTGTTTGTTGGAAAGTTGGTTGGAATAGAGACCACCCGGAAATAGCCCGACCAAGACACGATCGCCGTCCGGGGTGATCGCGAAGGAGCCTCCGCGGGACGCCTCCGACAACCCAGGCCCGGCCTTCGTCCACCCTCTCTGATCGTCATTGTCTCCGAGATTCCAACGTCGCAGAGTTGCGTGTCGACGAGACTCGGCCCACTGCCTTCGCTCCGTGACGAACGCATCACGCTCTGCGGCCCAATCCTCAAGAAACGACTCGGAGCCGCGCAACTGCTCGAAAAAGTGCAAGAGCGACGGAGACTCACGCTGGTTCGCGTGTTCTCGGTGGAAACCGTTCTCCAGTAGCCGAGTGCCCAACCCGCGTGCGGCCGTCATCCAATCTTCGGCGATCGTTTCACGTATCTCTCGCTTGAGTTCCCTGAGTTCCTGGACATGCCGGCGTTCACGGTCCGGCAAGTCAATCACGGTTCTCGCAGGACGGCATGCTGATAACACACCAAACATCGCGTAGTAGTCACGCTGGCTGATCGCGTCGAACTTGTGGTCGTGACAACGTGCGCAGGACACCGTCAGCCCGAGAAAGGCTTTCGAAAACGCATTGATCTGATCGTCGGTAAATCGCGTGCGTTCATCGAGTGCGTCGGTTGGCGCAAACCCGTGAAAGACCATTCGCCAATGGGCCGGCCCGATCGCCGATTCGTTGATCCCAAGCTCCGCGTTGACTCTCGGTTCAGAAAGCAGATCGCCGGCAACATGTTCGCGGAGCAATTGATCCAGAGGCACATCGGCGTTGAGAGCGCGAATCAAATAGTCTCGATAGTGCCATGCATTGGCAATCTCGGGATCTCCTTCGCTGCCGTGCGAGTCGGCGTAGCGAATCCAATCCATCCAGTGTCTCGCCCATCGTTCGCCGAATTCGTGTCGGTTGAGCAATTCATCGATGAGTCGATCCACAACGCGACCATTGTTCTCTGCTTCGAGAACAGCCTGTTCCCATCGAATCGACTCCGCTTCTGATGGAGGGAGTCCGATGAGGTTGAAATACAGTCGACGAACCAATATG
>JBCBOT010000259.1:0-11725 GCA_039821165.1 Planctomycetota bacterium | reverse complement strand
GTCATAGATCGGATTGCGTTGGGCATTCTTGACCGCGACGGAGCCCGATTTCCGGGTCGCCTTCAAGCGGTTGAGTTTTTCGGCTAGAGAGCCCGCCTTCGAAGTCGAGTCGGCTTGTTGCGCTTGAGCCGGTAGCAGAGAGACGAGACAAAAAGCGGTCAAAAGGCAAAATCGGTGCGACATCAGCAAGCGTTCTTCCGGCAAGTGTGGTGCTATGCATTGGACCCTCAAGGGGTAGCTCGCCGTTAGCCACAGTCAAACCCGAGAACGCTGCGGGTTGATGTTAAATGAAGTGACCTCCGTCCCACGGCTGTTGCTCGATGGATTCCGTCTTTAGAGCACCAAGAATCTTCTCGAGAAGCTGATCGGCACAAAGACCCTTCGCGAGCGCGGTGTCGGAAAGCACGATACGGTGCCGGAGAACTGGCTTTGCGACCGCCTTGAGATCGTCAATCTCGACACGTGCCCGACCTCGAATCGCGGCCCGAGCCCGCGCAGCTTTCACCAAGTCGATCGAGGCTCGCGGGCCGGCGCCGCAACGCACAAGCCCCTGCTTCAGTTGCCCAGAACCAAATCGAGTCGAACGGGCAATCCTTGTGGCACAATCGATTACGTAATCGCTCGTGTGTATGCGCTCAACGGCCTCACGCATTTGCATGAACTGCTGGACATTGACGACCGGGTGCAAACGACCGATTCGCGGCTCACAGGCTCTGCGAACAATTTCGTGCTCGTCCTGCTCCGATGGGTCCGCCAAAACGATCTTCATCAAGAAACGGTCCAAGACATCCGTCGTAAATGTCCCTTCTCCCACAAAAGGGCCCTGCGTCGCGATGATGCACAACGGCGTTCGCACAGCATGACCCGAGGAAGAGCTGAGGGACTCGTGCATCCACATCGAATCCAAAATGGATTTTCGGGTGCTACCCACATCACGATGGACCTGATTCACCATCACCACATTGGCAACCCGCCGGGGTACGTCGAGTCCGCGGGCGGAATCAACAAAAGGCCGGTCGATCGCATCAGTCCGAACGAACTCATGCACCCGCGGGTCCAGTTCGGACTGCACTTCCTGAAAGGTGAGATCCATCAGACTGGCAATCGTGGAGACCAGCTTGGTTTTCCCGGCCCCAGGACCGCCTTGCAGGATGCAGTGGCCATCACACAGAAGCGATGTAAACAATTGTTCAGACGCCTCTTCGAGGCCGACAACCACCCGCCCCAGACCTCGCCGTGCCAATGCGACTCGCTGGCAGACATCCTCGACGTTGAATGGATGACGACCAGAAACGTCCGGAAAAGTCGCTCGATTACTCGCCATTTTGCTTCTTCAGGTCGTTGCATCTCGCATTCGACGTGCCTCCCCAAGTGAGGAACACAGGACACTTCGATGCTTCTGAAATGCGCTTCGCGATGTCTTAAACGCCAACCCTTCAGATTTTCCGGCCTGTTTGACTGATTTTTCTCAGATTCGTTTTGAAGCCGGCGAGGAGGCTAAACCAAACGGAATCCCCCCTGGTGAATTTCGTAAGGCACGATCGACTCATCGCAGGCACTGCCCCGGTGCTTGGCGACATGCAGTGCCCGCCCCATCCGATTTCCGTCGCGCGTCTTGCCCATCAGCACGATGGTGTTTGCGTTAGAGAGCACATCCCCGCTCTCGAGAGGGCGTGTTAGCAAGTCATCGAGCATCACTTCGTGGGTCGTGCAAAGCAAAACACACGTCAACTCCTGATGGTCGTAGGCGTGTGAGGCAACTTGATCGGCAAGTTCTCGATAGCGAACCCGCAGCAAGTCTCTCGCCACCCAATCATGTTCCTTCCGCAAGATCTGGTGGTAGATGTACTCGAAAAGCTCAAATTGAATCGAGTCTGAGGCTCGCTCGGTGGGCTCGACACCGTCGATCACACAACGGCGGACGCCACGCGCGAAGTTACGATAGAAGAAAGCGATCGCCTGATCTAATTTTCGCGCGTGCTCGTACTTCCACTCGCGCCACTCATCCTCGCTGAGATCCGCGCTGGTAACACGCTTCCCGGAGTGGCGAAACAGATGCAAGTGATCAAACGATTGGCCACCCTCGAATAGCATTGCGGCATCGAAATCATGCTCCGCCGGCTGCGAACTCATCTTCCAGTCGCAAAGCCGAGCGGCGTAATCGATATGGTTCTGTGAATCACCACGCGACGTCATGTCGAAGACGACCCCGCGCTGCCCCTCCTGAGCCTGCCCTGCGTCACCGAATAAGACACCAAGCTGAGTCTTCCCGATTCCTGAAGCTCCGAGAATGACGGTCAGCGTCCCAGGCAACAATCCACCGCCAAGCATTGAATCCAGTTCGGACCAACCAGTTTGAACACGCCGCATCGATATCCTGTAAGTTGTGTGCCGCGGGGAAAATGAAAGGCAGGCCACCACTCGTCGCCAACGAGAGACTCCCCGTCGAACGTCCAACGCACCACCTTTCGCAACGTCGCAAGAACCGGGTTCGTCACTCGATGCCTGGAGAGACAGCCTATTCGATTTCCAACACCGCAACGAGTTGGGTAGCGTTTTATGATCGCCAAACGAATTCTGTTTTTGGTTCCCGCTGTCGCTTTTCTCGGCGGCCTCTGTCCCGCTCAAGACGAGTTACCCGTGGTTCGCGGTGTGCCGCACCAACCACTTGTCTCCGCAACCAAGCGGCTCGTCGAAGCCCTTGATTTCGCGGGGTCGCCACTGAGCGAGACCGCGAAGACAAAACTCGTCGAGGCGTTCTCGATGCCAAGGCCCAAGGGGGCGCTCGCAATCCAAGAAGTACTCGACCCGCTGTGCCTCGCCGGAATTCACATCAATCCGGAGAGCCGCGTCAAAGTTCAAGAAGGCCCCGTCACAAAAAAGCTGATGCAACAAGGTTGGCGCGACTTCCTGGTCAAAATCCACAACGAAGCTGGGATCAACCCGAAGCTTGCGGTCGAGAGTCCACAGGCCAAACCGCTCTATGAGCAAGGAAAAGGTCCACGGCAAAAACCGATGACGGACGAGCCACATGTGCAGCCTGACCAGACCTATGATCGCTGGCTAGACATTTCCGTGCTCGCACGACAGCCGCTTAAAGAACGCCTCTCCGGACTCAATCTCGAGTATCACCTCGTCGTTCTCTTCAGCCGTGATGCCGGCAAACGTGAAGCCGAAATCGCGTTCAACATTGGGCAGGGAACGCAGGACATCGGCTTTCGCAACTCGGTACCCGTCCTGTTCGATTGCGAGAACGCCGTCGACGTCAAGCTCGGGGTCAAGGACATCGACGGCAAACCCACCACCGCGGCACTGGTCATCCGCGATGCGTTCGGACGCGTGTACCCCAATCCATCGCGACGACTCGCTCCCGACTTCTTTTTCCATCATCAGATCTACCGCGCCGACGGCGAATCGGTCTTGCTTCCTCCGGGCGACTATTCGATCACCGTCTCACGTGGACCGGAGTACCTTTCGCAGAACATCACAGTGACGGTGCCTGACGCTCAACAACATGCGATCGAGCTTCCGTTGAAACGCTGGATTCACCTCGCTCCGCAACGATGGTTTTCTGGTGACCACCACGTTCACGCGGCCGGCTGCGCACACTACGACAGTCCCACCGAAGGTGTCGGCCCCGCAGACATGATGCGACACATCTTGGGAGAAGATCTCAACGTGGGCTGTGTGCTCAGTTGGGGACCATGCTGGTACACACAAAAAGCATTCTTCGAAGGCGAAACGCACAAGCTTTCGACGGATGAGCATCTGATGCGCTACGACGTCGAGGTCAGCGGTTTTCCTTCCTCGCACGCAGGACACCTCTGCCTTCTTAACCTCAAGGAAGACGACTACCCCGGGACCGAAGTCATTGAAGACTGGCCGAGTTGGACGATCCCGGTCTTGAGCTGGGGAAAAAAGCAAGGTGGTGTCGTCGGCTACAGTCACAGCGGTTGGGGGCTCGCGTTGCCCGACAAGCTACCCGATGGCTCCCGACGCTATTTGAATAACCCTCGTGGACGTGTGCCGCCCGCATGGCGTGGCACGGACGCAGACACGCTACCCGATTACGAGATGCCGCCCTTCGATGGGATCGGAGCGAATGAGTACATCGTTGCGACCGCGCTCGACGTCTGTGACTTCATTTCGTCGGTCGACACCCCTGCGATTTGGGAACTAAACATCTGGTATCACACCCTCAACTGCGGCATGACCACTCGAATCAGCGGTGAGACAGACTTCCCATGCATCTACGGCGATAAGGTCGGACTGGGCCGCATCTATGTCAAACTCGATGACGACAAACCACTCAACTACGAAAACTGGATCGAGGGGCTGAGGGATGGCCGCAGCTACTGTGGCGACGGTTTGAGCCACGTCCTGGATTTCAAGGTCAACGATTTTGAACTCGGTACCCGTCACAGCAAGACGTCGGCACCAAGTCGGATGGACCTGGCGAAGCCCGAAAACGTGACCGTGTCATTCAAAGCGGCCGCGATGCTCGACGCGGTTCAGTCGGAACTCGGCAAACGGATCCAAAACACCCGTCTGGACCGCAAACCGTATTGGCATCTTGAACGGGCGAGAATCGGTTCGTCGCGAAGTGTTCCTGTTGAGTTGATCGTCAACGGTGAAATCGTCGCGAAGGAAGAGCTCATCGCTGATGGGAATGTCCAATCCTTTTCATTCGAGGTTCCGATCGAAAAGTCTTCCTGGGTTGCGGTTCGCATCCTGCCGTCCGTTCACACCAACCCGATCTTTGTTCACGTCGACGGCAAACCGATTCGTGCCAATAAACGGAGCGCCCAATGGTGTATCGATGCGGTTGAAACGTGCTGGAAAAGCAAACAACCCTTGATCCGAGAATCCGAGAAAGCGGACGCGCGAGCAGCCTACGACAAAGCGACGAGAATCTATCAGCAAGTGCTGACGGAATCGGAATGAGGATCTCTAACCTCAGTGATCCTTCCCCTCATAAATCCACATCGCCTGCGTTTCGCCAGCGCGCTGAAATCCGATTCGCTCGTAGAACTCGACCGCATCACGGTCCGAGACGAGCATCTGCTGGTGAAATCCGGAATACTTCCGATTCATCCGCTCCATGATGGCACGTCCGATTCCCATCCGATGATGACTCGGTAGGACAAGCAGGTGCGGAAAGTAAACCACCAAATGCCCGTCGGAAATTGCGTTTCCGATGCCAACGAGCGTTTGACCATCCCACGCGGAAATCAAACTGTGCGAGTGCACAAGCGCCTCGTGCAACCGCTGCGGCTCGTCGGCCGAAGACCAGCCGTTTTCGCGATACAGCCGGACGATCTGATCGAGGTCGATTGATCGACTCTCGCTGAAGCGGATCCCATCAATGCTCATCGGGATCCTTCGTTTAGGCGTGATATGGGAAAACGAAGAATGGCTCAGAATTGAAACTGGGCGTTCTGCAATCGACCACGTGTTTCTTCCATCAGCGCGTCTTCGTCGGCCTCCGTTTCGGCAACGTAGGTCACGCTGAATCGCAAGTAGCTGCCGGCATCGTCCCACGGCACCGTCACCACGCCGAGTTCTTCGATCAAGAACCGAGTCGCGTCTTCGGCTTTCGCGAACGATTCACCGCCTCCGGTCCCTTTCGGCGATGGCGTGTAGAGGAAGTAAGATCCGCCAGGCATTTGGCAATCGAAGCCACAATCCTTGAGGACACCGACCAACTTCTCCATGCGGCGTTTGTACTTTGCGTGCACGCGTGGAGGAATCGATTCGTCGTCGAGTGCCGCGGCCGCAGCCTTTTGCGTAGCGATGAACTGACCACTGTCGCTGTTGTCCTTCACATCCGCAAACGCCGAAACGATCCGTTCGTGTCCGGCGACGAATCCCATCCGCCAGCCGATCATGTCGTAGCCTTTACTCATCGAATGGACTTCGACGCCAACATCCATCGCACCGGGCGTTTCGAGAAAACTTGTCGGACGGCCTTCGAAGGTCAGCATGATGTGGGCAGCGTCCTGAACCACGATGAACTGCTTTTCCTTTGCCAGCGCGACAATCTTTTCGTAGAACTCGGTCGTCGCCAGTCGCCCTGTCGGAGAGTTGGGGTAGTTGATGACGAGCATCTTCGTGCGGCTGTAAACGTCGTCCGGCACCGAGTCGAGATCAGGCAGAAAGTCGTTTTCGGCCAAGAGCGGCAATCGAAATACTTCACCGCCGTAGTAACGTGTGTGGGTGCCGGCGACGGGATACCCGGGGACGGTCATCAACGTGACATCGCCGGGATTGATAAAGCAGGCCGGCAACATCGCGTAGGCGGGCTTGCTACCGATGCAATGGTTGATCTGTGTCTCCGGGTTCAGCTCCACACCGAACTGCCGTTTCATAAACCTCGCCGCGGCCTGCTTGTATTCGAGCACGCCGTTGTCCGCATAGCCGCGGTTCTCAGGCGCGTTGATCTCGCGGCCCATGACATCGCGTACCGCGGAGTCCGCCATCGCATCGTTTTCGCCGATTCCGAAATCGAGCAGCTTGCGATCCGGGTGCGTTTCCAGCGCGTTACGTTTCGCCGCCTTGATTTTGGCGAACTTGTAAATCTCGGTGCTCTTGCCGTAGTTCGCTCCGCCGATTCGGTCCGCGAACAGAGTTTGAAAATACGGGTCCTGGGACATGAGAGTCGGGGCTCGGAGGGAATCGGAAGGTCAAGCGGCCAGTGTCCGACGTTGGGACACTACTGTCGAGAGGGGGCACCACGCACCGATGTCGCTTCGATTCGAGACGCAATCGCATCAGCGACAGCCGCCACCGGACCAAGGTATTCCCCGACAAAAAAGCGCATGGCGGGGTGTCGCTGCATCGCCTCATTCACTTGCCGCTTGATCGCATCGTAGAGCCGACCTTGAAACAACAAGTGCGGCTGCACGATTAAATTCGCAACGCCGCTTGTGCAGGCAACTTGGTCCAGCACTTCCGGCAACCGTGGTTCAGCCATTGCATAGAAAGCCACCGCGTGGTGCTGAAGCGACAAACGACTCGCAACAATCTCACCAAGGAGACGCATGTCGGCCTGTGCACATGGGTCGTAGCTCCCCCGACCAACGAACACGACAGCCGTGGATGAATCGATCGTAATTTGGTGCTGTTGCGCAGCCTCACTCACTCGCCGCGTTACCAAATCGATGATCGAACGGGAGCGGGAAAGCGGCCCTGTTTGAAGGTGCCCGATCTCCGGCGTCCGCAGAGCACACTCGCGAATCGCATCAGGAATGTCCTGCTTGGCATGCCCGGCGGCAAAAAGTAGCAACGGAGCCACATGAATCTGTTTCACGCCGGAGGCAACTAACGCATCCCATCCCTCGGCGATCGTCGGCCTCTGGAACTCGAGCAGACAGCCTTCGACAGGAACGGGTGCACAACGACGACCAAGCTCGCACGCGAGTTCAAAAAACTCGCGTGTCCCATTCTCGTCGCGGGTCCCGTGTCCGATCAGCAAGACGCCATCGGAGTCGTTCATAGCGATCTATTTTTCGGCGACCGAAGCGCCGCCGAAACCAGCTTCTTGAAGCATGGCGATTGCTGCGTCGCCATCGAAGCCGTCTTTGATACTCACGATGACCTGACGATTGTCGATAACACCCTCTTCCTTCTGCGGGGCAAGCTCAACCGCGATCACATCCTCGCGTGACTCCAAAGTCTCTTTCACTTTCGGATAGCAAAACGAGGGGCAGTGCATCTTCGGCACATCCATGGTCAACGAGGCCAGTTCCACATCGGGGGTGGATGAAGATGTGGCGACGGCATCCGGGTCGATCACGGGGGAATCGCTCGGCGTCAACGCGAGATAGGTCATGATGCCAAGTGCCGCCAAGATCGCGGCGCCGTATGCCATAGAACGCATGAGATCAATCCAATCTGGAATCGAGTAACGCGGTCGGTGAATGATTCGTCTTGACGGCCGCCCGCAGATTTTCGCACGCTCCCACCGAGTTCGGTCAGCGTGTCCGAAATCTTGAGCGAAAACCCGGCTGTTGTCCAGGTTTTCTGTGTTTCACGCGGAGAATCGGCGTTGAACTCGGCCCGTCGCGATATTTTTACTCACCGCCAAGTCCCCGCCCTCAAGGCCGCGACGCGTTTGGCGATGTTCCTTGCTTTGCTCGCGTTTCTCGCGGACGTGACAACAGCCCAGGCTCTGCAGTCATCATCTACCGGTGACCCGTACCAAACGGTGGCACCTCCCAGCGGATTTGGTGGTTTCCCGATCCAGATCCCAGGCGTCGTCACCCTCAACCAAGCCAACGCAGGCGTCGGGCAGCCGCCGTCGGTGCCAGACCTTTCCTTGACCGGTTTGTTCGACGGACAACCGATCCTGGGGGGCAATCGATTTCGAAACTGGCAACCGATCCTGCCTCAGATTCGAGAAGGCATCGACAACCGACTCTACGTTTTCGGTGAGTTCCTGCTCTGGGATGTGACCGGAATGGAATCTCCGGCGTTGGTCACAACAAGCGCCGCGGGCACCGCTCAGAACGTCGCGGGGGTGCTTGGCGAGACCGAGACATCCAGACTCTTCGGGCCGACGCAACTCAACGATGGCGGCACTGATGGTTTTCGCTTCGGTGGCGGTTTCTGGATCACACCGGCACGCAACGTCGGCATCGAAGCAGAATACTTCTGGCTCTCCGACCAGAACGACGGATTTTCGGCGAACTCGAATAGCAACCCGATCTTGGCGTTGCCCTATTTCAACATCGTCAGCGGACAGCAAGACGCTTACCTCGTGGCGCACCCCGACGTCGGGCCAGGAAGTGTCTCCGTCCGTACCGAGTCGGATCTCAGATCGTTTCTCATCAACGGCCGCATTTCACTCTGCGATCACGGTACGTGCTGCCAACAATGCGGTGCTCGCGACAGAACGGATTTGATCATTGGATACCGCCACATACGACTCCGCGACGAGATCGGTCTCACAGCAAGTTCGGAGCCGTCGTCCGGCACACGCACCGCACGTGATTCATTCCGCACGACCAACCGCTTCAATGGACTACAACTCGGCGTGGTAAGACGATCACTCTTGCGTCGGCGAAGTTGGCTCGAGACTTCGATGCGTGTCGCGATCGGCAACAACGAACAAGAGTTGTCGATCGATGGCAGCACGACGACCCTCGCCGGAACAGCCCTCGGTGGCGTCTATGCCCTGCGGTCGAATATCGGCGATTTCTCGCAAGACGACTTCGTTTTGATCCCCGAACTGGGAATCAAGTTCGGCGTGCGTCTCCGCGACCATCTCCACGTGACCGTTGGTTACTCGGTACTCTACCTTCCGAATGTGATTCGAGCTTCCGAGCAAATCGACACGGACATCAATCCAAATTTGATTCCGCCCGAAGCGATGCCACTGGTGGGAGCATCCAGACCGCGCGTCCTGTTTCGACAGTCCGACTACTTTGCACAGGGTCTGACGCTGGGAGGCGAACTTCAATACTAGTGCATTTTTCCAATTGAACATGAGGGTGACAACGGACGGCTCGCGCCGTTCCACTCACAGTTTTAGCGGTAGGGCGCAAGCCCTCCGGTACGTCAACTCAAAACCGAATTGGAACGAAGCCCTAGCGGTGTCTGCAATCGGAAACGCATCGTCTTGCGGACGTTCGTTCTGGCGGTTGCTGAGTTCACACGCATCTAGTCAGGAAGATCGATGCGGTGCTTGTTTTGCTCGTAGAACTTGGTGATGTCGAGCGATGCGCGGCGTTCCTCTTCCATCAATTGGATTCGCGTTTCGAGTCGTTCGATACGCCGCGCCATCCTGGGAAGGATTTCTTCGGTCTCATCCACCGGCTTGGGTTTCGGAACCACCGGATAATTCAAATGCCGCTGCAGCGCGCTGAACAGATACAGCGGATCCTTGCGACGATTCGCCAACGCGATGCGACCCTCCTTTTCACCGAATAGGAAAGGCCCTTTTCCCTCGATCGGTTGCTTCTCAGCAATCAGGCGTGTTCGATAGTGTTCGCTGACGAGAAAGATCAAATCCGCGAGATCGATGAGTCCGATTTGAGCACGCAGACCGAGAATCCAACCGGCCCAGGACTTGTCGTAAAGTGGATCGCCGCTGAGGGCAGTCAATCCGTGATCGTAGCTGAGCCGATTTCGGCAGAGCACTTCGAATTGGTAAAAGAATAGGCCCGCCGGGGTCGCTCCGCTGACACGATAACGTGCTTCGGATTCCATCACTTTCAGCGCGACGTTCATCATGAATCGCCCCGTGTCGAGTTCACTCTGCTCGATCAAATAGGTTTGAAACGGCGTGAAGTAATGCGAGAGCCGATGCATCGCGGGAGCCAAGAGGCCCGAATGCTTGACCTCCGTCAACAGAAACTCCATCGCCATCGGCAACTTGGTCGTCGCCAAAACTTCGTGGCGAAGCTGCTCGAGCAAATCCTGGATCGGGAATTCACCACCCGCTTTCTCGTGGAGCAGCTGAAACAGGTGTGCCTGCTCGACATACTCTTCTTTGTCGAGCGGCGTCATCGCAGGCGGTCCGATTGGCTTGATGTGATTGTCTCGTGCTTAACCATAACGGTAGCGTACCAACCAAATCCCGCAGGCGGTCACGGAGGAAGAAAAATGAGGCCTTGGTGGTGTACCGAGGCCTCTTTTTGGAACTTCGCTGCCGGGTTTGAGCTATCGTTGGAACGATAACGCGAAGAAGAATGTCCACCGCTCTTGCACGGACTCACACTCGAACTGATCGAATTGCTGGTACACCCGGGACGTACCACGGAGTTGCGAGTAGTACATCACACCGGTGTCCCATCCCGCTCCACCATCGAGGATCCTTTCCGTGCGGTCGCGACCGGCATTGAGATAATCGTTCTGAGCACCACCGTAGAGGCTGTCGCGTCCCCAACCGCCGAACAAATCGTCTTCTCCACCTCTTCCCTCGAGATGGTCATTGTCCGAGCCTCCGAAAAGGTCATCCGGCCCATCGCCGCCGATGAGGTAGTCGGTCCCGCCGTGCCCGTATGCGACGCTCGGAACACTGGTGTAGTTGTAAAACCCATCGAGGTTGTCATCGCCTTCGAAATCGATCATCTGGATGTCCTCGGCGTCGTAGTCCTTCGTGTCGACCTCAAACACTCCCGGCCCGATCCGGTAATAGGTGATATCAAGCTTCCAGTCGGGATCGTCGTCTGGATCCTCTTCGTCGTTGACGAGCGTGACCACGAAGTACTCATCCGCCATCGGATCGACGGAGGTGAGATAGAGCACACCGTCTTCCTTGTCGCGCCAGTCGTCCGCGAAAACGGCTGGGGTGGAAACGGCGAGGGCCATCAGGGCGGCAGCAGCAATCGATCTAGCAGACATCTTCTTTTTCCGTGCGTGAGTGGTTTCGCGTTCGAACACAGTGTCCGATTCACTCGACTCAGCGTCGGAAACAAACACGCGTTACATCCCGCATCGAAAAACCGCAGAAAAAGAATCTCTCCCCGAAAAGACGGATTGGTTTTCAAGCACGACTTCAAAGCACGGAGCACGACCGGCTCGCCAAGGCCCCGGTGGATTCACTTCGGTGCATCCCACGGCTCACAACCGGAAGTGCGGCCACAACAAATCTGCGCCAAGATACGGAGCGAGGTAGCGAACCGAGTCGAACCGGGACGGTCACCTGTCTGCAAACGAAGCAAGCCTTCCAGATCTGGAAGGCTTGTCGAGGATGCGGAGTGTCTCCGAATCCATTTTTTAC
>JBCBOT010000258.1:0-11739 GCA_039821165.1 Planctomycetota bacterium | reverse complement strand
TGAACCCACCCCTCAAAGATGGGCCTTGCGTAAGATAACGGCCCCGATGTGCCAATCAAGCAGCCGAGGCAAAATTTGAGGGTTAGGCAGCTTTTAAAAGACGGTGTCCGTGCAACCCACGCATCGCCCGCGAGGCGCCGCGGAGCCTGCAAAAACCGTGCTCACGGCGTCTCATCACGCGTCCGGCGACCGGGCTCTGCCGCCCACGTCGCGTGGGCAAACTCTCGTAAGACATTCCGTGGCGTTCACCGCTCGTTCGATGTCTCGTAGAGCTGGGCATAGGACTGAACCATTGTCTCCAATGAAAAGTCGCGGCGAATCGCCTCGCGGTTAATCTCGCCGACGCGACGACTCAGTTCGGGATCCGTAAAAAAAGCTTCCGCCAACAAGACCATTTGATTCGCATCACCGGGGTCAAAACCTTGGAGTGAAGATCTGTCGACGCTTGATCCTGGATCGTTTCGCAATAGTTCGTCGCTGCCTTCGACCCGCGAGCACACCACGGGACGCCCCGCTGCCATCGCTTCGAGCACAACATTCGGCATGCCCTCGTAGTGACTCGGAAGCAAAAGCAGCGCCGCGGCGTTCAAGAACGGTGCGACATTTGACTGGAAGCCGAGCACCTGGACGCGATCACCGAACGACGCCGCCCACTCGCAAAGCTTCTCTCGCAGCGGACCGTCACCGATGAAGAGCAGCCGACGACGTGGGCCGTCCAATAGTTGTGCCGCGCGTTGCTGAATCAGCTCCAAGCCCTTTTGCGGATGGAGCCTACCGACGAACAAGGCAACCTCGCTGTCGGCTGGCCAACCGATCGAGTCCCACTGGATTTTCGTCGCCCGATCGAATACGGCAACATCGACCCCGTTGGGGATGACGACACACCGATTCGGCGGAACCCGAAGTTCCTTCTCCGCGAACCGTTGGACCTCCGCACTGACACAGACAAGCGTTTCCATTTTCGCCACGGCTCGCCGCTCGAGTGAGCTGCGGATGCGATTCGATTCGGCAACCCGCAGGCCACCGAGGACACGACCGACGCCGGCCCGACGGGCGGCAGACACGCCCAAGCAATTCGCGTGAAACAGAAACGTCTGGCAGACATCCGGCGGTCGGCGGAGCAGGCACGCCTTCAGCCACCGCGCGGCCCCCAGAAACGACGTCCAATGATCAAAGCCACCGAACTCGACTTCGATATCGTCGGCGGCAAGACGTTGTGTCAAACCGCTTCGCTCGGAAATGGGTGCAGAACCGATCGACAAGACCCGCACCTGATGACCACGGCGTTTCATCCCCAACGCGATTTCAGTGAGCGCTTTTTCCGCCCCACCAACGTTGAGTTCCGTGATCACAAAGTCGATACGCATTGTTGCTACGGGTGTTTCTCTTGAACGCGTCGATCGCGGTGACCGTCAGGCACACGTTCTGCAATCGTTGCCGCCGAGCTCTCGCGTCAAGCCGACCGCTGATAGATGGCTGTCAGCAAGGACTCGGTGTCCTTGAATTTCTTTTTGGTCGAAAAAGCCTCATCGATCAATCGCCGCGCGTCCGCTTCGCTGTGGCCGAGCGTGATCAAGGCATCGAACGTTTCGGCGGCGACACCTTCGTTGTCAGCCGAGACCGTCGCGTCGACTTTTCCGCTGTCGACCATCAAAGCGAAACGGGGCATTTTCCGCCGCAGCGTCGCAATAATCTTTTCGCTCGTTTGAGCACCAATGCCGGGCAACGTGGTCAGGCCCTTGGCGTCCTGTTGCTCGATCATCACCGCGAGTTCTCGCACCGGACGGACCATCGCCCGCAACGCCGTTTTCACGCCGACACCCGAAACACTGCAGAACAAATCAAAGAACTGGCGTTCGGGCTCGGTCGAAAAGCCGATCATCCGCGGCGTCAATCGTCCGCCGCCCTGCGCGTTGCCTTCGATGTATTCCAGCGTGTGCAAACGCACTTGCTCGCCGATGCGTGACTGAAGCTGGCGATGCGTGTAGTCGCCGACGAGCACTTCGTATTCAAACGGCTCGGACTCGATCGTGACGAACGCTTCAAAGACCTGCGTGAGTTTGCCTGAAATCGAAAGGATCACTGGGACTGTTGGAGAAGAGGGTTGTGTTGAAAGTGAAAGCCACAAATGGCGATCGCGAGCGCGTCGGCGATATCGGCCGGTTCGGGGACTTCGCGAAGTCCGAGTTGCATACGAACGGCCTCCTGCATCTGATGCTTGGGTGCGTGGCCGTTCCCCGTCATTGTTTTCTTAACCTTGGTCGGTTCAAAGCTTTTGACCTCGACGCCTTGCTGCGCCGCGGCGAGACAGATCGCGCCGCGGGCGTGCCCCATCAGGATCGCGGTCTTGGGCCGTGCATAGTGCGAGAAAAGCTGTTCGAGGGCGAGGAAGTCGGGACGATGTTGCTCCAGTACCTCGAGGACGCCGTCGTAGATCTCGCGGACGCGATTTTCAAGGCTGTCCGATTGCTTGCTACGCACCACACCGGCTTCGACCAAATGCATGTCATTTCCGCTGACACGGATGACGCCATAGCCGGTGAGGTTCAGACCGGGATCGATGCCAAGGATCAGATTCCCCGGCGGCCCACTCCGTTCGGCCGCCTGGGAAGTCATGAGTTGAGTTCCCAGGATGTGCCTTCTTTCTTATCCAACAACGCAACGCCAAGTTCGCCGAGCCGGTCGCGAATCGCGTCGCCGGTTTGGTAGTCCTTTCGTTCACGGGCTTCTTTGCGGAGATCGATCAGCAGATGAATCGTCTTGTCGAGAAGCTCCGTGGATTCGTCGTCACCGCCTGCCGCGATCGGTTCTTTGACGAACAGGCCGAGCACGTTGGTCAGCTCCTTGAGGACGGTCATCGCCGACACCAGCGAGGCGACTTGGGGTGACTCCGGATCAGCACCTGGCCCGAGTTTGCTTTCTTCAATGAAGCGATTGACGAGCCGCGTCCAATCGAACAACACGCTGATGGCCGCGCCGGTGTTGAAATCGTCGTCCATGGCTTCGAGGAACTTGTCCCGAAGTGCTTTCACATCCGTCAGCAGCGCGTCGCCATTCGGATCGAAGTCGCCTTCGCTGCGCGTCGCCGCCGGGGCGAGGCATTTCTGAACGGCGATTTCGGGATCCGCGAAGAGACGGTAGTTCTTGTCGTCGTAGAACGAGCGACCGACGATTTCTTCGAAGCGTTCGAACAATCGATAAAACGAATCGAGAGACTTACCCGCTTCCTCCAGGCCATCTTCGCCGTAAATGATCGTCGAGCGGTATTGGGTGCGGAGCAAAAAGAATCGGATCCGCGTCCCGGTATGACGTCGAATCAATGCGCTGAGACCGCCGGCGCCTTTACTGCGGCTGATTTTACTCTCCGAAGCCTCTTCGACCGTTTCTTCAGCGGCCCCTTCACGATCACTCTTCCCACCCACTTTGCCTTTCTCGCCCGCACGCATCAAACCATTGTGAAGCCAATACTTCACCATCGGCTTGTCATGACAACAGCTGCTCTGGGCAAGTTCGTTTTCGTGGTGCGGAAACATCAAATCGAGTCCACCACCGTGGATGTCGAACGTCTCGCCGAGGATTTCGTGACTCATCGCCGAGCACTCGATGTGCCAGCCCGGCCGTCCTTTTCCCCATGGGCTATCCCAGGCGATCTCGCCTGCTTTGGCGGACTTCCAAAGTGCAAAGTCACCCGCCGATCGTTTCTTGGCGGCCGCCCCACCACCTTCGCCTTGCTGATCATCGACGCTGCGGTTGGAAAGCTGGCCGTATTGGGGATCCTTCATCACGTCAAAGAACACGTCACCATCGACCGCGTACGCAACATCCTTTTCGACAAGCCGTTCGATGAACGTGATGATATGCGACATGTAATCTGTCGCGCGAGGCATGTAGTTGATCTGGTTCACGCCCAACTCGCGGAGGTTCGCCAAATAGTCGGCGGTCATCTCCGTCGCGATCTGCGACACCGGAATGCCGCGTTCGTGACTCTTGTTGATCAGCTTGTCATCGACGTCCGTGATGTTGACGACCCACGTGACGTCGTAGCCGATATAGCTCAGATACCGTTTGATCGTGTCGAAGATGACCGGGCCCACCATGTGACCGATGTGGGACTCCGCATAGACGGTGGGTCCGCACAGGTAAATGCCGACGTGCGGCGCGTTAACCGGCTCAAAGGGCTCTTTGGTCTTGGTGAGCGTGTTGTAAACGCGAAGTTTGTGGGTGGGGCTGGTCACGGCGAGACGGTCAAGATCGTTCGGTAAGGCGGATGAGTGAAGATGGAGCGGCATTGTAGGGGCGTCCATCGGTCTCGCCGAGACCGATTCATCTGGCGAGCGTTCGGCCACTCTCGCGGGACCCGGGTGGGGATGGGAGGGAGGCGATCGGTCTATCCGCGGGATGATGCGGAATGACTCAGAGCGATCGAGCGTCGCCCAGTGCTGGAGCAACCGAGTGTCGCAGCGATCAACGCTCACCCCCTGATTGACCAAAATGGTTGTCGCTCATAGATTTACGGCCGCGCGGGCGGAATAAGCGGGCTGAAGCTCGCGGTTTCCCCAATCGGATATTTCCCACACCGGCGTTCGGCGGAAGATCGGCCGACCCCTGCCGGTGCTTTTACGTCCCCTCTCAGACGGTTCATAGAGAACGATCATGGCGAACAAGATGGTTTACTACTTCGGTAAGACCAAAACCGAAGGCAAAGGCAAACCCAAAGACCTCCTCGGCGGAAAAGGACTGAACCTCGCCGAAATGACTTCGATCGGATTGCCCGTCCCGCCCGGCTTCACCATCACCACGGAAGTCTGCGACCAGTACTACAAATCGGGCGAAAAGCTGCCCGACGGGTTGATGGGCGAAGTCAGCAAGGCCGTCAAAAAGCTCGAGAAAGAACTCGGCAAGAAATTCGGCGACGACTCCAACCCGCTACTCGTCAGCGTCCGCTCCGGCGCCGCCGTCAGTATGCCCGGGATGATGAACACCATCCTCAACCTGGGTCTCAACGACGTCGCCACCGAAGGCCTCGCCAAAGCGACTAAAAACGATCGGTTCGCCTACGACTCCTATCGCCGGCTGATCAACATGTTCGGCGATGTCGTGATGGGCATGGACCACCACCAGTTTGAAAAGGCCTTCGACAAGATCAAGAAGAAGTTCAAGGTCACCGACGACACCGAAGTCCCCGCCGAAGGACTGAAGCAACTTTGCGACGCTTACAAAGACGTCTACAAGAAGCACACCGGCGAGGAATTCCCGCAAGAGCCTCTCAAGCAACTCGAACTCGCCGTCCAAGCGGTCTTCGGTTCGTGGAACACCGAGCGAGCGGTCAAATACCGGGAGATCGAAGGTATCCGCAACCTGCTCGGTACCGCCGTCAACGTCCAGTCGATGGTCTACGGCAACATGGGCGACGACTCCGGCACCGGCGTCGCGTTCACGCGTAACCCCAACACCGGCGAGAACAAGTTCTACGGCGAGTTCCTCGTCAACGCACAAGGTGAAGACGTCGTCGCGGGGATTCGTACCCCGCAACCCGTCGCCGAAATGCCCAAGTGGAATCGTGCGATCCACAAGGAACTGCTCGAAGTCAAAAAGACACTCGAGAATCACTACACAGAGATGCAGGACATCGAGTTCACGATTGAACGCGGTACTCTGTACATGCTGCAAACGAGAACCGGCAAGCGAACCGGGATCGCCGCTGTCAAAATCGCCTGCGATCTCGTCAAGGAAAAGCTGATCGACCAGAAGGAAGCCGTGATGCGGGTTCCGCCGAACGCTTTGACTCAGCTCCTGCTGCCCAGCTTCAAGACCACCGCCCGGAACGCTGCAGATGTCCTCTGCAAAGGCATCAACGCATCGCCCGGTGCCGCCGTCGGTAAGCTCGCGTTTACCGCCGAAGAAGCTCGCACACGGAAGGACGCCGGTGAGAGCATCATCCTTGTTCGCCGCGAAACCAGCCCCGAAGATGTCGACGGCATGAGCGCCGCAGTCGGCATTCTGACAAGCACCGGTGGTGCGACCAGTCACGCGGCCGTCGTGGCGCGTGGATGGGGCAAATGCTGTGTCGCCGGTGCCGGCGATGTTTCGATCGACGAGAAAGGCAAGAAGATCAAGGTCAACGGCAAGACGCTCGGCGTCAACGATGTCGTCAGCCTCGACGGAACCACCGGCGAAGTCATGCTCGGTGCCGTGGAAACCCAAGAGCCCAAGCTGGGTGGTGATTTCGCCAAGCTCATGAAGTGGGCCGACGAGTACCGCCGCATGAAGGTGCGAACCAACGCCGACTCGCCCGCGGACAGCAAGCGAGCCCGTGACTTCGGCGCCGAAGGCATCGGACTTTGCCGAACCGAGCACATGTTCTTCGAGCCCGATCGCATCATTCACATGCGTGCGATGATCCTTGCCGAAGATGAAGCGTCTCGTAAGGCCGCGCTCAAGAAGCTGTTGCCATTCCAACGCAAAGACTTCGAAGGCATCTTCAAGGCGATGAAGGGCTTGCCGGTGACGATCCGTTTGTTGGATCCGCCGCTTCATGAGTTCTTGCCGCACGAAGCCGCCGCGCAAAAGGAAATGGCAGCAGAACTCGGCGTCAAACCCGCCGAGATCAAGAAGCGAAGCGTCGCGCTGCACGAAGCCAACCCGATGCTCGGTCACCGCGGTTGCCGCCTCAGCATCACGTATCCCGAGATCCTCGAGATGCAGGTTCGTGCGATCACCGAAGCGGCGATTAGTTGTGCCAACAAGAAGATCGACGCTCACCCCGAGATCATGATCCCGCTGGTCG
Source organism: Planctomycetota bacterium (assembly GCA_039821165.1). Lineage (GTDB taxonomy): Bacteria > Planctomycetota > Planctomycetia > Pirellulales > Pirellulaceae > Stieleria. Next base: position 4,952 of record JBCBOT010000258.1, on the reverse strand, counting down.
GTACCTTCCAAGAGCTTGAGATGCTTCGCGCAAAGGTCGAAGAGACCATCGAGGCAACCAAGGTCGCTAAGAAGTACACCGGCAAGCTGGACATTGCGATTGGAACGATGATCGAGATTCCTCGCGCCGCATTGACCGCCGATCAAGTCGCCGAGCACGCCGACTTCTTCAGCTTCGGTACAAACGACTTGACTCAGATGACGTTCGGCTACAGCCGTGATGACGTCGGGGGATTCCTGCCGGACTACATCGCCCAGGACATTTTGCACGTCGACCCGTTCCAAGCACTGGATCAAACCGGTGTCGGTCAGTTGGTGGACATGGGCGTCAAGAAAGGCCGTTCGACCAAGCCGAACTTGAAAGTCGGTATCTGTGGCGAGCACGGTGGTGAACCGACCTCCGTCGACTTCTGCCACCGCGTCGGTCTCGACTACGTCAGTTGCAGCCCCTTCCGAGTGCCGATCGCTCGCTTGGCTGCCGCCCAGGCCAGCATCACGAACGGCTGAGCATTCGTCCCCGCTGACTCAATGTGAGTCAGGATGAAAAACGCGAACGAGTTGGATCTAACGGTCCAACTCGTTTTTTGTTGGTACAGACTCACGAGATATTCTTCTCATACGGGGTGCAGAAATGTTTGAGCCCAAAACACGAGCTCGCATCGATTGTCGCGAACGATTACGACATACGTGTGTTCGGCGCCGCCATGAGCGGAGAAAAACGTGAACTCGTGTAGCTCGCACCCATCAAGTGACTCTGGTGCATCCTCAAGGTTTTTCTCGATGAATCTCAGGTACCGCGGATAATCTGGATCGCTTGGTGTGGTGACTCGATCCACAAGAAGTCGGTAGAGCGGTAGGTCATCCAATGAGTCTCCGGAAGACAAGCCCTCCACGAGTTCGCGTTCGAACGGGTCTTCGAGGCGTTCACTTGCCTCCACGCGAGTCTGGTAGCCCCGAATCTCCCGCTTGCTCTGTCGATGATTCACGATCAACCCCATCGCCAAAGCGATGATCAGCAAGAAGGTCAGGAGCTGGAAAAGACTGATTCGCATAAGGTGGTTGGAGGGCTAACCCTGCAGTTGCCCCGGCTTGAGCATGATTCCGAGTTCGTTGCGATAGAAGTCCATCGTGGTGCCCTCGCAGAGCTTGTCGAAGTTCTTGAACAATTCGCGGGCTGGAACTTCGAGTTGAAACATCCCCTCGGCATCCTGAGCTTGCGCCGCCTTGATGCGTTTCTCGTCACTCGGATGGGTCGCGAAGAGATCGGATTCGCCTTCCGCAATCTGCTTTTGAGACCGCTTCCAGTCTTCCGCCGAGACCTTGTCGGCGCCTTCGGCAATCAAGCCCGGAAGATCGGTAATCAATCCCTGCTGACCGAGTTCCTCGATCACGACGCGGTAGACGGCCTGCTGACCCAGCGAAAGTTTCTGCAATCGTTTCGAGGTCTCCGCAAAGTACGCACTGCCCGCGACATGCGCCTCGTAGCGGTCGGCGTCGAACTCCATTTGACGCATCATCAGGCAACTGACCGCGTGAGCGACCATCATGAAGGTCCACAATACGCCACGGCTCAAATAGACGAACAACTTGCCGACGAGCAGAAACAGCGAAATCCGCCAATCGCTGTCGCGGATCGCATTGTCGAGCCCTTCGTCCATCGCATCCCGTTGATACACGACGCGAGCAAACCACAGGTTGATCGATCGGATCACGAACATCGACTTCATTCCGCCGCCTTGCGAAAAGTGACCGAACTCGTGTGCCAAGACGCCGGCGAGTTGCCTCGTATTGAATCCCGCAATCAGCGGCGTCCCCACCGTCAGCACGAGGTCACGGCTGAACAGACTGCGCAGACCACGACGAAGAGACGCCGACGCGTTCACGTTGTAATCCACGTCGATTCGCCTCGGGATCGGGCTGCGTGTCGCCGCGCAAATACGCTCGACCAATTCAAAGAACACGGGCTCGGCAGCCTTGGAGATGGAACGTTGACGCGGGGCACGCCCCGAAACGACGGTGAAGAAGATGGGCTTGATCAGGAACAACACCATGATCCCTCCGCCGACGATCGGAGAGATGTAAATCCCCATTCCGAGCACCGCACCGCGACCCCGAGGAAGCGTTTCCATGAGCGCGGGCATGATGTCCACGCAGTAGAAGTACAGCCCAAAACAGGTCCCGGCGATCACGCCGACGTACAGCATCGGCAGCAAGAGCATGAAAAACGCGACCGCAAGCAAGCTCAACTGGTAGCCGATGTTGACCAGTCTGCGAGGCACCGTTCCATCAAGCGAGTTGCGAAGATGCTCGCGCATTTCCTCCACCGAGAACGGCTTCCGCGCCTCGTCCGCACCGTCGGAACTCGGGTCGGGTTTCGGTGTGGGCACACGGAATTTGGTGGTGCACTTCCTGCACGTGCCGACTTGACCGGCGGCCTCCGGTGGAACGCGGAAACCATGACCGCAACTCGGGCATGAAAACTCGATCATCTTGACCTCCTGATTGGAGGCCCCAGTTTAGTCGGGCCCGAGCCCCACCTGAACGACGCTTCACTGAAAGTGACTCGCTTTCACGAGTGTGCGGTGACCCAGGCTTGTTTTCGATCTCCTTGGCGAAGTTGCCTGCACCACAGCAAGACTCGATGGCGGCATTGACGGCGACGCCTTTGGGAACGACCTCAGAGACTGCTTGCAAAGAATTGGGCCGTGTGCGTTGATGATCTGGTTGCCGTACTCATCCAACACGCAGACCTGAACCTAATGCTGGTGATAATCCAAGCCGACGAACACCATCGATGGTACGACAGACATGCCCCGCTGCTCCTGATGGGTAACCGTTTGGGTAACAACAACAAGGTTTAATCCGAGCAGCGAGTTCTTCCATACCCATTTATGTTGTCGGAACGGGACATCATGATTCAGTGGGATCGAGAGTCTCCGCATCAGCAATGTCTTTGGGGCGGCCGCAGGCTCGCTTGTTGACTATCAAATCGGCACGACCGATTACACCGAGTTGAATACCGTCCATTTCAATAGATAGACGGTTCGCCCAAGCATGATCGAATTCCACGCCAGATATGGCAGTTAGGATGTCAATACGGGAGGGTTCGACACCGATTTGAAAGACCACTCCCGGCCTTGCAAGGTCGTCGATTGTTAGATCGTGCAACGGGGCACCAAATTCGGCGAGGACGCGATAGACCTTCGGAGCAGTTTCCAAGTCGGGACGAACCCAAAGATCAAGGTCGCCGGTTGCGCGCGGGTGGCCGTGGGCAGCAACCGCATAAGCACCAACGAGTAGAAAATCAATTTTCGCGCCGGATAACGCGAGCAACATGTCTTTGAAGTCGGGGTTGAACAACATCTGGTTCCTTGAACGCCCAGGCGGTAAGAGTCAAAGGCCAGACCATGAGCAGTCGCTCTGCCGGCGCGGCGTCGTGAACACCAGAATCGCGTCCCTGTTGGTCAAGCGTCGTTCGCTTCGTGATCGAACGATCCATCGGTGGGAGAGAAGCCATGGGTTGCCTTTTGACTGACGTCCGACAAAGAATCCATGAGTGGCAGCCTTCGAGGCGATCGGGCGACGGGCCCGATCGCTTGGCGTTTTGGCTTGCGCCACTCGTGAAGTTGGAGTTGTCTTCAATGCGTATTCTGGCCATTGACCTGGGAAAGTTCAAATGCGTTTCATGCCGCTTTGACTCTGAATCGGATTCAAAACAGTTTCAGACCTTTGAGAAGCAGGCGATCGTTGCGGTTGCGCGTCGCCTCTTCGTCCGCTGCTGGGCGATGATGCGTGATCAGCAACCTTGGTGTGATCGGTGTCGGCTTCACCGTAGTCAACCAGCGCGCCGCTTGCCCTCACGGCCCTCTTCATTCGCAGTCTCACGAAAGAGAACGACCGCCGACGCCCAGTACGATTCGCCGCATCCCTCGGCCGTCGTCACGATGAGCTTGAAAACCTTCCTGAATGGCCTGGCCACCTTGGCCGATACCTTCGGTGCAACGAATAAGCCTCGTGACATTCGCATGGCCCCTTGAGACTTGCTGCTTTGAACAATCTTAGATGACGCAAGATCGGCTCTTACGTCCTGGCGACTCTGCGTTTTTGTTACTTGTGTGAGACACAAAGTTCCGACACAACATCGGCTGAATCACGGCCATTTGGGTTTGAACGCAAAGACGCAGGGGCGCAAAGACGCAGAGCGTTAGGCCTTAATCCTTGCGTCTCTGCGCCTTGGCGACTCCGCGTTTTCTTTCTTGCGCGAAACACGAAGTGCCGGAGGATCGGCTTGATCGCAGCATGCCTGTGTGAGACGCAAGGACACAGAGATGGAGGTTCCACGAAACATGCCTTCGGTTTACACCGAATGACGATTCTTCTTTGATCCAGGACCTAAGTTGCCAATCGGTAAGCCTTTTTTACCGCGGCACGGTCGTCTTCCATACACATCTATGTTGTCCGCCGTGCAGCGTCTAGTGGTATCCATATTCTAGCTAGCGTGCGGTGCCGCAGGCGCAGCCCGCGTGACCACTTGAACCGCCGGGGGCCAGCGGGTTGCACGTGCCCAAGCGGTGCCCCACGGCATCAAGTGTTCGGTCGTTGCCAACTATGCTCCTGGGGCAAGGCCAGCAGCCGTCGAAGCCGCTCTCGTCGCAAAGGGCATCGGTGCACATTGTAACGGAAGGTCTCAACGACACCGCCCTGAAGCGGACGATTTCTGAAATCGCGAAGACTGCACCAAGGTCATGTCCCACTGCTAAAGAGCCAAGGTGTGCCGAAGGCTCAAACCGTGTTAGGCGACCGGTAAGCTATGAATGAGCCCATGTCTCGACAACCCAGCAGTCGGGATTATCACGCATTTGTTGCCAGTAGAAGTCGTTCCATTTTTCGAGGGCCGTTTCGTTGGATGCAGCGTCGTTTGTCATGCGGAACCCGAATTCGTCGCAATCATGC
>JBCBOT010000257.1:0-11795 GCA_039821165.1 Planctomycetota bacterium | reverse complement strand
TCAGCAGGCTCGGCGCGTCTCAAGTCACCTTCGCCGCTTTCGATCACCGCCGCCGACGGCAGCACAAGCGCTCCGCCATCCGCTTTGAGGAATCCCCATTCGACAATCCCGGGACGCAGAAGGTCGTCAACGTTGCTGTTACCCGCAATCAACTGTTCGATGGGATCGAGGCTCAGCGTCGCGACGGTCGGAGCATCTGCATCCTCGACTGCCGTGGCTTCGACGGCCACACGCGGCGCTTCCGCCGGTGGTAAAAGTTTCAATTCCGGAAAGTACTCGTCCAGTGAAAGCGTGCGCGTCAGCGGATCGGTGACGTTTCTCGACGTCGACGCCGCAGCCCCACTCCACAATCGAGCGTTCGAAAGCAACATGAACGGAACGAAGGTGATGTCGCCGGGCCAATTCGTCCATTCCGTGTTAAGACCCGTCATCACGGTGACGATCGTACCCGATCCAACGGTGTGTTCGGTCACCAACGGCAACTTGTCACGACGTTGAAGCACGGTTCGATATGGCGTCACATCCGCAGGCGATTCGTCGGCGCTGTTGAAATCAGACTCTTGCAGCGACCAGCTCTTAGCGATCCCGATCATCCCGAGCGACGCGTCACCGCCGCTTCGAAGTGGATCAATCAAGGTGTCTTCGTCGCCAAAGACGACATCGCCGGTTTCGCGGGAACCCGCGATCGGCAACGCCACAATCTCACTCAGTTGAGCCGGCAATAGAGCCCGGTCTTGCGCGAGCAAGTTGGTGTTGTAACGTTCGCGAACAATGGAGTCGCCGAGGAACCAAGCGAGGCCACCGCCAGCGCGGACGTACTCACCGAGTGCTGCGGCCGCCGAGTCGGTAATGTCCGGCAGGTCGATGAGGTAAACCGCACGGTAACCGGCCAACGTTTCGGCCGTGACGGAACGCAAAAAGCCCGGTGGCTTGATGTCGGGAATCGCACCCACGCGGACTTGGCTACCCGGATTCAACACCGCAGCAATCGTGTACGCGCCCGACTCATCGACGTCCGAGTCAATCACCAAGACACGTTCGACATCTGAAAGCGGCAGTGTGCAAACGCGAGTGTTGTCCAGTTCCAGCGAGTCGGATGGCAATTGGACTTCGATCGCGTGCGTACCCGTTTCGTTGATAAAGACCTGGAACGTCTTGGTCAGTTCCTCGCCTGGTGCCAATCGATCGATCACCAACCCTGGAAGTGAATCTAGATTTCCGCTCACCCGCTGTGACGGATCGACCGCCTGAACGCTCTCTCCGTAGCGAATGACTCGGCAGGCGAGCGTGATGTTCTTTGCTTCGGACTGCCCAAAATTCTTGATCGTGGCGCGAACGACGACGGGTACACCCGCGACCCACACGTCTTGAATCGGCGTCAACTCGGTCACTGCCAAATTGGGTTGAGGCCGCTCGGCACAGTCGATCATGCGTACCCGAGCGTCATCGACGGCCAATCCACGCATGGCTTCGGAGAGACGTTCCGCCGAGGCCCAATCGCGTTGCCGGAAATCGCTCGCGAGGTACACCTCGAGTTCGTCGGCGCTCGTTGCAGTCGCCAACTCGCTCGCCAACTCCAACGCGGGCACCAGGTCGGTGCGGATCGACGACGCCTCAGTCGCCATCACCCTCGCAACCAAGCTGACATCGTTCGTGATCGTTTGCGCTGACAGATCGGCTGCAGCATCGCCGGTTTCATTTCCGCCGCGAAGGGCCAATGCCGCTCGACTGGCACGCATCACGGTAAGTTGATGTTCGCCATCATCGGATGCCAAACGTTGGACCAACTGCTCCAGCGACGCGAGTGCACGCGCGTATGCCGTCCCGTCGCCACCACTGCGATCGCCCATCGAATAACTGTCATCGAGGATCACGATGTGATGCGTCGTTTGACCTCCCAGCGAACGCAACAATTGGCGACCGCCCGTCCAACCACAGAGCAGCGCCGCGAGAAGCAGCGCCAAGGCGAGTCGGGAAAGCAACAAGAGGAACTGGCGAAGCCGCAACCAATTTTGTCGCTTGCGAAAGCTGAGCAGCAAGAAATCCATCGCGGCCCAGGGCCGACGACGGTGCCGAAGCATGTTGATCAAATGGACCAACAGCGGGACGGCGACAAACGCGAATCCGGCGATCAATGCGGGGTAGAGAAACATGGCGCGGTCTCCTTACCGTCTCAGGTTGGGTAGCCGGAGGCGGCGAGACAGGAATCGCGCGAGGAGCGCATCGAGCGGATCGCTTGTCCGCACTTGGATGTAGTCGATCGATAAGCGGCCACACGCTTGACGGGTTTGATTCAGAAACGCATCCAACGCTTCCAGGTAACCATCACGCAGTGCACGCGGGTTGCAGTTGAGAAAGTCCTCCGATTCCAAACCCTCGAACCGACTGGCTCCACTAAATGGAAAGTCGATTTCGTCATCATGCAGCGTGTGGAACAACGCCACGTCGTGTCCCCGAGACCGAAGAACACGGAGGCCTTCCAAGAGCGAGTCGACGCCGAGTAAGTCCGAGATGATCACAACCAATCCACGCCGCGGGATCGCCTGGCCGACTTGCTTGGTCACGCGAACTAAATCGGTGCGTCCATCGGCACCCACGCTTTCCAGCAGACTCAGGATTCGCGTCAGTTGTTGCTGATTGCTCCGAGCAGGTACCGATTGGTTCACTTCGGTGTCGAACGTGAAAAGTCCACACGCATCCTTTTGACGCAGCGCCAGATAGCTGAGTGACGCGGCGATCGACGAAGCGAAATCGAACTTGTTGGAGTCGCCTTCGCCGTAGGACATGCTCGCGCTGCGATCGACGACGAGCGTGAGGCGAAGATTCGTCTCTTCCTCGTATTGCTTGATGTGCAAGCGATCCTGTCGCGCGTACACCTTCCAGTCGATGTGACGGATCTCATCGCCGGCGGTGTACTGTCGGTGCTGCAGGAACTCGATCGACTGGCCGAAGTACGGACTGCGGTGCATGCCCGATAAGAATCCTTCGACCACGCGCCGTGCCGTCAGTTCCAACCGACGAATTCGTTGCGTGACTTCAGGACGCAAATATTTTTTGGAATCGGGCATCGCGCGAAAGTTCGTCCTCGGAATCCGGTGTCGCCGCCACGATGCGATCGATCACGTTGTCACTCGTCACGCCTTCGCTCTCGGCCGCAAAGTTGACGACCATGCGGTGACGCAGCACGGGCTTGGCCAACTTTTGGATGTCTTCAATCGAGACATGGAAGCGGCCTTCCAATAGCGCCCGAGCCTTTCCGCCCAGAATCAAAAACTGAACCGCCCGCGGACCTGCGCCCCATCCGACAAGTTCATCCACAAAGTCGGGAACGCCTGGATCGCCGACACGTGTTTGCCGAACAAGTGATAACGCATAACGCACGACATGATCGCTGACCGGTACGCGTCGCACCAATTCTTGGAGTCGCTCGATCTCTTCGGCATCCAGCACGGGTGTCACATCCGGTGCCGATGTCCCGGTCGTCCGCCGAGCCACCTCGAACTCTTCGTCAAACGTCGGATATTCGACGTACACCTTGAACATGAAACGGTCTTGCTGCGCTTCGGGCAGCGGATACGTGCCTTCCTGCTCGATCGGGTTCTGCGTCGCGAGCACGAAGAACGGTGACGGAAGCGTGTGCCGCGTTCGTCCCACGGTGACTTGCCGTTCCTGCATTGCTTCGAGAAGCGACGCCTGGGTCTTCGGCGGAGTCCGGTTGATCTCGTCGGCAAGGATCACGTTGGCGAACAACGGTCCCTCCATGAATCGGAAATCACGATGCCCCGTCGCTCGATCCTCTTCGATGATTTCGGTGCCCGTGACGTCCGCAGGCATCAAGTCCGGTGTGAACTGAATCCGCGAGAACGCCAAATCCATTGTGCGGGCAAGCGTGCTGATCATCAGCGTCTTCGCCAACCCCGGCACACCCTCAAGCAAAACATGACCGCGGCTGAACAGCCCGATCATGATTTCATCGATCACCTCCTGCTGGCCGACGATGATCTTGCCCAGCTCTTCGCCGATCCTTTGTTTCGCCTCGTTGAGCCGCCCCGCCTCGGCCGACGTTAACTCCGCACCACTCCCGCTCTCATCAGCCGACATAAATCGTGCATCCGTTGTCAAAGTAAGCAGATTCTCCACTCCCAGGATAACAGCGTAGTCACAAGCAAGGGAGTGGCGAGCAAGAAGCACCTCTCCGAGGCCCGCCGGGCAAAGTCTCGTTCGGGCTCCGCTCGCCCCCGCTGCTGAGAGAAGTCATGGCGTTAGGGGCAGCGCATTGATGTGCGTGGGCGGAATAAGGCGCCGATCGCGCCCTAACGGGAAATCGCAAGCAGGCAGCCTGTTTCTCGTTGGCGAACCCTCGCGACGCGCTCCCTGAACCTAAAACCCTCGCTGCAGACCGGGAGTGATGTCCAAATCCAAGTCCGCGAATTCCCCACGCTTCAGTTTTTCAAACGCGATCGCGCCCATCACCGCGTTATCCGTGCACAGGTCCGTCGGCGCGATGACGAGGCGGAAACCATCCGATTCAGCAGCCTCGCCCAACTGCTGTCGAAGAAATGGGTTGGCTGCCACGCCGCCGCCAACAATGAGGTGGCCCGCATCGTGTTCCTCGACCGCGCGACGTGACTTCGCCACGAGGACCTCGACCACCGCGGCCTCGAACGAAGCGCAGATGTTCGCCTTGGTCTGATCGTCCAGCTCCACGTTTGAGAAATCACGCACGCCCGGGGCTGCGATGCTGTAGCGGACTGCTGTCTTCAACCCGCTAAAGCTGAACCGGTAATCTGGCTCACGGATCATCGACCGCGGGTATTCATATGCCCTTCGATCGCCCTTCGCCGCCAGCTTCGACACCGCCGGTCCGCCCGGAAAACCCAGTCCCAGCATGGCCCCGACCTTGTCGAACGCTTCGCCCGCCGCATCATCAATCGTCCCACCCAAATAGGTCAAATCGAGAGGCGACTCGCAAAAATAGAGGCTTGTGTGGCCCCCGCTGACCACCAATCCGACGCAGGGATAGACCGGGAATTCCACCGAGAGCTGACAGGCATATAAATGCGCGTGCAGGTGGTTCACGGCGACAAGCGGCTTCTGCCACGCCACCGCGAGGGTCTTTGCGGCTACCACACCGACGAGAAGCGATCCCGCCAAGCCGGGACGATCCGCGACCGCAATCGCATCCAAATCAGCCCCCGACAGCCCCGATTTTCGAATGGCCGTATCAATCACCGGGAGGATTCGCTCGACGTGAGCCCGTGCCGCCACCTCCGGGACCACACCCGCAAACCTTTCATGCAGCGTTTCTTGCGTCGCGATGCAGTCTCCGAGCACACCGCCATCGTCGGCAATCACGGCCGCCGCCGTCTCGTCGCAAGTCGACTCAATCGTCAATATGGGCAAACTAGCCCTCCGCTAATCAAAAGTCCCGTCTTCAGCGTACTGTGGCGTTTCCGACATTCGTTTTCAATGGTCGCTGCCAGGAAGGCTGGATCCGCTGGGGCGACTCGGTTCCGGGGCCGGTTTCCCCTTGACAGAAATCCGCTTGGCCCGATACTTGCTCGCTTCCAAAAGGACTGTACGGCTAAGAACTCGTTTCCATACCTCCATGCCAACCATCAATCAGCTCGTCCGAAAGCGACGAAAACTCAAGAAGAGCCAAAGTAAGTCGCCCGTTCTGGAGAAGTGCCCCCAGAAGCAAGGCGTCTGCTTGCAGGTTCGTACCATGACCCCCAAAAAGCCGAACTCGGCACTGCGAAAAATTTCGCGGGTCAAGCTCAGCAACGGCAAAGAGGTGACGGTCTACATCCCCGGCGAAGGCCACAACTTGCAGGAACACTCCATCGTTCTGGTCCGCGGCGGACGTGTCCGCGACCTTCCGGGTGTTCGCTACCAAGTGGTTCGGGGTAGTCGGGACGCGTTGGGTGTCGACGGTCGTAAGCAATCACGAAGTCGCTACGGAGCGAAGAAGTAATGGGACGGATTACCGCAAGTAAGAAGCAACTCAAAGGCGACCCGCGTCACGACTCGATGCTCGCCAGCAAGTTCATCAATTGCCTGATGCTCGACGGCAAAAAGACCGTCGCTCAAAAGGTGTTCTACGACGCGCTCGACGAGATCAAGCGTCGGGGCGAGACCGACGATCAAGAACCGATCGAGGTCTTTGAGCAAGCGATCGAGAACATTAAGCCCTACATTGAGGTTCGCAGCAAGCGAGTCGGTGGTGCCAGCTACCAAGTTCCGATGCAGGTCAATCGCACGCGTCAGCAGTCGTTGGCAATCCGCTGGTTGCTCGAAGCAGTCCGCGACAAGAAGGGACGTCCGATGCACCTCAAGCTAGCCGACGAAATCATGGCTGGCTTCAAGAAGGAAGGTGTTGCCTACACCAAGCGTGAGAACACACACCGCATGGCCGACGCCAACAAGGCATTCGCACACTTTGCATGGTGAGCGATTCGCTCACCGAAAACGCCAAGCAAAAATCTCATCAACCGCGACCGGCACTCAAGCCGCGTCGCGGTTTTGTTTTGCATCGACCCTGCCCCGCGACTCGCCCACCCACTGCCTTTCCCGCTCTCCATCGTCCACCACCCACTGCCTCACTGCCTGACTCCCCCACTCCCTTCTCTATCATCGTTTTGCCCCCATCGTCTTGCCATCCTTTCTCGCTCTCATCGTCGACCGCTCGCGCACCCACTGCCTGACTCCCCCACTCCCTTCTCAACCATCGTTTTGCCCCGATCGTCTTGCCATCCTTCCCCGCTCTCATCGTCGACCGCTCGCCCACTCACTGCCTGACTGCCCCACTCCCTTCTCTACCATCGTTTTGCCCCGATCGTCTTGCCATCCTTCCTCGCTCTCATCATCAACCGCTCACCGACCCACTGCCTCACTCCCCTCCTCCCGAACTCACCTCTCCTCGCCATAATCGCTGACCCCAGAACACCTCGCGGTTTGTTGCAAGCAGTCGTCAGTTTCCTTCACTCGCCATTCGTTCCTCACCACTCGCAACTCCATGTCCGCCGACATCGATCTCCTACGTAACATTGGCATCATCGCCCACATCGACGCGGGTAAAACAACCGTTACCGAGCGGATGCTCTATCTCAGTGGCGCCAAGCACCGGGTGGGACGCGTCGATCACGGAACAACGGACACCGATGATGACCCCGAAGAGCAGGAGCGCGGCATCACGATTTTCAGTGCCTGCGTCAAATTCAACTGGGGCAAGTACAACATGAACTTGCTCGACACGCCGGGCCACGTCGACTTCACCGCCGAAGTCGAACGTTGTTTGCGTGTCCTCGACGGAGCCGTGGTGGTCTTCTCGGCTCGCGAGGGTGTTGAAGCCCAAAGTGAAACGGTGTGGCGCCAAGCCGATCGTTACAGCGTTCCTCGCATTGTCTTCATCAACAAAATGGATCGGGAAGGCGCGAACTTCGAGTCCGTGTTCAACGACATCTCGCCCCGCTTGGGCGGACGCCCCGTCGCCATCGAGATACCCGTCGGCCAAGGCCCCACGCACGTCAACGATCCGTTCCGTGGTGTCATCGATCTCGTCGAGATGAAGATGCTGGAGTTCGATCCTGAAACCGAAGGCAAGGAGGTCACTGAGAAAGAGATCCCCGACGAGCTGATGGATGATGCGCTCCTGTGGCGCGAACAAATGCTCGAAGCCGTTTGCGAAATCGATGAAGACGCGATGGCGCTGGTGATGGAGGATGAAGAAATCCCCGTCGAGTTGATTCGCAAGGCGCTCCGACAAGGCTGTATTGAACAGAAGATTCAACCGCTGCTTTGCGGTTCCGCCCTTCACGGTATCGGCGTCCAACCGCTGATGACGGCCGTCGGAAATTTCCTTCCCAGCCCCAACGATCGCCCCGCAGTCACAGGCGTCGACCCGAAGAAGACCGACAAAGAACTCAGTCGCAAACCGGACAGCAAGGAACCCTTCAGCGCGCTCGTCTTCAAAATCCTGCCAGCCAAAACCGGCGACAACTACTGGATTCGAATCTACTCCGGCGAACTAAAGCAGAACTCCCGAGTCTACTGCCCCAACCGCGACAAAAAGGAGAACGTGGCTCAACTGTGGCAGATCCACGCATCCAAAAAGGATCGCGATGGCCAAACGGAATCCCTTTCGGCGGGCGACATCTGCTGTGTCATCGGTCCGCGTTTTGCGATCACCGGTGACACACTTTGTGATTCGAAATCGATGATCGAGTTGCCCAGCATCTCATTCGCCGACACCGTGCTCTCGATGGCTATCGAACCCGAAAACACAGGCGATCGAAAGAAGCTCGAAGAAACACTCGACATGCTTCGTCGCCAAGACCCCACGTTCCGCGCGGTCGACAACGAAGAACTCGGGCAGACGTTGATCAGTGGGATGGGAGAGTTGCACCTCGAAGTCATCCAGCACCGGCTGACCCGTGATTTTGGGTTGAATGTCAAGTTCTACAAGCCACGCGTCAACTATCGCGAAACCATCGGTGGTGAAGCCGATGTCGTGGGCGTGTGCAATCGGCAAATGGGCGCGACCCAGATGTTCGCGCGACTTCATGTCCGTGTCTCGGCGCTCGAAGACTCATCAGCGAAACCGATCGTTTTTGATCGCTTGCCACCCGAGACACCTCTCACCGGCGAAATCCGTCACGCCGCCATCCAAGAACTTCGTGACCGTGCCGAGGGAGGTGGAATCCTGGCCGGCTTCCCACTCTCCGGCGTTCGCTTCGAAGCCTACAAAGCGGAAATCAATGAGGAGGGCGGTTCCGACGAAGTCGCATTTCGTATCGCGGCCGGCGACGCTTTCGACAAAGCACTCGAAACTGCGGGACCATTATTGCTGGAACCGATCATGAAAATCGAAGTCACCACTCCAGAAGACTACATGGGTGAACTTGTGGGCGACCTCCAGCAACGAAGAGCACTCATCGCTGCCACCGAAACACGCGGCGCGATGACCGTCATCACCGCACACGCACCACTGAAAGAACTCTTCGGTTATTCAAGCTCCGTTCGAAGTCTCAGCCAGGGCCGCGCCGGAAGCAGCATGGAACCACTCGGCTACCAGCCCGCTCCCAAAGAAGACGCCGAAGGATTTCAGTATTAGGAGCGGCGAGTTGCGGGAGAGTGAGCAGCGAGAGTTTGGGGGTGAGAGGCAGCATCCCCGGTCCCACCGAGCCCGACTACATGTCCGGTCCGGCAATTCTGTAACGAGTTCCCCCGCAAGCCATCCCGAGACTCAGCCAACCAGCATCCCCATCAACGCTTGCCACTCCACCCACTGCGACCGCATGCAAGCCGCGACCTCATCGCCAGTTGCGGCCTCGCACTGATCTACAAAATCGAATGGGTTCGAATAATGGCCCGCGCTCTCATGAGCGATCTGCTCAAACGCCGGGTGCGATCCCACTCTCCGAAACCAATACTTCGCATTCCCAAAATCGCCTTCACGCCGGTGCATGATCCCGTGCAAAAAGCTGCCCTCGGCACTCGGCAAATCCTGGCTGATCGAATGGCTTGCATGGATGTCACCTGCGACGAGCCAAAGCCCGCTGAGCATTTCCATCTGCCGTGGCGATGCAACCCCGGTCAAGTGGTCGCCGACACCGCCCGTTAGCAACGGATCCAAAGCTCCGTGCATCGATCCTTCACCCAACGGTGGCAACGGAGCACTCTCGATCGCCGATCTCAGTTCCGTCGAAAAACAGGCCGAAACAGGTGCGGCAAATTCATCAAACGCAGGCATCACAACTCCAATCAGAACGCCTAAACCCACACTGGAGGGCAATCTTCACAACGGTTCCCCTCAAACAGCTTCGGAGAATTGGGCTGGGGGTGAGGGGTAATCGGTCCAGTTCGCAAAAGCGTCACCCGCCGCCGCTCCAACCACCAACAAACTCGCCGAAGACTATCGAGAAAACCCCCGCGCTGCTAGACTCTCGCGATTCCAAAACCACCTTCTTCCTCTGCGATTTTCCATCGATTCCTCGATGTCCACCGAATCTCAGCCGGCCGGCCCCGACGACGCGTCCAACACCAACCCTGTTCCGGCCGAAAGCGATCCGTCGGGTCAACAAGCGGCTCCAACGGACGTTGCACCAAAGTCGGAAACGACGCAATCAACGGTTGCTCGCGGCGCAGGCCCTCTCGCCGCTCGCGGACTTGGTGTCGCCAAACCTGCTTCGCCAACGGTTTCCACGGAGGACATTGCGAAGGCCGAGAAGAAGGCCAAACCCAAGAAAAAGAAACAAGCGCCCCGGCCTCGTCTCGGTGGCGAAAAGGAAGCTGCTGCCAAGGCCGAAGCACCCGCCGAGAAACCAAAGCCCGGAAAGGTGGCGGTACCCAACCTGCGGGAAGGCCTTAGCGACGATCTCGAAGCCGAATTGGCTGCCGAGTTGGGGCTCGCCGATGTCGAATCGATGCTGTCCGGTTCCGCCGGTATGCCCGATCGCAAAGAGCCATTGGCTGACAACACGCGGGTCAACGCACAGGTCCTGAAGATCCACCAAGACAGCGTGTACGTTGCGCTCGGCGGTCCCGATGAAGGGGTTGTCCCCTTCGAGCAATTCGAAACGGAACCGGCACTCGGAACACCCGTCGAAGTCATCGTTCGTGGCTTCAACCGCGCCGACGGACTTTATGCCTGTGCCATTCCCGGCTCCACCATTGAAGTCGCCGATTGGAGCGACCTCGAAGAAGGCTCCGTGGTCGAAGCCGTCGTCACTGGCCACAACACCGGCGGACTCGAGTGCAAAGTCGGTGGCGTGCGCGGCTTCATGCCAATCAGTCAGATCGCCGAGTATCGCGTCGAAGATGCCAGTGAATTCGTCGACCAAAAACTGGTTTCCCTGGTCACCGAAGCGAACGAGCGACGCGGCAACCTGGTGCTCAGTCACCGCGCGATCCTCGAACGCGAACGGGAACAAAAGAAGAAAGAGCAACTCGAAAAGATTCAAGTCGGCGACACATTCGAGGGCACGGTCCGAAGTATCAAAGACTTCGGAGCTTTCGTTGACCTCGGTGCGCTCGACGGGCTCATCCACATTACGAAACTGAGTTGGGAGCGTGTGAAGCATCCGAGCGACGTGCTCGAAGTCGGTCAGAAGGTGAAGGTCAAGATCGAGACGTTCGACAAAGAGACCGGCAAGATCGGTTTGTCGTATCGTGATCTCCTTGAGAATCCGTGGGACTCCGCCGAATCCGACTTTGCCGTCGGCAGTATCCACACCGGGACCGTTTCTCGAATCGCTTCCTTCGGATGCTTTGTGCGGCTCGCAGCTGGAATCGAAGGCTTGGTGCACGTCAGCGAGCTCGCCCACCACCGCGTCTCGAAGGTTGACGCCTTCGTCAGCGAAGGCCAAGCCGTGGAAGTCAAGGTGCTCACGTTCGATCGTGACAGCCAAAAGATCGGACTCTCGATGAAGGCCGCCAAGAAGCTAGCCGAAGATGCGGCGAAGCCGAAAGACGCGGAGCCCGAAGACGAACCGCCACGTGATCTCGCCGTCAAACCGATGCACGAAGGACCACTCAAAGGCGGTAACGACGGAGCATCCGGCGGCGAACGCTTCGGCCTCCGTTGGTAGCTCTCGCCCGGCGAGTCAAAAGCACGTCGCGATTCCCAAGCAGATCACACACAGACTTTCGCGTCGTCATCTCCGCGCCAAAGTGGGCACGGGTGTGATCGCTCCCTCCCTTTCGGATCTCCCACTGCGGCTCCGGTGCGCCAGGCTAAGTCTGGCTGATCTTCTCAAATGTAAGGAGTTGAGCATGGTAATTGTTCGTTAGCCGTG
>JBCBOT010000256.1:0-11808 GCA_039821165.1 Planctomycetota bacterium | reverse complement strand
TTGGGCAGGATAGCGTCATCTTTGTCGTCAACGTCCGCAGCAAAGCTTTCAAGCCGATCTCCAAATCGGCTCTAGCGTCGGTCAGCTACGATGGCAAGCTTCTGCTTACACAGGAGTCGTTCAACCTTAGTCCCTCCGGAGGTATCTCCGCGTTCAACTACACCGAATACGTTCGCAACGATTCCAAGGCCCGTAAACTCTTTGGCGGCGGGGTTCAGCAAACGCCGTATGTTTACCAAGTCGCGCCGGGAGGCTATTGGTTCAGCCGCAACATGGTTTTCGGAGGGGCACCACTCAACCAAATTGGCAACAACCTCGACGAACTAATCTTCGCCGACACCAACCAAAAGATCGTTTACGCGTTGAACAAGGACACGATCAACACTCACAAACTCGGCGGCGCGGTGGACCACGTTAGCGCGCGTCGAGTCGTTTTCCCAAACACCTATCGCGAGCCAAAGAAGCTCTTCAACCCCTGGGCTCATCGATCCTATCTACTGGACCAACCGATCGCGGTGACGCACGGCGATCGCCTTTACCTTTTCTTTCGTCCCGCGAGTGGCGGCGTCCTTTTATTCGCAGAAACGTCCGCGTTCGAACCGACCGGCGAGCCTCTGTCGAAAAAGATGGCGGATGCGGCGGACGCGAAAGCCGCGGCTGCTCCCGCTCCCATCGCGGCGGGAGGCGTCCTACCGATCCCCAGCGCCGAACAACGTCGCGAGCGGAAACCGGAGATCGAAGACCTTTTTGGCGTGAGCAAAGCCATTACCAAAAAGGACAAACTTGCTGTTTCGAAGCAACTTCTGAAAACGGGAATCGAAACACGCAACGATCCCGTCGCGACGTTTGTGTTGATGAACCTGGCGAGAGAGAAAGCGGAAGAGGCCGGGAACATTCGCGCCGCGTGGGACGCGATCGATGCGATGGCCGGCGTCTTTCAGTTCGACGATTTTTAAATCCGCGGCGTTTCGATCCGGCAGACTGCCATGGCCCGATCGCTCACCGCAACCGAACGCAAGGCGATCGTCGAGCGTGGAGAACTCTGGATCGATGAACAACTCGCATCCGATAAATACACCATGGCCATCGATTTGATGGGACTGATGGAGCGCGTCGGCACTCGATTCAACGATCAACAACTCATCCAGCGGATGGCTCAGCGCAAACAGTCCACCCGCATCATCGCGGCGGAGCACGCCCAATATCTTGCGGCGACGAAGACACTCAGCACCAATCCCGATGACAAGGAACAACTCACCATCGCCTGACACTTCCTGGTGTTTCGCAAGCAGCAATGGGGGCCAGGCTTTGAGTTGCTTGCCAGGGGTGCCGATCAAACCCAAGCCGAAATCGCAACGTCCGAACTCGACAACATCGAGGAAGCGACCAAGCGTTTTGACCTCGCTCAGCTTTGGTTGAAATACTCTCAGGAGACGAATGAACCGCAAGTCCGTCGTGTCGCAAAAGGTCGAGCTGCGGCCTTGCTCAAACTCGCCGTCTCTGGGCTCACCGGTCTCTCCAGAGTCAAAGCCGACAGCGATCTCGCTTCGATCGCGGCCGAGAAGATCGCGCCGATCACGATCAAGTTTCCGCCAAAGAAAGCCCCGGCCACACCAACGCCCACGACACCGGAACCAACAAACGCCCCCGGAAACGCGGCAATGAATGCGGTGAAGAACGCGGAACCGGTTGCAAGCGGCGGCATGCCACTACTCAATGACGGTGTACGCGACGCTCGCTGGAGCAAACCACAAAGTTTCAACCTCTTGGAAATGGTTCAAGTCCAGCGAGACCAGGTCAACGGAGATTGGCTCATGCGTGACGGCGCTCTCGTCTCGCCGAGATCAAAGTATGCCACACTCCGCTTTCCGATCATCCCCACCGAGGAATATGATCTGGAAGTCGACGTCGAACCCGCGGGCACCGAACGGGACCTGCACCTGATTGCGACAGCACCGGGCGGTCATCGCTTTGTTTTGAATTTCAATGCCTATGACGACCGTGTCTGGAACGGGATCGATTACGTTGATGGCAAGAAAACCCCGGAGAATGAAACCGCATACCGCGGAGAAACGATTCTTACCGGGAAGGTGAACCAAATCCGGCTCTCCGTCCGCCGTGACGGAATCCAGGTTTGGGTGAACAAGAAATCGGTCATTCAATACAAGGGCGAGTTCAATCGTCTCACCTCGACCCCCTACTTCGAAGCCCCCGATCGGTCGACGATCTTGGTGGGTGCGATGGACTCGATCGCAACGTTTCATCGCGTACAACTGACGACCAAGGCCGGCTATTCGACGCCCTCACCTCGTCCGTCAAAAACGCGGCCAGGTACCTCTGTCTGGCATGATGCGAAAGCAGATTTTTCGGGACCCAAGAGTTCGCAACCATCGCTCTTTCTCGATGACGTCCCTGAGACCTCTTTCCATGTCGCTCAAGGCACATTGGGAAAACAGGGACACTATGGCCACCGTGAAGGCGACGATCGGGTGCGGTTGAATCAAACGCTCGTTGATCATTGCCTGGCGATGGTCCCCCACTCCAATGGCACCGCGCGCGTCACCTATGAACTCAATGGCGAGTACTCGCGCTTCGAATCCCAGGTCGCCATCACCAAGGTCCGACCGAAGACAATCAAGACCCCCGGGAAGATCACGTTCAAGGTTTACGGTGACGGCAAGCTCTTGGGTACCAAAGGTGAATTCAACAGAACCGGACAAAACGATTCGATCTCCGTCGACATCGCCGGCGTCAAAACACTCGCGCTCGTCATCGAATGCAAAGGCAGCAGTCGCTACGCAAGGACGGCCTGGCTAAATCCAACCATCAGCAAGTAGCCACGGCAACTCGGGTCCCGGAAACAATGATGGGCCGGTGTGCGAGCTCGGAACGCGTGCCGAAAGCGATACCGCACTCGAGTTCTAGACCACGACTTGCCGCTTGCTTGTGAGTGTCGGCCAGAAGCGTCTCACGCAATCCATCACGCCTCATCTCGGCGCGAGATTGCCCGCATCGTCTTGCCCCCATCGTCTTGCCCCAATCGTCTTGCCCCAATCGTCTTGCCCCAATCGTCTTGCCCCAATCGTCTTGCCCCAATCGTCTTGCCACCATCCCGCCGCGACGGTCTTGCCACATTTCTCACAGATGCACGGGCAAAAACAGCTTCTGCTCACCGGGCTCTTTTTCGAGCGGCGGATCGATCCATTCCGGCTCGCCGCCTGCGGCCAAACTCTCGGCGACGACGGCCTTGAATTGCTTCACGATTGCCGCCAGGAGCTCTCGTTGACTGGCAGCCGAGGCGGTCACACCCTTGAGATTCGCGACGCGACCCTGAAAACCACCCGCTTCACGCGAAATCAGCACGGTGCAACCGAACGCCGGCACCGGAACATCACCTCCCCCGATAGGTAGTGACGGGGGTGGTTTGGGCGGGTCAGACGCACTCATCTCGGGCTCCACGCAGTCACACAAACGGGCTCAAAAACGCGAAAAACGCCGCAGACCAGCAAGGATGCAGTGTTTCGATTTACAATAAGCTCCAGTAAGCTCTTTGCCCACCAATCATCCCCTTCCCCAACCGCTTTCACAGCGTGCTTCTCGCTTTGACCCGCGATGAAACATGCTCTGACGAAAGGATCACCCTGATGGAAAACCAGCCCAGCCGACGAAACTTCCTCAAGACCAGCACTGCGGCGGCAGCCACCGGCGCGGCGCTCACCAGCACGAGCGCGCGGACCGCTCACGCACAGGGAAGCGATGAAATCAAATTCGCCTTGATCGGCTGCGGCGGCCGTGGTTCGGGAGCGACGATCAACATTTTTGAATCCGGCGGAAACGTCAAATTGGTCGGCGTCGCCGACGCCTTCGACGGTAAGGCTTCGGGCTTGGTGAACACGCTCAAGACCCGCAACAAAGGCAAGTACGCCGACAAGGTCGATGTGCCCGCCGACCGAATCTTCTCAGGCCTCGACGCCTACAAGAAGTTGCTCGAAGTCGAGTGCGACCTCGTCATCATTGCCACCCCTCCCGGATTCAAGCCGCAACAGTTTGAAGCCGCCGTCAACGCCGGGAAGCACATCTTCTGTGAAAAGCCGGTCGCTTCAGACCCCGCCGGTGTGCGTCGTTTCTTGAAATCGGTCGAAGAATCAAAGAAGAAGAACCTGCTCGTCGGCATCGGACTTCAGCGTCGTCACGAAGCCCAGTACCTTGAAACCGTCGGACGAATTCAAGACGGCGCGATCGGCGACCTGACCTGCCTGCGGGTCTACTGGAATGGTGGCGGAATCTGGTATCGCAACCGAACCGATGAGCAAACCGAAATGGCATTCCAGTGCAACAACTGGTACCACTTCAACTGGCTCTCGGGCGACCAGATTTGTGAACAACACATCCACAACCTCGACGTCGGATGCTGGGTCAAAGGCGAGTATCCGGTCGAGTGCAACGGCATGGGCGGTCGCGGACAGCGAATGGATGGCGATGCCACCAAGAGCCAGATCTTTGACCACACCTTCTGCGAGTACACCTTCCGAGACGGCTCGAAGATGTTCAGCCAGGGACGACACCTCAAAGGCTCGTGGACCCACGTGGCCGAGTACGCACACGGTACCAAAGGTATCGCCGACATTTCGGGCTCAAAAATCATGCCCAACAACGGAGAAGCGTGGCAGTTCGACAAGAAGAATCGCCAGCGTGGTCACCAGCAAGAGCAAAACGATTTGATCGCGGCACTCAGCCGCGGTGAGATCTACAACGAAGGGGAGTACGGCGCGTACTCGACCTTCACCGCCATCCTCGGTCGCGAAGCCTGCTACAGCGGCAAGATCATCAAGTGGGATGACCTGCTCGAGAAGGGCGGCGACATTTGCCCCGGCATCGACGAGTACACGATCGACACCAAGCCTCCGACCGCGCCCGGCGAAGACGGCAAGTACCCCGTCCCGGTCCCCGGACAGTACAACCCCTTCGCCTAAGCGAAGCCGCCGTCAAACGGCAACCCGATCCACCCAAAGACCCGCGACAACCATCGCGGGTCTTTTCTTGGGGCGAGCATGACACGCCAAGATGACCTGGTTTTCCATCGGTCTTTGACACGGACATTGGAATTCTACCGCAACAAGTCGGTTGTCCTGTCATCGATGTCCACGGCAGACTCCGCGGTATCTCAATTGCGAGCCGAGGCCGCAACAAAACTCAACGTGGCCCCACATCGGTTGTACCCAGCCCCGTCATCAATGACGTGATCAAGCAGCTCCTCGAACAAGCCACCAATCGATGATCGGTACGGATCTCATTTGGCGAGCGGGCTTACAGCCGCTATCGATCTGAGAGTGAGTTGATTGATCACGCAGTAGATTGATTCTCCAGTGCAGCCATAAAGGCAACCCAAGACCGCTCTCCCATACTTCGCGCCTCGGCGCCTTTGCGTGAGCCCACTCCGGTTCAGTGCACAACGCACTCAACCTATTTCGAAAGACGTCCGCGCCAGCAAAGGGCCATCAGTGGATGGACTGCTGCCACCCACCTCCGTGCAAACTGAAAACTGACGGGCCTAAAACGCAACATCACACGGAGGAGTGTTACCAACGAGCGGTGCCTCAACTATTCCTCTGCGAACTCTGCGGCTCCGCGTTTTCCTCCCACGGCTCGACCGTCGTCGCCTCGAACGAGTTATCGACGGCGGCGGCGAACCACGGCAGTGGCCGCGAGCACACTGAGGAATGCCGCAGCGCCAGGTTCTGGAATGGCGGTGGTCGTCGCGAACGAAATGCTTGCGGCATTCAACCCCATGTTGAAGCGTGCGTTTCCATTGCCACCATCGATCGACTGTAAAACAAAGCCTGCCAAACCGTTGTCGATCCAGTCATTTGCCGTCACAGCATCCACGGCGAATGTCATTTGGGCGGGGGCATCACCGACGTTCCAACCCTGAAAAGTCCCGATCTGAGAAATCGCTCCTAAGACGTTTGCTTGGTCAAGACCCGCTGCGTCCTGCCAAGCCTCGGGCGAGACCACCTGCTGGGCGCGATTGAGGAATGTCACGGAACCGTCCGTCGCCGCGTTATCGGCCCCCGTGATGGTGCTATTCCCCGTCGTGAAGCCACGGTTCGTGAGTGCAATCTCGTTGAGGATAATCATGTCATCCACATCACCGTGCGTCCCGGAGGAAAAACTCGTTGCAACCTGAACGCTTACGGTGGCTCCGACCACGATTTCATTCGCGGCCAACGCCGCCGTTGCTTGGTCTTGCAACGAGTCGAAGTCGTAGATCATGAAGTTGTCGACGTTGCCCGTGTTTCGACCAATCAATGACCCCGTGATGGTATTCCCACCGTTGTTGTCGTCGCGATTGCCGCTCGGCTCTGTCAAGATCCGAGCATCTCCGTCGGTGCTCACGATAAAGTCTGCGATGACAAACGAAGGACTGAGTCCACACAGCAGAGCGAACGTTCCAATAAAAACTCTTTTCATGGTGCTATCCTGAGAGGCGGTCATTCAAACAACACTCGATCTTAAACAACTACTTTTTTGTGATGCACGCAAACTCAAACATCGCCTTCCGCTAGTCGTTCGCTGGCGTCCATCTCATTCATCTTTTTGTACGACTCGACAGCGTCGGCACTCGCGTCATCAGCGACGTTCTCGGGAAGTGACCCGCCGCAGCCAAGAGCACCAGACATCATCGCCATCAAGCACATGATGACTGCGAAATCGCGCGATCGAACGGGGTGTCTAAAGGTTCTCATCAATCACCTCCTTCCCAGCTCGCGTGCCGAGCGCCCCCCAGAGTCCATACGGGCTTCGTGATCCGGGGCGGTTGTTTTCGGTGATCATGGGGGCGAAGGAATCGCCGGCTTCGATCGAGTCAGTGACAAACCTCACCGCGCCGTCCCCCATCAAAACATGAGCGCCGCCAACATGCCTGCTCGACATGCCGCACACCAGTGTGGTGCCGGGCGCGTTGTACGCACCGCAAAGCTCACGATTAGGTGGCAAGATCGTTGTGCAACCGGATTGGAGAGGCGAAAAGTCTGCCCACAAGAATCCGCGCCCGTGAATTTCACGCACATCAACAACCCATTCCGAAAGCCAAATCCTGGGACGCTCTGCCTGAAGCTTGTCCTGACACGCTGATGGATTCGCCTCCACCGCAAGGTCGCCCGGCGTCCGACGTGAGTTGTCTCGCCAATTGACACCGCGGGAATCGAAATCGCCAAGGTAGGTGAGAATTTCACCACAAGCGATCGTGTTAGACAGCCCATCGAGACAATCGCGGAATCGTGTGTCCTGTACCGGCTTGAAGAAACCACGGTGACATGCGGTTGCCTTAATGGCGCTCCCCTGAGCCTGATTGGTTTGAACCGTTCGCGCAAGGTTCCACGGGCCGTTGTGGAGCTGACGAATGCTGTCACCAAGGCACGCCGCGTAGTTGGTACGCCCGAGTGCCGGCAGCCCGAATCCAGGGTCGCTAGGGCATCGGTAGGTTGGAATATCGGTTGC
Source organism: Planctomycetota bacterium (assembly GCA_039821165.1). GTDB lineage: Bacteria > Planctomycetota > Planctomycetia > Pirellulales > Pirellulaceae > Stieleria. The sequence goes on along the minus strand of JBCBOT010000256.1, from coordinate 4,308 downwards.
CCAGGGATCAAATTCGATTGTTTTCGGGGTCGGTCCCATCGGGGGATAGTCGAAGTCAGGATCCGACGGACTCGAAATCTGCTGCCAGATTGCCTGCTGTTCAACAAACGGTGTGATCCCGACCAGGTAACTCAACCGCATCCAGTTTCCGAAATTCGAATCCTGCCAAAACTGGGTCGAGGTTCCGACAAATGGCTTCGTCCCAGCTCCATGTGTCGGCAGCTGCTTATACGCCGAATGGTAGTTGTGAATACCGAGACCGATCTGCTTGAAGTTGTTGCTGCAACTCATACGCCGCGCGGCCTCCCGCGCTGCTTGAACAGCCGGCAGAAGAAGGCCAACCAAAATGCCAATGATCGCAATCACGACGAGAAGCTCGACAAGCGTAAAGCCCCTGGAGCGGGAATGGATTCTTCGTTTCAAGTTTCTATCCATGAATGAACGGGATCAGATGGTTCTTGCGTTCAGCGCTCTTGAGCAACGAAGGTGCAAACACGACTTCTTGTGACCTCATGATCTCACGGCGAAATCAAACTCGACATGCGGAGAGTTGCTCGAACGCCGAGTGTACTCGCAGGACGTACGGGAAAAGCATGTTTACAGAACAAAACAAGGATCCATCTCTAATGGAGTTGTTCGAGCTTTCTAAGATCGTCTTGCGACCGATACTCGTCCCTTCGATTTGGTTTTGAGAGAGCGTTCGACGTACCCAAACAAGGGTCTTCGCGAGGCTATCTCATGCATCCGATACCCGCATCGTATAAATACGCGATGGACTAATGTCCCTACTTCACCATGCTAAACAAGACGTCTGGCCACAACCAAAATGCACCTGAGGGCGCCTGTTGATAGGCGTGACCAAGCGTTCGGCCAAGCCCTCGCTACCGAGAATCGACGCGAGCAGTGTGAGAACACAGTCGACGACTGTATTGGCACAACAAGTCACTCTTATCGAGGTCCGATGCAGCACCCGAGAAATTGGCGCAGCAATCGCCCAGTGCAATGAACCCGAATCCTCAACCGAGATCTTCGGCTCATGACCGTGTTGGGAAAGTGACCATCAGTTGTTGGCGGAGTTACCCGAACTTGGCCAGCGCAATCGTGGCCAGGTCTCAAAGCTCGTTGGCGTCGTCGCGCCGATTGCAAACAACAGCGGCATGAAAGAGGGCAAACCAAAGAGCGTTCGCAGGGCGAGCGATGACCCACAACTCTACATGACCGCACGGATGTCGACGCGTTTCGCGCACCCTTTCCGGCCGCTTCAAACGATCCTCTGAGGGACCCGCTGAGTGGGGCTTACGTCGCTCGACTTCGGCAATGACTCGCCTCTCGGTGCGCGAATCACAGTGATCGAATCGGTTGGTGACGATCAACGCGGGGTTCGCCGTAGTCGATCAAACAAGACGATAATGAATCCCGCGACAAGCCCAATCACTGCAAATGCCCCCGTCATCACAACAACCCCGACCCGTTCAAGCAGTTCGGCGCCCTGCGTTCCGATTCTTGCCAGTGCGAAGTAACCTGCTCCAATGCCAAGAGGCATTCCAACGAAGGGCCCAGCCCAAGCGGGGAGCCTTCTGTGCTTGAGTGGTATCTTCGTAGGCTCCGGTGGACTATCAGAGACCGCAATGAACTTCACTGGATCGGTCACATCAGTCCTGCAGCTGGGACAAATGCAGTCATTCGAGATGAGAACTTTCGTGCGGCAGTGTGGACAAAGCACGAATCCGGGTTGAAATTGTTCGATCATCGATTCTTCGACATCCAGTAAATCACCCAGAGCTAGCAGACGCTCGGCCGATCGCGAACCGCAGCAACATAAGCGAGGGTAAACGAAAAACGTTCGCAGGGCGAACGATGATCCACAACGTGCTCTACATGGCGCATTGATGTCGACGCGTTTCAATCCAGCCATGAAGGCTTTCTACCGGCGGTTGCTGACGAAAGACAAACCAAGAACAACGCCCTGGTCGCAGTCATGCGATAGCTGTTGACACCCTCAACACAATGGTCAGCAAACAAGAGATCTTTTCCAACCCCCTGAGTCACTCTTCCTCTGCGAACTCTGCGGCTCTGCGTTTTCCTCCCACGGCTCGACAGACTCCCTCAACGCTGAACAACGCGTTTGAAACGAAACCAGAAACCGCATCCGGTCCAAGCGATGCTTCATTGCCTTAGATGACGGAAACGCGTGATTTCTTGCTCCCAGAGCACTGGTTCAAGCTGTGACTCCATCCCCCAATCAAATGGCATCGTTCCAAGTTCCGAGAGACCCTCATAGGCGAAATCGACTGCGCCTCGTCAAATGAGTGGGGACACTCTTTGCTCATTTGGTCGTCGAAACGAAAAACCGGTCATGTCGCAAAACACTCTGCGACCTGCCGTTGCCCCTTCGCCCAGTTTCGTCCACTCGAATCTGCGTAAGCGGACTTCGACGAGGGCGAACCGGCGCAGCAACTCTGGCCGAAGTAGCGTTGGAAGTTCCACACCAAGTCACGCCACATCGAAAGGTCGATGCCACGTCGCGCGACAATGTCTCGCAAGTGAGGCGGGATGATCTTGCCCCAGCCGGTTTCGCGTTGCTTCGCAGTCCAATTCAGCAGCCTCAAATAGTCACCGACGGAGCGATCGAGGAAGCCTTTGTTGCTCGCCCGGACACCTCGTTTGTGAACTCCCGGTTCATCGGCGCTCTGACGCATTCGCAAGGGAGCAAGCCAACCGTCACGGCGAATGCATCTGCCAGTCGGGTTCCGGCGTTTGACTTTTCGTTCCTTTCACAGTTGATCAACGGTCGTGTGACGGATCTTTTGCGCGGCCTTTTCGGTGGGTACGGGGACCAAATCAAAAGCCGCCGAGTCCATTTGCACACCCTTCTCGCCTTTAATTCGGTCATTCGCCGAAGTGTGGACCGACTCCTCGGGCGTATCCGTCATCGCGGCGCGGATCGAATTCAGATCGACGTACATCGCGCAGGCCAAGAGATCTGCTTCGTCGATGATTCGCTGGGCTTTGAAGCGTCCTTCCCAAAAACGACCGGTGCATTCGTCATGCTTGTTGGCCATCCGCGCGATGGGTTCACTCAGTGACCGCATGAACCATGAGATATCGGACAACCGCCCACGGATTTCGCCGATGCGTTCGTTGTCCCCAGCGAGTGTTTTGACGTCATGTTCGGTGGGTTCACCGAGATGCTCTTCGATTCGTCGTCCGGGGAAAACACGAAGCCAGCGAATCGCGACTTCTTCGTCGCTCCACTCGGCTACGACATCATGTCGGCTGCGGAGAATCACATGAATGTGATTAGACATGATCGCGTAGGTCAGCACATCGATGCCGAACACGGAGGCGAGGGCCTCCATCCGTCGGCGAATCCACTCGCGTCGAAAGCATGGTGGGCGACACCATTTGTCTTTCGCCGACGGACATTGCCTGATTCTCGGCGTTTGCGAGGCGCGGTAGTGTCCGTCACTCGCCCTCGTTTCGAACATTCACGAGTAATTCTTGAATGATGGCTTCAGTTTCATCAGGTTCACCAATTAGCCTCTTTGCTGGCAGATCGATGAGCTCCCACTGTACGACATCGTCAGGTTCGATGCGGACTCGCAGTGTCGTCCATGGCTCCGGTGAATGTGTGTTTAGAGCATAGATCAATTCTCGCACTTTGACTGGCAATTCGAGATCGCGATCGGCCCACGCGTCGTCGACTTTGCAGATACAAACAGCAACGGAACTGTCGACATAATATTTCGAGTCTTTGCCACGCGCCTCCACTTCTACGTCAATAAATAGAACCCGCCAGTCGTATCCAACTGCCAGCTTGGTAAGTTCGTTGAGAAGCTGGTTGCGAATGTGTTCCGTGGTCATGTTAGCTCTTGCTGTCAACTAAGATGGCAATTGGTTTTAAAAGGGAAACTAGCCTGTCGCCAGCTGTCAACGCAAAATATCGTCTGTCGATGGATCTCATTGTCTCGTACCAATCTCCAGATTCTTCTTGCCGAACGTTTAGCGCCTCCTCGAGTAGGGCCTCAAACTCGAGAAATCCAATCTTAGAGTAAACGTCAACGAGAGCGTCGAGATCAATGTCGTTCTCTAGCAGCAAACCGAATCCGCCACTCGAAATCAGCTCACAGCTTTTCCAAACTGCGGCGACGCAAACTGCTGGGGATTGAATGGTCGTTGAATCGAGTGACGAAAGCTTAAAGCCTGAATCGCAGGCAAGCGCCAACGAAAAGTGGGTAGTGTTTTACCTCATCATGGTTAATGCGCAATTCAAAAATACCAACAAGGATCGCTAGCTGCCTTCGTCGG
>JBCBOT010000255.1:0-11817 GCA_039821165.1 Planctomycetota bacterium | reverse complement strand
CCCAAACGCCGAACCGAGCACGATCCCCATGCCTTGTTCTTTCGCTGCTGGAAACACCGTTGCTTCGGCTTCGCGAAACAAGGCGTTGTAGTTGAAAGCGGTCAGCACAACATCAAAACGACCCGATCCAATGAGCGAGGACATCTCGGTCACCGTTGTTCCGGCAAGCCCAAGGTACCGAACCTTTCCCGATGAGCGGAGTTCTTCCATGACTTCGATGACCGGCCCGTCGAGCGGGGCGTAGCTGGTAAACCAAGGGTATTGCTGGGGCCGATCGGGTTCGTGGATCATCAAGACTTCCACGTGCTCACGTCCCAACAATCGCAGGCTTTCATCGACACTTGCTCGCAGTGCGTCCGCATCCTGCGGGTCAAACGGTTGAGGCCGTCCGCCAAGTTTGGTGGTCATCACGAGCGGAGCGTCCAAGCCTCGAATCGCCTCGCCAACGGTCGCTTCGCTGTCGGCGTAGGCTGGAGCCGTGTCGATCGCGTTGACACCAAGTTCAATCGCCCGCCGCATAATCCGACGCGTTTCGTCGGTGCCGCCCGCAAGTGACGATGTGTAGAGCCCTCCGATCGAAAGGATGCTCACCTCAAGATCTGTCTTGCCGAGTCTTCGTTTTTCCATGAGGTGGTTCTCGTGTGGGGCGTAAGCGGTGAAGTGCTAGCGAAAAATCCAATAGAGCGCGCACATGACCATCAACAATCCGGCCGACAACACTCGAGGGTCGCCGAGTTTGCTTTTTCCCGGCAACCGTAACGGCTCCAGTGGACTTGACCATGCGAGATTCGCGCCAGCAAGTTCGTCTGAATGAGCGATGGGAGCGTCTGGCCACAATGTGCTCAGAATCGAATGTGTCAACATGCAAACGATCAACAGGTAGAAGGCCATCATCATGAACCCGCCCGGTAGTTTGTTCAGTGGGTTTTCCGGCGCGAGTGTGTTGATCGTGAAAACGACGATCCCGAGCACGGAGCCACCCAGCAAAGTCGCAGCGGCGCTGCGAGCACTCGCTCCGCGCCAGAAACGCCCATCAACAAGACGGCTGTGATTGGGGGTGCGACATGAGAGATGATGCTGGCCATGCCGTTGAAGATACTTTCGAACAGATTCAGCAGCGGGACGAGTGCGACGGCCACCACCAAAGCAATCCCCGCCGAAATCCGGCCCACTCGTACAAGCGTTTGGCCTTTGGTTTGCGGCTTCAATCGTTTGACGATGTCATAACTGACCATCGTCGAGATCGAGTTGAGCGCGCCCGATACGGTACTCATCAAAGCCGCCATCAATGCGGCCACCAGAATGCCTCTTAGACCAACAGGCAACAACTCGGTGATCATGCTTGCGTAAACGCCTTTCGATTCAACTTTCCCGTCAACGGTAATCATTGAAAGATCCAGGCGTCCGTCTTTGAATAACGCCCAAGCGAGCAAACCTGGCAACACGAAAAGGAAGACCGGCAGTATTTTCAAAACGCCCGCAAACACGGGGCCTTGCCGAGCGTGTGTTTCGTCTTTCGCGCCGAGCACTCGTTGAACAATCGTTTGGTCCGCGCACCAGTACCAAATGCCCAGCACGGGGTAGCCGAGGATGATGGCGTACCACGGCATGCCATCGGGGTCGCCGTGGGGCCGCAACATTGACATACGCTGCGGTTGCCCTTCCGCTTGAACGATCGACAAGAGATTGCTCCAACCATCCCATCCGCCCGGGTCGCCAGTCGTTCCGCCAAGTGTCCAGAGCGCGATTCCCGTAATGAGTGCCGCGCCCACAAGCAAGACAACCGTTTGGATGCACTCGGTGATGACGACCGCCAACAATCCGCCGACGATCGTGTAGAGACCGGTTAGAAAACAAAGCACGACGATGCAGAGCAACATGTCGACTTCGAGCAGCTCTTCGAGAATGATCCCGCCGGTCAGCAAGGCAAACGCGATGTGAATCACAATGGCTGTCATGATCGACACGAATGCCAGGACATCGCGACAAACCCGGTTGTATCTTCGCTCCAGAAAGTCCGGCAGCGTGGCGATCCCGCTGCGAACGTAAAACGGCGCGAAGAACAGACCGAGGAGGACCAACGTGAATCCCGCCATCCACTCAAAGTTGCCATTCAGCAACCCAGTATCAAAACCGTTTTGAGCGAAACTTACCAAGTGCAACGTGGAGATGTTGGTGGCAAACAGCGCTAGACCGATGCTTGCCCATGTGAGGCTCTTGCCGGCCAGAAAGTACTCGTCAGCCGCTCCTTGATTTTTCTTATGACGCCACGCGGCAAGCAAACCGATCGCCACGATTCCAATGAGATACGCAATGGCGACCGCGATATCCACCGCCCCCAAATGGACCGTTCCGGTTCCCGCGGTGGTCGAACTGACGGTGGTTTCGGCAACGAGAAGCATTCTAGAAATGTGATGATGGTTCAGCACGCTGGGCATGGACGCAGCAAAGTAGCTCGACTCTCCGAGGTCGAGGCGATGCAGTTCACGGCTTCGGGGCGTCGTGCTCTTGTTGGTTCGATTGGTGTCGGGGTAAGCGAGGACTCGCGAGTGAGTCCGCGATGACCTCTTGGAAGACGTGACCAGGCAAATCGGTCAGGCCCCCTGTGTCCCTGGGGCGAATCGCTTCTGTGTCCCCGGGGCGAATCGCTTCGCCGGAATCTCCACCCCAAATCAGCCACCCGGCTGTGCAGCGAAAGCGTGGACCGGAAAAATGCGACATCCGCCGACACTGTCTAATCTCGATTATCCGAGCCGAAACGCATCTGTCGAGGAAGAACCGCGGCAAAGAAGTGTTGATTTGCGACAGCTATTCGAGTGATGAGTCTGCGACGTGCCGCTCTCGCGGGCTTCGGCGACTACGGAAGATGGCGTCGTGAGACCCAAGTTCACCGTGACATCGTCTGAGTGTATGAATCAACTCGCGAAGAGTGATCCATGCGCGTGATCGATTGGTGTTTCGGTCTTCGGCATTTCATAGAGGTTGAAGAACTGCCCACGCTGAAGCAGTTCGGCATCTCCCGGCACAACGAACGCATCGTGTCGCGGTTCGTTTCGCTCGGGTCGATTGCCATGGCCCACGGTGGGGCGCATACGTCTTGGCTCCGCTCGCCCGCGTTGTCGCTGGGCTGTGGGCTCGATGATCAAGATCCGGTCGTAGGCATCGCGTTGCCGGATCTTCCAGTGGGATGCAACGGGTGTGTGCATGGTAACTCCCGCCCAGAATTCAACGCCATGCGGCGCGATGACCAACGTTTCGGTAGGTTTTGTTACCTGGGGTGCAAATCCGATTAACTCCTTCTTCGCGAATCGATCAACGACCGGCCCCTGCGTGAAGAACGGGGCAAGCAATGCCAGTCCGGATGCGACCACCAAGCTGGCTTTGCGAAACTTTGGGAGTGTTCTTTCGGAACAAAGGTGAGTTCCGAAAAACAACAGTAGCATCGCTGCAGGAAGCGGTGTCATAAGCTGAAAGCGCATCGCCCAGGTTCCCTGTAGGACTGGCGCAACAAGCACGCCCAAGCCTGCGGCGCATCCAATTGCAATGGCTGCGTCGCACGGTGGCAATGCGTCTCGCTTTTTCCAGACCGCGCGAACGACGAAGGCCAGTGCACAATAGACGAGCAAAGACAACACCGCGGGGCCAACATCGATTCGCGGACCCACCATCGTTGCGGCGCGTTGGGGCAACGTCAGTAGGCGCTGTGTCCAAGTTGGCTCGAGTCGAAACATCAGGAACAACAGAGACAGTCCGATGCTGATGATTGAGACGGCTCCGATAATCTTCTTGCGAGTGACCCGCAACGTTCTGGTCAACACCAGGTAACCGATTCCTGCGCCAGCGAGCGTCACGCAGGTCACTCCGAAAGCTCCGATGTGGGTGAGTGCACTTAGGAAGCAGAGCGTCGACAGCATTGCCCATTTCAACAAACCACCTTCGGCCAAGGCTTCGCGAAATGCCCAGACCGCGAAGGACATCCAAACCAATCCGAGCGAGTTCTTTTGGAAATCAGATGCCATTCGCATGACTGGGGGCGAAAGCACCGCGATGATGGCCGCAGCGCAGCAGATGGCGAATGCGTCCCGGCGGCCTTGTGACCATTTTCGACCGAGTAAGAGAATCGGCAACGCAACCCAAGGATGAGCCGCGCAGTCGATCAGTCGCGTGGCGAGCATGCACGCCTCGTCGAGGCTGTTGTTCGTTGTCCACAGGATCGCCTTCGTCAGGCTATAGTCGAGCCAAAAGATCAACGGAGGCGGGTGGTCCATGAGTTCGCCGTGCTCAAACAGCCAACGCGTCTGCATCGGGTAGTAGGCGGCGTCCATCCCCGGGGCAAGCGTATGACGAAAGTTCAAGACGCCGCGGGTCACGGTCGCCAAGAGAATGATCAGCAAAGCGGCGCGCAGCCATTTCCATGGAGGTTCCGCTTTCGAAATGGACTCGGTCCAATTGCCACCCATCATCGGGGAATCCAGGGTTTACAACGCGATCTCGAGACTCAAACGCCACCACGCTGACGAGTTACGCGTCCCCAGCCAAGATTCCACCGAAAAACGATTGATTTTGGGCCCGATGATCCGGAGCGTGAATTTACTGCACGCGTTTTGGCTGACTTGCATTCGTTTTCTCGAGCCATGCAGAGAGTTCGGAGCGGAGTTGTTCAGCTTTTTCGGGCATCGTCGCTACGAGATTCTGTGACTCCCCGATGTCGTCCTTCAAGTTGTAGAGCTCGATTGAATCGTCATCGTAAAACCGAATCAGCTTGTAGTCGCCGGATCGAACTGCACTGGCCAACCGGTTGCGTTTGTGAAAGGCGTAGTTCGGGTAGTGGAAGTAGAGGGAGTTCCGGTCTAAATCGGACTTGCCTTCCAAAAGGGGCGACAGGGACAGGCCGTCGGGGGTGTTGGATGAGTCGGATCGCACCTTTGCGACATCGAGTATCGTTGCGTGGATATCCATCGTGACGACCGGCGTCGATGTGGTGCGACCTGCGGTGACGTGCCCGGGCCAGCGGATGATCATCGGCACTCGAATACCGCCCTCGTAGAGGTACCCTTTCTCGGCTCGCAGCGGTTTGACGTTTGCGGCGAAGGGGCCGTTGTCGGACGTGAAGATTACCAGCGTTTCGCGCCGGTGTTCGCCATTGTCGATCGCTTGCATCAACTTGCCGATCGCGGCGTCCATGCCTTCGATCATCGCGGCGTAGGTCGGATTTTCGATGCCAGGGCCTTTTCGCTTTTCGTACTTGGCGATCAATTCTTTCGGGGCTTGAAATGGGTAGTGCACCGAGTAGTTCCACCAGCACAGGAAATAGGGCTGGTCATTGTTCTCCGAAGAGGTAATGTACCGAACGCACTCTTCGGCGCAGCGATCCGGCAAGTACTCGCCATCCTCGCTGGTTTCCAGATTCGGGATGCGGTACGGGCTGAAGTAACTTGGTGGGCCTCCGAAACGACAGCCCCCGACGTTGAGGTCGAAACCCTGGTGTTCGGGACGAAGTTCTTGTTCAGTTGGTGAGGTTGCTTTGTTCGGGCGATGTGAGAGATGCCATTTCCCGACGAAGCCGGTCGCGTAGCCGGCCTGTTTCAATTGCTCTGCCAACGTCACTCTTTCCAATGGCAGATACCGCTGCCAAATCGGGGTCACCAAATTCGTTCCTGGTTTGCGAAAGTTCGGTGGGTGGCCTCCTGCGTGATTGGTGATATTCAGCCTTGCCGGTGATTCCCCCGTCATCAATGCGGCGCGTGTCGGAGTGCAAACCGGCGCGGCCGCATAGGCGTCGGTGAACAGCAAGCCTTCTTCGGCGAGCCGATCGATGTTCGGGGTGTCGAGGCGGTCGTTACCGTAGCAATGGAGGTCCTTCCAGCCGAGATCGTCCGCCATGATCAAGACGATATTGGGCGGCTCGTTGGCGGTGGCGACCGATGACGTGCCTAGAAAGAGGAGGGCGACGGCGAAGAAAAGCAAGCGGATCATGTCGTTTCATTCTCGGATCGGACGTACAGCAGAGCGATACGTTAACGTAATCCGAGGAGACATGGGGCACACGGAAAGCAAGGGCTTTCGTCGACGTTTCGTGTGAGCGTGCTCCGCGGCCTGCTTGAGTGGGAATTGCCCATTTTAAAAAATCTGTTCCGCCGACGTCAGTCGTCACTCTCTTGCGAGGTAGCGTAGTCTCTCAGGATTCGGACGTTGTCTTTGTATGCCGGACTCTGTTGGATGCGATCGGGAAAGGCGCCGGTTACCTCCAGAGTTTCATCGGCCGTTTGCTGCGCAACTTCGGTCGTTCCCGACTGCGCTTGGCAGCGACACAACGCAACGCTCGACAACAGGTAGAAGTTCGCCGCGTTCAGGTTTTGGCGATCCGTCAGGAAGAACTTCCGGCTCAACGTCCGCGCTTGAGAATATTGATCGCACGCCGCTTTCCATTGCTTCTCTTGCTCCGAAAGCGTTCCCTGATGAAATGCTAATTGCATGCCTTGGTTGAGCAGTATCGGGTGTTCGGGGAAGAGTTGCGTCAACTCGTTGAAAGCGTTGGAGGCGTCATCAAATGCTTTCGCGGCAGTCGGCTGTTGGGAAAGCGCCATGCACTCCAAGCCGAGTGCGGTATGGAGGCGTGTCAGGCAAAGGAAGTAGTTCCAGCGGAACTTATCGTTCTGAGGAGGCGCGATATCGTCGAAATATTGAAGTGCACGACGGAGCTCCATCGCCGAACCGTTTCGGTTACCCTGCATCGCTAAGAGTATCGCTTGTCCACGACGCATTTCGGAGAGCCACGTCGCACGTTGAAGTGGATGCATGCCTTTGGGGACGGGCTCGGCTTCGGCTGCCTCATACACCGCAGTTGCTTCACTCGTCCGTTTCATCATGTTCAAGTTTGATGCGAGTCGAATTCGTTGTTGCGTTCGCATCTCGTACAGGTCGGCCCGCGTCACACCGTCTGGAAGTTCCTGTTCGAGCCCATTCAAAAGCCCGAGAACCTGTTGGGCATTTTCGATCGACGCATCGTATTCTTGCAGTTGTCCAAGAAGCGTTGAAAGCTCCTGGAGCGTGGCGGCTGTTTTGTATCGAATGTCAGGTGTGGGAAGTTCGTCGCGAACGAGGTTGACCTGTAGTTCGGCTGCACGTCGAACGAGAGCCGTGCGTTCTTCAGCGAATTGTGCGCGTGGTGCCAGCCGTTTTTCGAGTGCCACAATATCGTCGATCAAGACCTGGGCGGTTCGCAGGTTTCCGTCGGCTCGGTTCGTTTGTTTCTCCGCTTCGGCAAGGTTCGCCAATGCTTGGTTGCGCTGGGAAACGGCGACGGTCAGGCCGATTCCTAATGAAAGGATGGTTGTGGCGGTCAGCGATGCAAGGAGCGGATTTCGGCGGGTCCACATCAAAAGTCGGGCCGTCGGAGAGAGTGGACGCGCCCGAACGGGGCTGTTGCTCAGCCATCGACGCAGGTCATCGGCGAGTTCTTGTGCAGAGGGGTAACGTTCGTCCGGTTCTTTGCGTAGGCAAAGATCAACGATCGCATCGAGGCCGCGAGGTACGTCGGGGCGGAGTGATCGCACGCTCGGAACGGGTGATTCACTGATCGCTCTAGCAGTGGCGAGGAGATCGCCACGACGAAACGGCAGTTCCCCGGTGAGCAATTCAAAGAGCATCATGCCCAATGCCCAGATGTCCGCAGCAACTCCTACGTCGCTCCGGCTGCTTGCCTGTTCAGGCGACATGTAGGCCGGCGTTCCGACGATTCGGCCATCGTGGGTCAGGACCGATGCGTCGAGATCATTGGATCGGGCAAGACCGAAATCGGCGATGCGTGTTCGCAGCCAAAGAGGTGCACTCTCTTCGGCTGACTCTTCTAGCAGAATGTTGCCGGGCTTGAGGTCGCGATGGACGATGCCTCGTTGGTGGGCATGCTGCAGCGCATCCGCAAGATGCGAAATGATTTGTGCTGCGGTGCCAAATTCGGTCGGAGAGTTCGACTCCATCCAATCGGCGAGCGTGCAACCGTCGCACCAGGCGAATGCGATGTAGCTCAAAGGCCCGATCGATCCATATTCGTACACAGGGATGATTTGCGGGTGGCCAAGCATCGCTGCAAGTCGTGCTTCGCGATCGAACCGGAGTCGAGCTTCGTCGTTGGTGGAGATGTTGAAGAGCGGAACTTTCAAGGCGACACGCCGATCAAGGTCGGGATCGTCCGCCAAAAAAACCTCGGCAAATCCACCGCGTCCGAGTGATTTGAGCACGCGGTATCGCCCGATTGCGTCGGGAAGTTCCTGGGACGCACTTGCCGCGGTCCGAACTTGCTGAAGAAACTCGAGTGCGGCTGCGGCTTCGTCCCGTTCCGACGCGGTCAGTTCCGGTGGAAGCTCATGGGGATGGGGCTGATTCGAAGCCAACGTGCGAGGTGTCTCATCATCTGAGAAACGACGCGTCGCGCTGTCGTGTAGCTCTTGTTGCGACGGATGAAAGTCATCGGGGCTACGAGAAGGAGTCGTCAACTTTGGAGAGTTCCTGCTGAAGTTTCACGAGTGCACGTCCCCAAAGCTTTGAAACAGCGTCTTCACTTCGGCCCATACGCGATGCGATTGTGCTGAATGGAAGCTCTTGGATGCCGCGTAGTTCGATGACCTCGGCATAGTCGGCTGGCAATTGCGAGACCGCTTCGCGAAATCGTGTCAGCGTGTCTCGATGCTGAACAAGGCTTAAAGGTGTTTGCTGTCGGGTGTCGGGCCGGGTCAGCGCTTCGTCACTCGCGTCTTCTTCGCGCCGTATGTCTCGCCGGTGACGATGAAGGTCGCGTCGTGACGAATGGATTTCGTTTGTCAGAATGGTGTTCAACCACCCATAGAATTCCGCCGTGGAGGAGCCTCGGAAATCATCAAAACTGCGGACCATCCTGGCCAACGTCGTTTGTACAACGTCGGACGGATTCATTTTCCGCCGCAGCGGAGGGTCGAGTTGTTGATCGGCGAGGCGGGTGAGGTTCCCCCGGACCAGTCGACAGATCTGATCGTGGGCATCGATGTTTCCGTCCCGGGCCGCGATCACCAATTGGCTGATCGTTTCAAGATCGATTGGCGACGAGCTGGGCTCATCCATCGGCGACTTCTTGATTGCGGAGAATAAAGCTCCGAATTTGGTTGGCCGATGGGGTGCTGTCAACGATGGACCCGAAACACTGTCGGAATGCCGTCGCGAAATCAGTCCACGCTCCAGGGTTCAGGAAACACTCTCCATCCGTCCTCCAATTTCACAAAGTAGGCAAAGCTCTTTCCGAGGACTTCGTTCTGTGCCGTGTACTTGACCGTGAACCAGAAATAGCCGTCCTTCAAGCGAGGGGCTATCTCGGCAAGTTGTTCGTCGAAGTCAAAGAGCGTGTGGTTCTGCGACTTGAGGTCCTCTGTGGAAATGCACGAGAGTCGCAACATGCTACCGGCTTGGGGGGAGGAAACATGGATCGCCTGCGGACGCATCTGCTCGTAAAGGCGGTCGATCTTTCGAGCATGTTCTGCGGTGAACACGCTTGCGGTGTGTTGAGGCTGTGCGAGGAGGGTCTCAAGCGACTTTCCCGTTTCAGTTGCAAACTTCATCGTTTCCAGTGTCGCCGCCAAGTCTTCGGCTTGTTCGACAATGATTGCCATTTCATCCCGCAGCGCGGATGCTTCTTGATCCTCCGAGTAGTCTGCCTGTTTCATCCGTTGGACCAGTTCCTTTGCACCGTTTCGGTTTCCCTCCGCGAGGTGCAGACTCGCGAGCTGGTAGAGCAGGGGAGCGGAAGTGGGAGCAAGTTCCAATGCCTGTTCCGTCCATCGCGCGGACTCGGCGTAATTCCCCTGAAATCGATGAGCATCCGCCAACATGCTCGGGTAGAGCGGTTCTTCGGGATTCTTCGTTTCCGCTTCGACGCAAACCTGCAACAGTTGTCCGGCCGAGAGTCCCCCCGTCTCGTATTGGAGGGTTTCGGCGAACCATTGATAGCTGGCTCGGGCAATGATTCCTGACATCCACGCCGGGTCGACGTCGATGCCCTGATCCCGAAGTTCAAAGACATCTGGCACAACCAGCTCGGGCAATCCCGCATCGAGCAAGTGTTCGCAACGCTCGGGCGTGTTCCCTGCATTCGCCTGACACTGGTTCCTCAGACTCGCGTTGCGTTCGTCGACGGTCTCGAAGAAGTGGGCTCTCGCGGAGGCGAGCCAGGGATTGTTGGGTGCAATCTCTCCGGCACGGTGTAGGTCCGTGGCTGCTTGCTGCGTGTTTCCGAGATCGGTGTTGATGAGCGCTCGAAGCCCAAGCGACAAGTAGTTGAGCGGGTCGAGTTCGACGGCTCGCGACAGGTGCTCAAGGGCGCGATCGTTGTCATCAAGCAAGTACGCCGCCAATCCCCGCATACGCCAGGCGTCCCCGAAATTCGGATCGCTTTCCGTTGCCTGAGTCGCTTCTTTCAAAGCCATGTCAGGATTGTCTTGTTGGATCTGCAACCAAGACTGGACTGTCGTTTTGCGAGCCACCTCCGAATCAGTCAGTCGAAATTTTGAGGCTCCATCCGCGAGTAGTTTGAGCATGACAGTTGCGTATTCGATCTCTTCACTTTCCATGCCAAACTGTGCGTGTCGAATCAGGAGCGTTTTCAGTTCATCGATGTCTTTTGATGTGGTAGAGGATCGGAGTTGCTGCATCCTGAGACGATCCGCTTTTGCATCTTCTTCGGACTCAAATCCGGAGGGGCGTTTTTGGTCTTTGGCGGCCCGCTTGAGTTCTTCGATTACGGCGAGACGTTGTGACAGCGATGCCCGAATTTTATCGGCACGACTCGCGGCTTCGGTGTTGGCGTAGTTTTCGTCGTATCGCTTGAATAGAAACTGAACCTTTTCAATTTCGTCCATCTGCAGCAACACATTCATTTGACGCAGGTGGCCGATAAAATGACGCGATGGGTCCGTGCGTTCAAACACTTCCTCGAGCGCAACCTGGGCTTCTTCCCAGCGATGTTGTCGTGCCAAGACTTCGCCCAGCAGCAACACCTTGAGAGGTGCCCATTCGGACTCGATGCTGGCTCTCAAATCCGATTCCGCCCAGTCGTAGAGATGGAAATCGGTCAGCCGTTGAGCGCGCGAGTATTTCCATTCGGAGAGTCTCTTACCCTCCGGGTAAAGGTCCATGAGACGAGTGAGACTTTTCAGTTCCCGCATTGGCAACCCTGCCTCTCGCGAGGCTTGGGCGATCAATAGATTCCCCATCCCGAAACCGAGGTTCGCGAGACGTTCACCATCTTCGAGGACCTTTTCAAACTGGCCAAGGTCCTGATTCGCGAGGGCGCGCAGCAGGATCGGTTCGGTGGCTCGCGGGTGGGCATCAATTGCGGGACTGAGTGCGACCGCGATTTCGTCCAGTCGCTCCTGCCCACGTAGTGCTTCGGCGAGCAGCACCGAGTAGCTGACATCGCCGGGAGATTCACGGAGTGCCAGCCGACACGACTCTTCCGCGGCTTTCAAGTTCTCGACGATCGAGGGCTCTTCGGATTCGAGCAAGGCACGAATCTTGTCCACGCTCGGTGTCTGAGCCGTCGCGACGGCTTGGAAGACGAGAAAGAAGAGGGGGATGAAGGCGAGTGCGGGAGGGGGCGACATCTTAAATCCTAGGATGGGGCGAGCGTGTTGCCGCCAAAATGGGGCGACACTTCGCTAGACTCCGCGGGGAAACGGAATCGGACGCGCTGTCGAAGGATTTTTTGAGACCGCTCTTCTCTAAGGGCTAAACCTCGCGTCTCAACAGGTTTCCGTGTCAGGATACACGCCGAATGCGTCCGCAAGCGGCGTG
>JBCBOT010000254.1:0-11827 GCA_039821165.1 Planctomycetota bacterium | reverse complement strand
CGAAAGTAGCCGATCTCGCAAATTCTTGGATTCACGAAACAGAGCAAGCGGAGCGTTCTCCTTCGCCATAGCAACGGACCGTGACCAAGCCTGCGACCATCGAGTTTCCGTAATGTATATTATCACACAAGTTGCCGCTCACTGGTCACTTTGCGGTGCTCCGTTTCGCAGACCTGTGATTCGGTCGCGGATTACGGATGGCGACCAAGTTCCTCGAGGCATCCGCTTCATGAATGAGCGTGAGTTCGAAATGGCCGTATCTCAATGCGCGGCGGCGAACGATTCGAAGGGACCAGCCCTTTCACAGCACACAGTCAACTCGCTTAGTCCTCTGGCGCTGCGCGTTCTAGCTGCAATCCGAGGAGATGAGACACCCATCGGCGAATTGGCGAAACTGTGGCTGTCAGAGGTCCGACGTGAGGCCACAAGACGAGCGGATTCCACTGACGCAGATTGAGACGTGAGACGAGTCCCAAGTCTCTCCTCACTCGATTCTGCTTGCGGAACCCGTCTGTTGATTGCCCCTGCTGGCTTGACGTATTCACTCTACGCCGTTCGTGCGATCCTTGCTTTCCATGTAGGCTGGGAGGGAAAAGAATTTGGTTCGTTTCGCGCCGCCGGAGCTGTTGGACGGCTGGTAAGGCCCCAAGTGTCCAACACCTGACCTTGTGCACGAATGGTGCACGATTCCAGTAGGAATCGATGGTATTCGGTGTGCTGTGTGGAGCGACATCCCTCGGTTTCACTTGGAAAAACGGACAGAACTTGGCTTGAGCCTGCACTGGGGGTGCAGAGGCTGGTACGGCAAGACGCCCCGGCGTCGGCCACCGGTGCAGAGGGATTGCGTGTCTGCCGCTCATCTCGACAGCCGTATAGCCTTTCGTTTTATTCGCATACATAATGCTTCACGGCCAAAGGCTCTGGCCAGACGGATCGCGAAAGTATGAACGCGGGGCAACTGTGGTTAGTTCGCTAAGAAAAACAAAGGACGGGAAACTCTGTACCCGGCTTGATCCAGTAGCAACGAGACTGTGCAAATTGGAAACACTGTCCGACAGTGAACTAGTCCGGCAGTGCGAAATTTTGTCGAAAAACTCAGACGAGTTCGTACCTGCTGAGTGCATTCTGTATTTTGTTCGCTCTAGACGAGAGTATCCGGCCACAGATGCAACCTTTGAGAGGTTATATGGAGCCCTACTTAAACGAGTTTTGACCCAGCTGCCAAATCCAAACCGCATTGGAAAAGACACGGAGCGCGCCGTCGACGTTGAGATTCGCGAACAGGTTCTCGAGCAGTTTGCAATTCTGCTGGCGAAAGACCGTGAGGAATACAACGAGCGGCTCGACTTCTTTGAAATTCGTTTCCAGCGTGGTATTGCGAAGCTGAGGGCAACAGCTGTCAGGAACGCAGTCAAACACGCGAAACGCTACGCGAACCTCAGCGGTGTCCAAGCGAGCGGCGACATGTCCGAACACGAAGAAAGCCAGCTCGAAACCAGTGATTCCATCGATTTCGAGAAATTGGGCGACAAAAACTACCGGATGCGATACTTCGATGCGATTGATCATTTGCCTGACCACCTGCGCGTAGTAATTGAGATGATCCGGCAGGGAATTCCGTTTGAATCAAAGAATCCCAACGTCGTCTCAATCAGCGAAACGCTGGGCAAAACGCCAAAAACCGTTCGCGAGTACGGCAAAGAAGCCGTTCGAACATTGCGAAACTTGCTGGCGGAGGAACAGGAATGAACGAAGAGAACATGAAACCAGATTTGGACGCGGTCGTGGAAGCCTTCATGATGGAGGAAGATACGGGGAGAAAGTCACTTGAGCGGTATTTGCAGTTATACCCACAGTTCGCTGTCGAGCTGTTGGATGTAGCTAGGGAGATTTCAGCGATACCAGACCACGGGGGAGGCACCGTCTCTGACACCGACGAGCGTGTGATTTCTGCGGCCTGGAAGCGACACGTGGAAACCGTTCCCGGCGGTGCTACAGATCCACTCGGTTTACTGCAGCCATCGCAACTGAATCAGCTATCAGCGGCACTCAATCTCCCACGACAGGTGTTTTCGGCTCTACGGGAACGACGTGTAATTGCATCGTCCATCTCAGAGGTTTTTCTACAGTCGTTGGCCGAGCAGATAAATTGCAGCATCGAACGATTGGTTGCTTCCCTTAACGAATCGCCTCGAACTGCTACGGGCGTGAGCCGCAAGTCCGAGGTCAAGCCTGCCGCGCCTCAGAAGGTAACTTTCGAGCAGATTTTGAAAGATGCCGAGATCGAACCCCATCGTGTGACTGAACTAATTAGTGGCAACTAGAAAATGGATTCGATTGAGAAAGCGCGCACGATCGCCGCTCGACTTCACGCTGCAGCCGTTAGCCGTGGACTTGATCCAACGAATCCATACGAGTTTGTGCGAGCGGAAATCACGAGTCGCGGTATCTGCATCGAACCAACCAAACCGGGAGCCGCAATCCTGGATGGAGGCCGAGCGAAATACATTCATGAGGAGCTGCTTATTCTCCACGAGCGATGCAGCACTGAATTCGAGAGTGCCTTTTTGGCGGCACACGAACTCGGGCATGTTGCACTTGGGGACGAAAATGACCCGACGCCGAGCATCAACGTAGACCCGGCGCGGCCGGCAGAGCCATCTCCGATCGCCGAAGACCGTGTCGTCGACTACGGCAAACGTCAGCGACGCGAAGTTCAAATGGATCTGTTCGCACGCGAGTTCTTGATGCCTCGATCGGTCGTTGGGTGTTTGCATCTTGACGAAGAAATGTCGGCAACAGAGATCGCGACCAGGTTTGGTGCTCCGTTTGATGTTGTCGCTCAACAGCTTCTTGACGCTCTGCTGCTTCCCATAATCGAAGAACCGGTCGGTTCGCCGGCCGTTGCGCGTCCGCTCAATGTTAAGCAATCCGAAGCCGCTTCGCATCGTGGCCTGCCGCTACTCGTTGAGGCTGGTCCTGGAACCGGCAAGACCCAAACACTCACGTCGCGCGTCGATGGCTTGTTGGCCGAGGGAATTGATCCAAGGGGTATCTTGCTGCTCACGTTCTCCAACAAGGCAGCAGCCGAAATGGCTGACCGAATCGCGGAAACGAACAAAGATGCATCGGCAGCGATGTGGATCGGAACATTTCACGCATTCGGCTTGGATTTGATACGACGTTTCCACGCGGAGGTGGGCCTAGAAAAAGACCCACGTATGATCGACAAAACCGAAGCGGTGGAACTGTTGGAGGAACAGTTCCCCCAGTTTGGGCTTTCACACTACCAAAACGTTTATGATCCAGCCCCGGTCATTGATGACATCCTGACGGCGATTTCGCGCGCGAAAGATGAGGTCGTCGGCCCCGATGCCTATCGACGGCTTGCAGAGGCGATGCGGATTCGTGCCGAAGAGTCAAGAGACGATGAACTGCGAGTTCGTGCGGAGAAATGCCTCGAAGTTGCAAGAGTTTTCGATGCTTATGAGCGAATCAAGCGAGCAAAGCACTGCATTGATTTTGGGGATCTTGTTTCGATGCCGGTGACATTACTGGAAAGCAATCCCGCCATTGCGTCGGCGATCGCTCAGACGTACACCCATGTTCTGGTTGACGAGTACCAAGACGTAAACCGCAGCAGTGTGCGACTGTTGAAAGCGATTTGCCCCGATGGAACGAACCTGTGGGCGGTAGGGGATGCGAAACAGTCGATTTACCGTTTCCGAGGCGCATCAAGTTTCAATATGAAACGCTTCGGTTCGGCGGATTTTCCCGGAGGGCTGAGAATGCCTCTGGAAAACAACTATCGAAGTGTCCCTGAGATCACCGATGCGTTTTCCGCGTTTGCCGCTACCATGCTGGCCGGAAATGGGGCAGACGGTCTAACAGCTACACGCGATGCATCTGGGGCGGAAATTGAATTGCGAACCGTTGACCAAGCGAGTCAGCAAACGCTTGCGTTGGCGGACGCGATTGAACAAATGCGAGCGGAGGGCCACGACTCTCGCGACCAAGCCATTCTTTGCACCGGAAATGAGAAGCTGTCGACATTGGCTGGCGATCTGGAGCGTCTCGGGATTCCGGTCCTGTTCCTTGGAAGTCTGTTTGAGCGCGCGGAAGTTAAGAATCTACTCGCGTTTCTTTCATTGCTAACGGATCGTCGCGCAATGGGGTTGCTGCGAATAGGCTGTCATTCGGAATCCACGATGACGCTGGGGGATGTGGCCGAGACCATCGGCCATTTGAGAGACGACAATGTTGATCCCGCGCAATGGCCTACACAGATAGAGACTTTTGATAAAGTGTCTGAAGATGGAAAGGCGACTTTGGAAAAAATCGCTCAGATATTGCGGGGCTTCGACCAATCATCAGCTCCATGGATAATTCTGGCAACGGTTTTGCTGGATCGAACACGCATGGCGGCAGAGGTGGCAACTGCGGGATCCACTGTGGAAAAAACCGGCGGAATTGCGATATGGCAATTCATGAACTTCTTGAGGGTTCAGCCGGCAGGAAAAGGGCTACCGGTGCCACGTCTCTTGGATCGAATTCGGCGTCTTGTTCGGCTAAAAGACGATCGAGACTTACGCAAGCTACCGGAATCTGCGAGCGGTCTTGATGGAGTTAGATTGATGACCGTTCACGGTGCAAAGGGCCTAGAGTTTCCAGTGGTTCATCTGCCGGGACTCAACCAAACCTCGCTACCGAAGAACTTCGATAAACCTGTGTGTCCGCCGCCCGACGGCATGATCGCAGGAGCGGGCGATGACGCAATCGCTGCCGCACGGGCGGGCCACGATGAAGAGCAGGAGTGCATATTCTATGTTGCGCTCTCTAGAGCACGCGACCGACTGATAGCCTATGCGCCGACCAAGAAAGCCAACAATCACCGTTGGCCGTTGTCTCCGTTCTTGGATCGCCTTGGCCCCTGGCTCAATCGCAGTCACGTTACGCCTAACGATCGAGTTGTCACCCCAACCAGTAACGGAACCATTCCGATTCGAGTCACTGGCGAAGTCACCTTCTCGGCTGCGCAAATTGGTCTGTACGAAAAATGCCCACGGCGATTTTTTTATACCCACATTCTTCAAGTTGGAGGTCGTCGCAAAATGTCACCTTACATGCTGATGCACGACGCCGTGCGCGAGATTTGCCAGCTGATTGTTTCCGACGGCATAACGGAATTATCGAACAGCGAAATCCGCACACGTATCGACGAGGCCTTCAAGTCGAACCGCTTGGACGAGCACGGATACGCAAAAGAATTGTCGGGTATGGCGGTAACGCTGATTGAGTTCTTTCTAACCACGAGGAGTGCGGGATCACCAGTCCATTTGCCGAGCCTGGCTGTCACTATCGATGGTGACAGGATAACGTTCAGTCCAGACGATTGCTTTGCTACCGACAGTGGTTCCTTTCTTCTGCGGCAAGTGCGAACCGGCGGGTTCAAGAGTAGCACGAGAGACCTTTCGGCTGCTGCTCTGCTGTTAGCCGCTTACGACCACACGCCGACAAATCAAGTCGAACTTGTTCACCTTAGTGACAAGGAAACGAAACCCTTGAATATGTCAGCCAAAGTGCTGAGCACTCGGGCGAGCACTCTTCGCGAAGTGCTGGGGTCCATCCGCTCCGGCGAATTTCCGGCAATGCCTAAGGCTCATTCGTGCCCAGGCTGTCCCGCGTTCTTCATCTGTGGACCAGTGCCGGAAGGCGAACTCGAAAAAAGTTTTTGAATTCGTTACCGGATGGTTCAGGTCGCAGCGATTGCACTCTTAGAGGGGAGATTTCCTCGCCTCATTCCCAAGAGAAAGTGTGATTGCAGATGACAAAGTTTCAATTGGCCTGCGGCGGCCTGGAATTCCAGCCGTACACAATCTCGGATCCGGTCCCTACTGGTCGCCAGATCCTAGAAGCTGCCGGACTCATTCCGGTTAAGGACTACACGCTTTTCGCCATCCTTCCTGGTCGCGATTTTGAGGATGTTCGCCTCAAAGAGACCTTCGACTTGCGAGCACGTGGTATCGAGCGTTTTGTCGCTTTCGCCGGTGATCGTGTATTCCGGTTTTGCCTCAATGACCGGCAGGTGTCATGGGGCTTGCCAAATATTCAGGGCAGTCAGCTTTACCAGTTGGCGGATATCTCGGACGACGTTGGCGTATTCCGTGATGTCCCTGGTGGGACCGATCAACTGATCGATCCCGCCGCCTCAATTGACCTGACGCAGCCCGACGTCGAGCGATTCATTACGGCGTCCAAGCCAGTCAGCTACGAGATCTTCGTTAATACTCGGCCGCACATAGTCACCGAGCCAACGATCACCTACGAGCAGTTGGTTCAGCTGGCACGTCCGGGCAATCAAGACCCAAATTTGATCTACACGATCACCTACCAGCAAGCGGCAACGCAGCCGCCCGCTGGCGATCTCAACCCCGGTTGTACTCTCCACATCAAGCAAGGAACGCGAATCAATGTCTCGCCAACTGTTCAATCTTAATGCCGATCTTCAGCAACTTCGTGACGAAGGCTACTGCGTGCAAGTGCATGGAGGCTACTTGGTCATGAAGCATGTCCCTTACGTCAATGCGGAGGGCCAGGTGTGCCGCGGTGCATTTGCCAGCCCTTTGCATTTGGCAGGCGACAAAACGAAGCCACCAAAGGACCACTGGATTCTGTTCGTTGGCGAACCGCCGTACGCGGGTGAGGGGCAGCCGATCAAACCTCACTCGTCCGTCAGCGAACGAGTCGCAGATGGTTTCGTTGCGAAACTGAAGTTCTCGCGGAAGCCACCGGGAGGCTATCGCGACTACTATCACCAGATGACCGTGTACGCTGGGATCTTTTCTGGTCCAGCTCAAGCGATCGAACCAGAGTCGAACCCTCGCGTCTTCCGAGCCGCCGACGAGGACGAAGATAGCGTGTTTCAATACGCCGACACGGCGACTAGCCGCGCCGGAACAGGTGCCGTCGTGGACCGACTTCGCTGCGAACGCGTCGCCATCATCGGTGTCGGCGGTACGGGTTCGTACATACTCGATCTCGTTTCGAAGTCACCAGTGAGTGAAATCCGTACGTTCGACGGCGACGTGGTGGAAACTCACACTGCTTTTCGCTCCCCTGGCGCGGCTTCGATCGAGCAATTGAGAGAAGAGCCTCATAAAGTCGACCACCATCGCGATACATACGCAAACATGCATCGCAACATCGTTGCCCACCCGGTGATGCTGGAACCTTCGAACCTGCACCTTCTCGATGGCGTAACCTTCGCGTTCATCTGCATTGACAACGGAGCAGCCAAGAAAGCAATCTTTGCAAAGTTGGAAGAACTCGGCGTGGCATTCATAGACTGCGGAATGGGAATCGACCTGATCGCTGGCGCTCTGACTGGCATCATTCGCACGACCGCCAGCTTGCCCGATAGTCGCGAACACATCCACGAGGGCAACGTTTCGTTCGCCGGTGGTGGCGATAAAGACATGTACGTGTCGAATATTCAGATCGCCGAATTGAACGCACTGAACGCCGCGCACGCTGTAATCAAGTGGAAGAGGTTCCGCGGATTCTACCATGACACGATCGGCGAGTTGGAGTCTCTCTTTACGATCGATGTCAACACCGTGATCAATGTCGAGTCCAAATCAAACGAGGTGAATCCGTGATGCTGTACCGAAGCCTGGAGCACCGCTTTGTGCAGCACGCACCGCAGCCACTTGAGCCGGGTGTGCTGTACATATCGATGGAGTTTGCAACGGCGATGCATTTGTGTTGCTGCGGATGTTCGCTCGAAGTCGTCACCCCGTTCACACCGACTGATTGGAAACTGATCTTCGACGGTGAAACGGTGTCGCTAACTCCGTCGATCGGTAACTGGAATTTTCCTTGCCGCTCGCACTACATTGTCCGGCGGAACCGCGTCATAGAAGCGGAGCCTTGGACTGACGAAATGGTTCGAGCCGAGCAGCGGCGAGACAAGGCGGCAAAGTCTACCTACTTCGGTAAAGATCGAACGCCGGTTGACGCAGAAATCAATGATCGATTTCAATCTTCAAAAAAGCGACTATGGAATCGCATTCGATTCTGGTGGCCTGGGTCCGATGACCATGCTTGAACCAAGAGCGACATTGGCGTTTCACCGAAGCTATGAGCAGCCATCTGCTCCGGTGGCCGACTTCGGTGTCCCAAGCTTGGGACACAAGTCAGGCGTTTTCGGCGAGCGGAGTGATCGCATTCTTGGCTTGCTGACGAAGAAACCCAACGTTTTGCGACAGATGGGCGTAATTGTTGATCATTCTTGTGTCAGAGTGGCCCATCAGATGCGAGAGAGAAACAGTATCGACCGAGCGGATAAGCGCGTTCGTGGCGTAGCTATGTCTTGCACCGTACGCAATGACCCTAAAGCCGACCTTCTCGCTAATCCGTGCGAGACGGCACTTGATCGAGTCTTTGGTCCAAGCCTTCCCCTGGGAATTTAGAAACAAAGGGCCAGTGGGACGTTCCTTTAGAAGTGGACGGATAATCGCAAGCGACTCGGGTGTTAGGAAAATGACCCTCGAGTCAGTCTCTCCCTTGGACTCATCTGGTGGGAAAATTACCAGGTCATCGTGCAAGTGCCGCGCCTCGAGCGTCCGCGCTTCTTTGGGACGGCACCCAGTGGCCCAAAGGAAGTCAAGGAGCGGAATTAACGGCCCGGTAGCGTGCGATCGTATCTCTTTCCATTGCTCTGGAGTGTAGATAACCTCGCGGCGTTTCGCCTTCGGCTTCTTCATTCGAGGGATTGGGTTCGTCGAGAGATAGCCTTGGTCGACTGCCCAGTTCAGCATTCGCTTGACGATTGTGATTGCATCGTTGCGACTCGTAGGATTCCACGAATCTCTGTTGGTCCACTTGGTGACATGGTGCGGACGTAGGCCGCCCGGCTTCATTGTTTTCCCGACGTGTTCAATGAAACTCTTCAGATAGTGCCTGTGCTTGTCGTAGGTCAGCGACTTGCGGTTGTCTCGCACCCAATCAAGGTATGACTGCGACAGTTCGTAGAGGGTGCAAAGCTCGGCCTTGACCGAGTCACGATCCAGCATCAGTGCGTGGTATTTTTCGAACGCCTTTTGTCTATCGGGTCCGAGCGTGATTCGATTACCGTCGATTGTGCAGACCCAGCGTTTTTGCACTTTTCGGTAGTACGGCTTTGGCTGACGCGGCATCGCGTCTCTCCTGAAGAGGGTACGGAAAGAGGTACGTCCAGGAGAAGAGTCGCCAGAAAGGCGAAAGAGTCAATGGGCGATACTGGATTCGAACCAGTGACCTCTGCCGTGTGAAGACGGGGAACACGATGGAATAAATGCCGCGATTCAAGGCGTTTGCGTACGATCGAAAGGACGCGGACAGCAAACATGACAGTAAACCCAAGGCATTCCAAATGGCGAGACCGAACAAGCTCTGGTACCGAAAAGATCGCAAGACGTACTACGTCACAATCGACGGAAAAACGCACAACCTTGGAAAGGAGAAAGCAGCGGCAGAAAAGATGTTCCACAAGTTGAAGGCGGCTGACTCACTTCCGTCGTCACTCATCAGCGTCGCAGAGCTGCTCGACAGGTTCCTGGTGTGGGTGCAGCAAAACAGGGCCCAATCGACGTTCGCTACACGAACGATTCGCTTGCAGAGTTTCCTGGACTCCCTGCAAACACCGTCAATGGACGCCATGCAAGTGAGGCCTCTGCACATCAGTGAATGGCTGAATCCAGACTGGTCCAGCTCTTATCAGAGTTGCATGGCTTCTACCGTGCAACGAGCATTTCGATGGGGAGTCAGGCAAGGTTACATCAGTGAGAACCCGATTGAGCGTATTGAAAAACCAAGCATGGAGCGGCGAGATAATTGCCCCAGTTTCGAAGACTACAAAAAGATGCTTCGCCACTCAAATCGCGAGTTCAGGCAGCTGCTCGCATTTGTATGGCAAACTGGAGCAAGACCACAGGAAGCGCGTGCAATCGAAGAACGGCACATTCAAGGCGACCAGGTTATCTTTCCCGTCAACGAATCGAAAGGACGGAAACACGCTCGAGTAATTTACCTGAATGAAAAGGCTAAAACGCTGCTGACAAATACCGCTAGCTTCGCCTTTTGCAACAGCCGAGGGCGGCCATGGACCAAAGATTCAATCAACTGTGCCATGAGGCGAATCGCGAAGAAAACGGGCAAGAAGTTTGCCCTGTACGACCTACGGCATGCCTGGGTGACGCGAATGCTGGAAGCGGGCATGGGGCATCTGACGGTTGCCAAGCTCGCCGGCCACCGTGACGCCTCGATGATCTCGCGCCACTATTCTCACATTGGTGAGCAGAGCGACTTCTTGCTTCGAGAATTGCGGCGAGTCGGATAGAACCCTCCGAACAAACGCGAGAATTATCTCGAACGCCTCCCTCCGTCGGGTCCGAACAAGAGAATTGACTCGGCGGGTAAAGTTGGAAAAAAGCGGCGTCCATGCCGCATCTGCCATCACCTCCATGGTGGCTTGAGCCGCTCGCGGGATTTGCACCAGCACGAGCAGCGAGGGCAAAGCATTTCTGGCTCATCACCGAACCACTTTGCCCCACAATCGCAAACAAAGTACCATTTCATGGTTCGTCATCCCCGTAGCCTGAGAACCGAAAGGGATGACTTACGCCCTTGGGGCGTCACAACACTGCGTTGCGACGCTCCTTTTTTCTGCGCCTCCAAGTAGCGCTCTATTGCTTCCTTGCGGATGCGGATCGTTGAGCCGAGCCTGTAGCTGTCAATTTCGCCAGTGGCACACAGCCTGTAGACGAAGCGTGTAGAAACAGCTAGCTCTGCCGCAGCCTCTTTGACAGTCAGCATCGAATGACGCGGATCAAGCTACCGCAGCACACGAGCAACGTCACATTCAATGCAAAGATGAGTTCCTCCTATTCAAACTTCGAGAAAAAACACAAACAGACAAACCAAACAAACAGTGCCGTGAGCATGTGCGGTAACCGGTTTTAGAAGGGAATGATCCACTCGACAAAATCACCTACTGCTTGCGCAGCACCATTGACTTGGTCTGCATAGCCCGCCTCTTCAATCGCATCGTTGATCCGATCATTGAAGTCTTGCCCGGCACCTTGAGCGGTCTCAAACGCACTCGACAGTGCTCGAGACGGAGCCTCTACGACTTCATCAACCAGGACCTCAACGCGACTGGTGACCGAATTGGAGATTTGGTTGACCTTGTACTCGGCCCAAACCAGTAGCACGAACCCCAACAATCCGACAGCGAAGACTGCCCATAGAACCTGTTTCAACGTAGCCATCTATCAAACTCCTTGAGAAAGAAATGCACCATGCGCCGGCATGGGAGCAAGGAATTAACCACTGCCACGACTGCATTCTCAGCCAAGGCAGCACGAGAAAGAGCAATTGGCGATGCTAGCGCAACACCAATTGCAGCAAACACTGACTCATCTATCCATCTCCCTCTCAATTTGCTTTTCAAGCGAGGGGATTTCTTTTTGGTATTGCTCCAACGGGCTTAGACCGGTCTGCTCTTGGTAGACCTGCTGGGGCGTCGGTTCACCCAAAGCTCCGGCTTCCGGGACGATGGGTATCGAATCAGGAAACGCCTTGAGCACATGGCTGATTTCGTCGTGGCCAACGCGCCCCATGGGCTTAAGGTCATTGAGTCCCTTTTCGCCATCTAGGAACGAAAGGACTCTGTCCTTGGCGAACTCAAAGAGCTTTTGCGTGTAGGACACACCGAGCTCAGTTTTGTCCATCTCCTGAGAGGCAGGCTCCTGCATCTCGCTCAGTGCTTTGACTGAAGCTTGAGCAT
>JBCBOT010000253.1:0-11835 GCA_039821165.1 Planctomycetota bacterium | reverse complement strand
CCGACCCTCCCATTCGTATTGTCTTTGATGCCGTTGGCATCAAAGACAATACGAGGGAGGGTGAATTCACACAAACCGCTCAGTTTGAGTTGTTAGAGCCCGCCTTCTCTGGAAGTGAATTCCGCGACAACGGGCAAGTGATGGCTGAGCGTTTCCGCGTCACTGAGACTGAGGTTGAATTTCCGTAAGAAGTCGATGGGTCCGCCGCGGCCCAGATACTCGCTCGTGTGAGCTGAGTTCATGACGATGTTGCAGGTTTGGTGGCGTCCGAAAATATCGGTCGCTGCGCTGCGAACTGCGACGGCGGTTTGATCACCCATCACGCGGCGAATCAGGTACGTGTCATCCGCCTGAAAGAGACCCGCCATCACGACATCATCCTCGCCACGCCCGTCGTTGCGAACCGATGAAAGAATGCCTGGCAACAGCGCGACTTCGGCGGGTGCGCGTGACAGGTTCACCCGGAGGTTGACCAGCGAAAACGTCCACGCACTGTCCGACGATGGACCCTTGACTTGGAACCAAGCAACGAGCGGATCGAATGTCATCTGAGAATTCGGATCGGCAATGGTGTAGACCTGAGTGCGGTCGATCAATACCCGTTCGGTATCGAACAGGATCGCGAGCTGTTCACGTTGATCGGCCGGACCGTCGGCGGCACCCATCGCGAAATCGTATCGTCGGCTGCCTTCGTTGAGGGCGTCGGCGAGTCGCGGGATGATGTCCCGTTCGACGGCTTGAATCTGTTGCAACGCAATCACATCGTATTGGCGAATCATGCGGACCAGGTTTTGTCGCGCACGATCGTTTGCGAGCTTGCTGGGGCCGAAGCCATCCAATGCCCAAGACAAGACAGTGACGGTTTCACGATGTGCGTCTCGCGGCACGACCGTCGCGTCGGGACGGGCGACGAATTCGGCAGGGGCTTCGGCGTCATCGAAGAAACCCGCGCCGTAATGAAATGAATCCGAGACCTGAGTCGACTTCGCTTCGGAGACACTCACATCGCGGCTTTCGACCGAGAGCTGGTCGAGGCCTTTGACTTTGAAGTTCTGTGAAAAGTAGTATCCGCCCCCGATCAAAGCGGCCATGATCAGCAGAGTCGGGATCGGCGAACGACGGACATTTTCCATGAGGGAGCACCGCGATGGGGAGGCAACGATACATCTCGATCGATCGGTCTCGGGCACGAGCTGCGTGAGAGATTCGGCGTCAAGCAGGCTCGAGCATTGGACCCGACCCGATGGAAGCGTCGCGAGCGATACGGTTGATACGACCGTCAGTGTGTCGATTCTCCATAGACTCGCGGGTGTTCACTTTCCTATCACTCTCGGCTGAATCCAATCCTTTGAAACAACGCGGCGGAAAATGCTTGCAAACCCGATCAAGTACCGAACGTGTGACGTCTCGTGGAACGGTGAGTCGACGAAACTCCGCTCTTATCGTCGCGATCACATCACCAAGGCGCTTCGCCGAGGGCAATTCTACGAGCACGACTTTCTCAGCTTTATCGCGGAGAGGTATTCGGCGCCGGGGCTATTCGTCGACGTCGGTGCTTTTGTCGGCAATCACGCGATCTTTTTTGCCAAGCACTGTCGAGCCGGTCATGTGATCGCCTTTGAACCGTTTCCGACGACGTTCGCTTTGATGAAATACAACGTGCGGCTCAATGCACTCAGCGGCAGCATCACTTGCGTCAACAAGGCGGTCAGTGATCAGCCGGGTGAACTGAAGATGAGCGTGGTCAACAAGAAGAATCGCGGCATGAATCGCATCGACCAATCAGGGAAGACTCCGGTCGAGGTGTCGACGCTCGATCAGGAACTCTCCGACACGATCCCGATTTCGTTCTTGAAGATCGATGCGGAAGGCCATGGTGCGAACGTGTTGCGGGGGGCTCGGAACCTGATCACATTGCACCGGCCGACGATCGCAGTGGAGCTCGAGCCGGATACAAATGGTGATGCCGATGCGCCCGACGCTTCGGATGCCGCCAATGATCCGGTCGCAAATCTGATGGAAGAGTTCGGGTACGTCGTGCGCTCGCAACATAATGTGACGCCGACATTGATCTTTCAGCATCGCGAAACGGTGAGCGGAGCATCGGACCTGCGCAAGGCGGCGTAGCGATGCCCAATCACGGTGCGGCGATGAAGGCGATCAGTCATGCGTTCATCTCGCTCATGGCCAGCATGCTGAGGCTGACCGGATCGCCAAGCATCGAGTCGATCGAAACGCGTGAACTCGAACGCTTACTCGACAGCGATGACGTGGTCTTGGTCGATGTACGTTCCGAGGCCGAACGGTCGGTCTCGATGATTCCGGGGGCCGTTTCGAAGGAACAATTCGAAGACGAGGCCGACCAGTACCGGGATCGAACGATCGTGCCTTACTGCACGGTCGGAGGTCGAGCACTGCTCTATGCACGTAAGCTCGCGAAACAGGGTTTCGACACCCGATGTCATCGCGAGAGCATTCTCGGCTGGTGTGATGCCGAATTGCCCTTGGTGGACGCGGAGGGAAATCCAACCAACCGCGTCCACGTGGTGATGAAACCGTTCCGGGTACCGGCCCGATATGAGGCGGTGACGAAAGCCTGAGCGACGACTACTTCAGGTTCTCGAGCAAGAACGCCCAGTAATCGGCGTACTCGTCGATACGCTTGCTCACGGGCGTTCCTGCGCCGTGTCCGGCGCGGGTCTCGATACGAATCAGCGTGGGCTTGTCACCGCCGTGCGCCGCTTGAAGTGCGGCCGCGAATTTAAAGCTGTGACCGGGAACCACACGGTCGTCGCGATCTGCTGTGGTGACCATGGTGGCCGGATACTTGGTGCCTTTTTTAAGGTTGTGCAGTGGTGAGTAAGAAAGCAGGTTTTCGATCTGATCAGGCTCGTCGCTGCTGCCGTACTCGGAGACCCAAGCCCAACCGATGGTGAATTTTTGATAGCGGAGCATGTCCATCACACCGACGGCGGGCAAGCAGGCGCCGAAGAGTTCCGGACGCTGTGTCATCGCGGCCCCGACGAGCAGTCCGCCGTTGCTGCCGCCGCGAATGCCGAGCCTTGATGCCGTCGTGTAGTTGTTGTCGATCAGGTATTCAGCCGACGCGATGAAGTCATCGAAGACGTTTTGCTTCTTCAGTCGCATTCCGTCTTCGTGCCATTTACGACCGTATTCGCCGCCGCCGCGAAGATTGGCGACCGCGTAGATTCCGCCGGCATCGATCCATGCTGCCACGCCCGGGTTGAACGAGGGGGTGAGCGAGATGTTGAATCCGCCGTAACCATAAAGCAATGTTGGGTTGCTGCCATCGAGTTCGCTGTCTTTGCGACGCGTCACGATGATCGGCACTTTGGTGCCATCTTTGCTGGTGCAGAACAACTGCTCGGTGATAAAGTCGTTGGTGTCGATCGCGATTTCGCTTTGCCTCCAAAGCGACGTCTCACCGGTTTTCAAATCGAGGCGGTAGATGGCACCCGGCGTGACATAGTTGGTGAAGCTGAAGAATGTTTCGCTGGCGTCTTGTCGACCGCCAAACCCGGAAACCGAGCCGAGACCTGGGAGCGGCATTTCGTCGATCTTCTTTCCGGCGATGCTGTGACGCGTGATCAAGCTGCGGGCATCGCGGAGCGAATTCACGTACAGCGTTTCACCAAACAGACTCGCTGATTCGATGACGTCAGAGGACTCCGCGACGACTTCGCGCCAGTTGGAGCGGTCGGCATTCTGCACGTCGACGGCGACGATCCTCCGTCGTGGTGCTTCATGGTCGGTCAAGAAGAAGAACGTGTCTTCGATCGAACCGATGAAGGTGTATTCCGCGTCAAAACCCTCAATCAGCGGTTTAACTTTGGAGTCTTCGGATCGCAAGTCTTTGATGAAGACCTGCTGCTTGGGTTCGGTGCCTTTCCAGTTGCCGACCACGAGGTAGCGTCCGTCGTCGGTGACCGATGGAGAAAAGCCCCACTTGGGATGATCGGGCGTTTCAATGATCAGCTCGTCAGCGCTTTGGACCGTGCCCAGCGCGTGGAAATACATGCGTTGGTTTTCGTTGGTTCCCGTGAGTTCGGACCCTTCGGTCGGTTCGCTGTAGCGAGAGTAGAAGAAGCCTTCGTTGTCGGGCATCCACGCGACGGAACTGAATTTGACCCAGCGAACGATGTCTTCGGTGTCTTTGCCCGTGGCAACGTTTCGAACCCGCCACGTTCGCCAATCACTTCCGCCGTCAGCGAGAGCGTAGGCGATGAGTGATCCGTCCTCGGTGGTAGCCGTGCCCGCCAGCGCGACGGTGCCATCTTCGCTGAGCGTGTTCGGGTCGATCAGGATTTCTCGTTCGGCATCCAATCCTGCCGCGGTGTACAGAATGCTCTGATCCTGGAGACCATTGTTGTGGGAGTAGAAATATCGATCGCCGCGTCGGCGTGGGAGTCCATAGCGTTCGTAGTTCCACAGCTTTTCTAACCGCTCACGCATCGGTTCGCGTTGTGGCAACGCGTCGAGGTAGGCGCGGGTGACTTCGTTCTGTGCCGCGACCCATTCGGCGGTTTCTTTGCTCTCGGTATCTTCGAGCCATCGATAGGGATCCTTGACCGTGATCCCGTGGTAGACGTCTTCGGTGTCGACGGTTTTGGTAGTGGGGTAGTTCAAACCGGGATTCCCTTGGGCATCGGCCTTGGTCAGGCAAAACAGAAGTAGCAGAGGGACGCTGAGCATCGCAGCGGCGTGAGGTTTCGCGATCATGGGGGCGGAGTCCGTTGGTGGTTGCTGTTCGGAACCGTGAATTGCTTTACCATACCCACGCGGTTCGACTTCCGCACCTGCGGCAGAGATGGACTTGAAACAATGGGTGGGGCGTGAACGGAGTCTGGGGCGAGCGACAACGGCGGTGGATGGTTGCGCGCTGCGTTTCGCGTCGCGGGCCGTTGATGTCCTGTTTGCATCGCTATCCCTGCGTGGCGATCACCGGCGTTGCGATTCTGGGCATCGTCATCGATTCCTTTTGCTTTGACTCTCTCCGAGCGAGTGTGCTTGCTTGGGCTTCGATCACGTTGTTTGGTTCCGTGATTCCTTGGCTCGCGAGGCGGGCTTCGGGGCCTCGAGCAGCGGCGTTTGCCGGATCGATTGCGACGGCGCTTGCCGTGATGGCCGGTTTCGGGGTCTGGCACGCTTGGGATGAACACCGTTATCGAAGCGCGTCGTTAAGTCCGCCCGTGGCGGGCGAGCAGTATCCGATGGTGGTCCGTGGTCGATTGAAACGCGGAGTCACGCTGCGTCCGAATCCGATTCGCTTTTCCTCGCGTTCGAACTCTCCCTGGCAAAGTCAGCTCGAGGTGGAGTTGGAATCGCTACGAGTCGAAGAGGGGTTTCGTGAGGCCACGGGAAACGTCCTGGTTTTTGTGGACGGGGATCACTCCCACCTGTTGCCGGGCGACCGTTTGCAGATCTACGGATTGCTTCACGGACTCGCGGCGCCGACGAACCCCGGCGCCGCGGACTTGCGTGAGTTCTATCGACGCAAGCATTTGCATGGCCGCATTGAAGCGAAAAACGCGCGATCGATCACGTTGTTGCAGCGAGCCTCGCCGAGTCTTGAGCGAGGGATCGCCATGTTTGCGAAGTCGGGTCGGGAATCGTTGTTGCGACATACCGATGACGTCACTGGACCACTCGCGATCGCGCTGGTGATCGGCCAACGCGAGTTTGTTAATGAAAATACCCGCAACGCATTGCTTGCCACAGGCACCGCCCACTTGCTCTCGGTGAGTGGACTGCATTTGGCAATCATCGTTTTGGTCGTTGGATGGTTGGTGTCGGCTCTCGGGTGGCCGACCTCCTACCGATTGGCCGCGATCGTCGGGATCAGCGTTTTGTACATGTTAGTGACCGGCAATCGACCACCCGTGATGCGCGCGGCGATTTTGGTCGGGGCTCTGCTTGTCGCGACGGCTCTTCGACGAACGAGCCCGCCCCTCAATCTGCTTGGTGCGGCGGCGTTGGTTCTGATCGTTGCCAATCCGTTGAATGTTTTCGCCGTGGGCGTTCATCTGTCCTTCCTCGCCGTCGGAACGCTGATGATGGTGGGGCGCCCGATCAATCGCGGCACTTCCGCCTCTGAGTTAGAACTGCAACGAGAACTTCGCTTTCGCGCGCTGGTGGAGGATTCATCGAACCGCTTCGTCGCGATCACCAAGTCCTTTGTCAGACTCTTGATTCAGACGGCTCAAATGAGTGCGTGCGTTACCGCGGTTAGTTTTCCGCTGGTGTGGAGTCAATTCCACATGGTTTCGTTGGTCAGCGTTTTGACGAACGTGTTGATTTGGAGCGGCCTGATGTTGGCGTTGCCGGCGGGCGTGTTGACCGTGCTTTTGGATCCCGTTCACCCACTGCTTGGTGCGGCTCCCGGATGGGTCTGTCATTCATCACTCGGGGCGATGTGGTGGGTCGTTGATGGGACGAGTGCGATTCGGTTCGGTCACTTTTGGTTGCCGGCACCTCCCAACTGGATGGTTTGGCTGTTCTACAGCGTGCTTGTCGGATCGCTTCCCTGGCAAAGTCGCAACGCGACCCGACTGAGAATCGCTTGGGTATTCGTTTGGGGCGTGGCGGCTCTCATGTTGGCGCTGCGTCCGGCGCCGCTACCCGAGAACACGTTGGAAGCCACGTTCATCGATGTGGGGCACGGAACGAGCGTGGTCCTGCGAACGCCCGACTCGGGTGTTTGGCTCTACGATTGCGGCAGCATGGGCAATGATCGTGGGACAGGCCAGGACATCGATTCGGTGTTGTGGTCGATGGGGATTTCGCATCTCGATGGCGTGTTTTTGTCGCACGCCGATGCGGATCACTACAACGCGTTGCCATCGATCTTGCAGCGCTTTTCGGTCGGTGCGGTTTACACGCCTCCAGGCATGTTGGACGAATCCGAGCCAAGGCTTGCCGCGTTGCGAGCTGCGATCGCCGCCCGGAAGATCGAAGTTCGCCAAATGGTTCGCGGAGACTTGGTGGGGGAGTCGACCAAGATCATTGCCAACCATCCTCCGATCGGTGGCGTCGATGGAAGCGACAATGCCAATAGTCTCGTGTTGCGCCTCGACCATGGCGGGACCACGTTGCTCTTGCCCGGTGATTTGGAACCACCGGGGACGGAAGTGTTGATCTCCATGGATCGTCCGATTCCGCAGGGCGTGCTGATGGCACCGCACCATGGGAGCCTGTCGATGAACGCCGACGCGGTGCTGGCTTGGGCGCGTCCGGGCGAGGTCGTGGTCAGTGGGGGGCGACGGTCAGCGCGAGAGGAAGTCCGCCAAATGCTCTCGATGACCGGCAGCGGCGTGCATGGGACTGCTGAGTCCGGCGCGATCCGCATCCGAATCGGTGAAACCGGCAAAATCGAGGTTCGGTCGTGGTTGACCGATCGCTGGCGGTGAGGCATCCAAGGGTGTCATGACTTTCTTGCCCTGATGTGTACGATGGAGGGGAACCCTCTGTTGTTCGGGAATCACTTGACGTGTTGTTCGACGTCCTCAACAAAATCTCCGTCACCTGCTTTTTCACCAGCTATCTGGTCGCTTTGCTGCTGGAATTGTCAAAGGTTTTCGGCACGTTCAAGTGGCGCACGCCGGCCGTGCTCGGCATGATGGGAATCGGAATCTTCACGCATGTGAGTTTCTTGTTTTTGCGGGTCGTCGATTTGGCGGTCGAGGACGATCGCGGGTTGTTGGCGAGTTGGGCGGAATGGTCGCTTTTGCTGGCTCTTGGATTGGCGATTTGTTTCGTGATCGGATTTTTGCGTCAACGAGAAACGATCATCAGCTTTTTCTTCCTTCCGTTGATCCTGGCCACCATCTTGGTCGGCATCGGGGTTGGCGGTTGGACGCCGTTTTCGAGAACGCAGGCGGTGGACGCGTGGCGTTCACTCCACGGGCTTTCGATGATGCTCGGGACCGGGGCAGTGCTCATCGGTTTTCTCGCAGGTGTGATGTACTTGGTTCAGGCGCGACGTCTGAAGCGGAAACACGCGGGTTCAAAGCGTTTTCGATTACCGACACTGGAGACGCTTGATCGAACGAATCGACAGGCTCTTGTCGTCAGCACGTCAGCGGTCGCGGTGGGTGTCGTCGCGGGTGTCGTGATGAACGTGAATCTCTCGTCCGACGGCCAAGTCAATTGGCTCGATCGGGGCATCGTGCTGAGCATGGTTCTGTTCTTGTGGTTGGTCGCCGCGACAGTCGCCGAGTTCTTCTACACGCCAGTCAGCCGCGGGCGAAAAGCGTTCTACATGACGTTGGCGACGCTCGGATTCCTGGTGCTTGCTCTCGTTTCGGTCGTCTTTAGCTCGCACGGGGTGAGCTGATGAGACTGCAGATGATCGGCTGCAGTCATCATGATGCTGCGGTGGAGTTTCGAGAGCAGATTGCGTTTTCGGCGGATCAGGTTGGAACCGCACTGAGCGCGTTCCGCGAACGGTTTCCCAAAGGGGAGTTGGTCGTTCTGAGCACGTGCAATCGCACGGAACTCTATGCGACCGAAGACGATGAATCCTTGAATCGGGATGCCGTCGTGTCGTTCTTGGCGGAACAGCATCAGGTCGACAGCGACGCGGTCGTGGATCAGATGATCTACCGCAGCGGCACTGATGCCGTCGAACACCTTTTCACAGTCGCGTCGAGCCTCGACAGCATGGTGATCGGGGAATCGCAAATCCTTTCCCAGGTAAAGCAAGCGTTCGACCAAGCCCAGGAATCAGGATCATCGGGGCCCCTGACTCACGCTCTGTTCGAAGCGGCCCGACGGGCGGCGAAACGCGTTCAAACGGAAACCCAAATTCACCGTGGACGGTTGAGCGTGCCGAGCGTCGCCGTTGGCGAAATTGTGCCGGAAGTCTTTGACAAGCTCACCGGAAAACGAGTCGTGATTTGCGGCGCCGGCGAAATGGGTGAGGAGACCCTGCGTTATTTGATCGCTGGAGGTGCCGACAATGTCGTCGTTCTCAATCGGAATCCGGACCGCGCTCGCTCGCTCGCGGAGTCGTTC
This sequence comes from Planctomycetota bacterium, assembly GCA_039821165.1. Taxonomy (GTDB): domain Bacteria; phylum Planctomycetota; class Planctomycetia; order Pirellulales; family Pirellulaceae; genus Stieleria. The sequence continues at coordinate 2,802 of JBCBOT010000253.1, read as the reverse complement.
GGGGTTCAATCGGCTGATTGGGGCACACTCAACGATGAAATCGTCGCTGCGGACCTGTTGATCGGAACAACGGCTTCACCGGAGCCGATCGTGACACGCGAGACATTTGCGGAGTTGCGAACTCGTCGCCGGGACCGAGTCTTGTTGGCGCTGGACCTCGCCGTGCCACGCGACTTTGACGCCCGTTTGGATGATTTTCCTAACGTCTATCTGTACCAGATTGATGATCTCCAAGCGGCCTGCCAACGAAACCGTCGTGAGCGTGAAAAGGAGTGGCCGAAGGCGCAGGGAATCATCCAGGAAGAGACCCATCGTTTCTTGCGCGATCTGAATCATCAAGCGACCGGACCGGTGATCAAACGGCTGCGAGAGCAGGCGCACCAGATCAAGAGTGACGAATTGGAACGCTTGCTGCCGAAGCTCGAGGCGCTTGGCGCGGACGAGGCGATGACCAAAGAGGTCTCAAAGACGCTCGACCGAATCGTCAACAAGCTGCTTCATCCCCCGTTGGCATCGCTCAAAACAGATGCCGCCGACGGCCATAAACGGGGCTTGGTCCAGGCGCTGCGAGAACTGTTCAGTCTCGGGGACTAGGCACTGTTCTATGAACGGTGAGCGGCAGAGCGCAAGTGCTACGTTCCAATTCAGTTTTCACGTCGTCGCATCGGAGGGCTCGCGCCCCGACCGCTAAAATTCGTTAGCGGAACTGCGCGAGCCGTCTGGTGTCACCCCAATGATTCGAAATGCGGACGCGATCTCCTCGCTTCGCCCGCCTCTCCCTCAAGGAAGCATGAAGTGGATTGATGATTCCAAGCAGCATCAATTGATTCCCGCGGCATGGGGTCACGTTGCCGCAAAGGGTGGCGCCGTGAGGCAGGGCTCAGCGACTACTCATCCCAGTCGCCGTCTTCCTCGCCATCACCCTCATCGTCGTCTTCTTCTTCGTCGTCGTCCCAGGCGTCGTCATCGTCTTCGTCCCAGTCGTCGTCTTCTCCGAATTCCTCGGACTCGTCGTCGTCGTCACCGAAGTCTTCGTCGTCGACTTCTTCCCAGTCTCCATCGCCGTCGTCGTCGTCCTCCTCCTCGTCGTCATCTTCGTCGGCGTCGTCGTCATCTTCGTCGTCGAGGTCGTCATCCCAGTCTTCGTCTTCGTCGTCTTCATCGAAGTCGTGTTCGCCTTCGTACAGATCGTCCTCTTCATCTTCAATGACGGCGAACGGCATGGCGAATGGCTGGAAAATGTCCATCGACTCCGGCAGCGCGGAAGCGGAGACACACGCGGCTGTTTCGGGTGCGAAAGCGACAAGGCTCACGACAGACTCCTTCGTAGAACTCAAAACAAATCGACTGGGGGTCGAGGGATGATAAGCAAAAGGGTGTTTGGTCAACTCAATCCATCAGGTCGTCGACGACCGATTCCGTGATTTCATTCGGCTCCGGATCGACGCTTTCATGATCGGCATGCACAGGATCGTCCGAATCGTCGTGGACTTGATCCCATTGAATGTCGGGCAGGGCGTCAGCACTCGGCAGTCCGAAGAGTTGTAAAAAATACTTGGTCGTGTCGTAAAGATACGGCCGGCCGAGTTCTTCACTTCGGCCCGCAATACGAATTAAATCGCGTTCCATCAGCTGTCGCAATAACTCTCCGCAAGCCACCCCGCGCACGGATTCGATATCGGCTCGCGAAACGGGTCCGCGATAGGCAACCACGGCAAGTGTTTCCATCATCGGTGGGGAGAGCCGGACCGTGCCAGGTAAATGGCCGAGCCGCGTGAGCCATGGGGCATATTTGGACCGAGTCAGCATCCGCAAACCACCCGCCACCTTTTCGATGCGGACCGAGCGTCCGAGGCGGTCGTAGAGCTGGTTCAAATCGGCGATCAGTGTACGAGCCTCCGTACCGTCCGCCAAGAGAGCCAATTGGGCGAGTTTTCGCGTCGTGAGCGGCGTTTTGGCGACCATCAAGACGGCTTCCAGCCGCATCCGTCGCAGCGAGGGGTCTTCGTCATCGACTGCCGTTTCGCGATCCGTTGATGCCGATTCGGGGGCCGACGGCTCGAGGACGCCATAGGGGCGACGGGGCAGGCTCGGCGCCGTTACCCAACCGCTTGGTCTGCGTAGGCAACGTGACCGATTCGGCAGCGAATTTAACGTCCTGTTCCGCATTGCGTAGAATGTTGGCGTCGGTAACGATCGAGTCTCGGGCGTGATGCCTGCGGTCGGGGCCGTGCCCCATCCCATTCCGTTCCCAAAACATCCCGCGCAGGCCGCTCTGTGTCCACGTCGGTGCAACGATCTTCGTCCAAACGAAAGGGTTCGCGACGAACCGTCATTATCATCTGTTCGGTGATGACGGTGCTCTTTGTCGGTGGACTGATTCTCATTCAGGGTTCGGTGTCGGGACGGGAGTTCGCTCCCAGTCATTTCCAGACCCGTGAATTCACGTTTCACGAGATCCCGTTTTTGCACCTCCAGATCACGCCAGTGCGTCGCAAGGTCGTTTCGGACCCCGCATCGCGGGTCATTCGAACGGCCGGTTACATCACGACTCCCCGTGGCAAACCTCCGTCAAAGTGGCATTTGGTGAGCCTCAGCCGCGGCCCCAGCACGACTCCCGCGGTCGCGTCACTGCTCACCAACGCGCTGTCTCTCACGGCCGGGGGCGGGAACTATTGGCAGAGTTGGACCACCAAGAACCCCAAGTCGGCCGCCGCCCTTTGGCCCATCGTCGGCGGGCTGGGTGCGGGCAATTTGGAGCAACTCTGGAATCAGGACATACAGCTCCCGATCGGCGAGCCG
>JBCBOT010000252.1:0-11891 GCA_039821165.1 Planctomycetota bacterium | reverse complement strand
TTCTGGCGATCAGGACAAACGAGCGAAACAACATCTGGCGAGCGATTCAGCAAGTCGAGTCAAATGGTGGGCACGTAATCTACCACTGGGAATCACCCACCATCAACGACCAAGACTTAACTCTCTATTTCGGGATGCAGAATGGTCCGAAACAGCAAGTCGATGTCGTTGTCACAACATTTGACTTCGGGTCCGATGAACAGCCTTCTGACACCAACCCGTTAAGCTTCCTTTCCGGCTCGCACCGAGACATTGACATTCACACGGTTGTCGTCGAAGCCGACAACATCAACGAGGAACTCGTTGATGCGCTAGGTCACCTTAAGAACCTTCAATCTGTTCGGTGGGTCTACAACATTCAAAAGGTGCCCGAAGAAGAGCGACTGGAAAAGCTGCATCTCTTAGAGAACAGCCTTCCACATGTCGAAGTCAAATTTGCGGCCAACTACAATCTCGACGACCGATAGTCGCCGGTCGAATAGGATCACGTCGAAAGCCAAAATGCATCGGCTTACCCGCTTTAGCGGCACCGAACAACGATCCCTTCACGTCACGTCGGCGACAAGCGAGTCGCCCGCAAGTGCTTTTGGAGTAAACTCGGAGGGGCTCCGCGACTTCGTTCCTCGCGTTGCTCATCAGCTCCCTTCGTCCACCGCTGTTTGCTTGGCACGCAATGTATCGCGCAGGAATCTGACGCTTTTGATCTTACCATCCCGGACTTCGTAAATCGCAATTCCGCTCTCAATCTTCTTTCCGAAAGTCGTCGCCGATTCTACGACGACATAACCGTCTGCTTCCAGCGTTTTCTTGACGCGGATACTTACGTCCTTCTTCTCGATGTAAAGTGAGAAGATCTTTTCAATGTGCTTCTTTCCATCGCCAATCTTCGTCGATGGATAGACGAAAATTTCGACGTTGTCCGCGTACGTTGCAAGAAACGCGTCCAAGTCATGTGCATTCAGTGCGCGATTCCGTTCGCTCAAAATCTCCGTTGGAGTTGGAATCGGCTCTGGTTTTGCATCTTGGGCAGCATCAGAAAAACCAAGAGCAAAGACGCGGACACAGGCATTCTGTTCTTTCCTATTTCTGTAGCTGACGAACGGTTTTGTGGATCAGTTTGATGGTTGATTATGAAGTGAGCACGACAAGCCCGCACGTCGCCGGCACGCGATCACACTTGTGCAAGGCGCTCCCATGCCAACGAGACGCTCGCGTGAACTGCTCGACGAAGACGGTGATGTCGCCAGCCGGCGTTGCGATCTGATGAATACGAGACATGTTGCTTTGCAGCGGCGATCAGGAAGTGACGACGCAGGCCCCAAGAAAGACTTCACTTGCGTTTCAATTGCACTCGAGCGAATTCCGATGTGGCCCGAGAGCTATCGAGATTGTCAATTGCCCAAGACCATGCGTCGTTCTTTCGATCGTACGTGAACGTGTTCTGGATTCCGTTACCATCTGCGAATTTCCAGATAAACGGAATCTCGTCTTTGCGTGGCTTCCCATGGCCAACACCTTCCGCAGCGAAGTTGGTTGTGCCCGTCGTATCGAGCCACATCACCACGTACTCAGAATTCTTCGGGTCCCACGCGATGTGTATCCAAGCCTCGTATTCGAGCTTGCCGTCCGTCGTGGTCTCGCGAGACACCTCGTGAATACGAAGGTACTGCCGATTTAGAATCCAATCTACTTGCACATCGTGTGTCACTTGACTGCCCGCGATGGTTCCTTTCATCACCCAATCACCAGTCATCTTGTCCAGCAGTGATTTCGGGTCATAGCTGTTGTCAGCAGGCTCGTCGGCAAAGGATGAGAAAGCACAGCAGCAAAACATCACGAGCGAAAGAACTGGCTTCGCAAATAGGTTTGTCATCCGGTCGCTTCTACTCGTGGAGATGGATTCGAATCGTCAAGATTGAAGCAGCCAATTCTGCTAGAGAGGATGGCGGCAAGCAAATGCTGATTCCATTGTAGGCGGGTTTGTTTGACGAGATCCTTGGCCCGCCATGATTCCGGACGTCGAACTCTCACGGAGCGGGATCATGCGGGGAGTTCAATTACTCTGGCGGTCTGGGCCGGAGCAAGTGCTTTCGCCCAATCTGGCCCGACGATTCGCATCAATGCCAAGTGCCAGCGAGTCGCTAATTCACCGGATGGCTGGAACGCTTCTCCACGCACTGCCTCCGCGTGGAACCCGCCGCCCGTTGCAAGCACGATCGTTTCCGAGCGGGTGGGCACGGATTTCCCGGCGCAGGCGAGAAGTCTCACCCGTCGGCTTCGCTCGCCCGGGAGCCAATGACGGCACTGGCTAGCGTAACGGGGACCGATTCGGTTCTCTGTTGCGACGGAGTAGGCACTTGGGTGATTTCACGAATGCCGATGTGGTTCTTCTGCGAGTCGCGGCGGCATTCGAAGCCGGCGACGTCATCGAAGCCGACATCGCGATCGCGTGCCGGTTGGCGTCCGAGCGAGCCCGCTCAAGCCCGATGGGCTACTTCCGAACCAAGTTGGCCGAACGTCTCGGTAAAGACCCCAGCGAGATGCGTGCGTTCCTGTCGCGGCATCGGTGTGCCGGTGGGTTTCCACCGGGTCCGCCATCGAAACCCGTGCCGCGTTCGGCGGTGATGGTTCGGCGTTGCCCGAGTGGTGGTGTTGATTTCAACGAGCGGCGGAATCGCTTGGTACAAGCTTGTGAGGCAATCGAAGCATGATCATCAAAGAAGCCATTCAATCGATCGAGCGAGAGCTGAAAGGCGGATCGTTCACGTTGTCAGAGCTGGAAGCACTCAAGCAATTGTTCGACATCGCGCAGGGTCATATTCGCAATGCGTTGCGAGCTGCCGAGGCACGACAGTCTTCGATGGTGCGATTGCTCGGCCGTGCCAAGCATCATCCGGACCGTTGGGTTTGCCGAATCGTTTACTGCGATGCGCACGGCAAGCGGACTCGACGGTTGATCAGCCCGACTGCGATGAAGAGCGACTATGTCTCTGCTCTCGACTGTGGGCGCGAAGAACCGAGGAACTTTCAGTACGAGTCAATCGAGTCGTGTGAACTGGTTGAAGCGAACGAAGTGTTGATGGGAACGGAATCGGTGGAGGTGTTGTCATGATCCGTGATGGCGTGTTGCCTGGATCAATCGCCGCGGAAATTTGCAAGACTTTCGACATGGATGGTTTCATCGTGTTCCTATTCGCACGAAGCTTGGACTCGATTGTGTTTGCTGTCGACGGTCGTAGCGGAGAGGACGTGGTCGCGATGCAGTCGGCAGCAGAAGCGTTCATGCAGACGATGGGTCAGGCAATGGAAACGCCGGACGGCGACGCGGTCGCGGAGATGTGTGAACACAACATGGTTTTGATGTCCGCAGCAAAGCGAGCGGTCGAGTTGTTGGAAAACGGCGGAGCTTTGGCGATCGCTGAAGCGATGGCCGTGCTGCGCGAAGCGATCACCGCAACGAATAGCGAGACCTAGCTGTCGTTCTCGAGGGTCAGGAAATGGACGTTTCCCAGTGCGTCACCTGCCGCGATAGTCTGGCCACTAACGGCGACGTCATGAATGGTTGATTCGGCCGCGAATCGAGCGACAATTTGCTGTGTCTCGGTATCCCAAACGAGCAGCGTCTGGTCGTCCGAGCCGGAAACGATCCGGCGGCCATCGGGGCTGAATGCCACAGCGCGGACCCATCCAAAGTGGCCGATAAGACTGGCCAGCTCTTGTCCCGACTCGCTGTCCCAGAGCTTAAGCGTACGGTCGCCCGAGCCGGAAACAATCCAACGGCCATCGGGGCGGAATGCAACCGCGCGGACCCTACCCGAGTGCCCGGTCAAGCTGGCCAGCTCTTGTCCAGACTCACTGTCCCAGAGTTTCAGTGTGTTGTCGCCGGAGCCAGATATGATTCGGCGTCCGTCGGGGCTGAAAGCCACCGCGCGGACCGCCCCCCCCAGTGCACGGCGAGGCTCGCCAGCTCTTCTCCCGACTCGCTATCCCACAGCTTCAGCGTGGTATCCAAGGAGCCGGACACGAGGCGGCGACCGACGGGGCTGAACGCCACTGCGGTTACCGAATTAGAGTGCCCGGCTAGGCTGGCCAGTTCTTGTCCCGATTCGATATCCCAAACCTTTAGGGTATGGTCCCACGAGGCGGAGACAATGCGGAGGCCGTCGGGGCTGAATCCCACAGAGGAGACCAAAGCGGAGTGCCCAACAAGGCTGGCCAGCTCCTTACCCGATGTGCTGTCCCACAGCTTAAGCGTCTCGTCCCGCGAGCCGGAGACGATCCGGCGGCCGTCGGGGCTGAAAGCCACCGACCGGACCGAACCGGAGTGACGGGCTTGGCTGGCCAGCTTCTGTCCGGAAGTACTATCCCAAAGCTTCAGCGTACGGTCGCCCGAGCCGGAGACAATCTGGCGGCCGTCAGGGCTGAAAGCCACCGCAAGAACTGAGCCAGAGTGCCCGGCTAGGCTAGCCAATTCCTGTCCCGACTCGCTGTCCCAAAGCTTCAGCGTGTGGTCCCACGAACCGGATACGAGGCGGTGGCCATCGGGGCTAAAATCTACGCAGGCAACTCTGTCTGAGTGCCCGACAAGGCTGGCAAGTTCTTGACCCGACTCACTGTCCCAGAGCTTCAGCGTGTGGTCCCCCGAGCCGGATACAAGGCGGAGGCCATTGGGGCTGAATGCCACTGAAGTGATTGAGCTCGAGTGCCCAAAAAAGCTGGCAAGTTCTTGACCCGACTCGCTGTCCCAGAGCCTCAGCATCTGGTCCCACGAGCCGGAGAGCAGGCGGCGGCCGTCGGGGCTGAACGCTACCGCCGTGACCGAATTTGTGTGTCCCGTTAGGGTGCCCATCTCTTGTCCCGAGTCCCCGTCCCAGAGCTTTAGCGTTTGGTCTGCCGAACCAGAAAGGATCCGGCTGCCGTCCGAGCTGAAAGCCACCGCAGTGACCGACTTCAAGTGCCCTTTCAGGTTAGTCAGTTCCTCGCCCGACGCGCTGTCCCACAGCTTCAGTGTCGTATCGCTTGAGCCGGAAATTAGGCGTCGGCCGTCGGGACTGAACGCTACCGCGTTCACCGAATCCGAATGACCGCCCAAGCTGGCCAGTCGCTCGCCTGATTCGATGTCCCAGAGGTTCAACGTATCGTCCCCCGAACCGGATACGAGACGGCGGGCGTCGGGGCTCAAAGCCACCGCATAGACAGAACCCGAGTGCCCCGGAAAGTTGCGGACAAGTGGGCCGCCAGGTGCGGTCATCGTGCCCGTCTCGGAACGAAGCCACGGGAACGCCACGTTTGAATGGATCGATTCAATCAGTTCGTTGAGGGGCGGGTTTTGGGATCGCTGTAATCGGTTCTGAAGTTGGCTTGGCAGTTGCTGAGGGTCGCCGCGCAAGATGTGTGCGCTAAGACGAATCGTGTCCCCGACGAGCTTTAGATCGGCGTCGTTTGATGCGTTGGCAGCAGCAAAATCGGATGCCAGAGTCGGCGCGACGTTGCAGCCAGCGGTAGTCGAGAAGGAGTTGTTTTCGTTCGTCACTCTTTCCCGCTTCGCCCAGGTGATAACAGAGATGGTCTTCGATATAGCCGTCATCTTCGAGTTGAGTCCAATCGCCGTTGCATCGGTCCCGATACGCATCGAGAAGCGTCCCGTGTAGTTGGGGCAGCGAGTCGCGTTTCTTGGCACGGAGAAAGTCGTGTTGCAAATCATGGAAGGTGATGCCTTCTTCTGTGAGGCGAAGTAGCGACGCGCGATCGAGCGTTCGTAGTAACCTCCGCGCGATACGTTCGTTGCAGCTCGGTGCCCATAACGTGCAAACGGCGGAAGTTGGGATCGTTTCATCCGACGGGAAAACGGCCAACTCGAGGTATCGCTCACGCTCCGTTTCGGAAAGTCGATCGATGCTGAGCGCGAGTGACTGAAATACTCCGCGTTCGAACGCTTCCGTGTCATCAAGGAACTCCGTGTCGACATCCTTGAGTGCTTGGAGTAGGTCACTCCACGAATCACCATCGCGCGCCATTGCGCCGCAAACGCTTACCGCGAGTGGCAACCGCCCACACTGCTCCACGACGGCAAGAGCGTCCGGTGAATCCTGAATACTCTGGCCGCTCCACTCTTCCAAAAGCGCGATCGCTTGATCATCGCTGAGCTCTTCGACCCGCACCTCTTTCGATGCTCCGACACCGGTCAGGATTCTCGCGTCGCGCGTCGTGATCAGGATCCGGCCGTGTGCGCCAACGACGTCGAGCAGTGTGGCGTGGTCCCGTTTCCACACGTCATCCAGAATCAGCAACGTGTTCTTATCGTTCAGCAACTCCCTCAATTCGGCGTTGCCGGTCTCGCCATCGGGGAAGGAGGTTTGCTTGCCGAATTTAGCTGCGATCGATGATTGCAATGATGCGATGTTGGGTGAGTCACCGACCGTGATCCAATGAACGCCGTCGGTGAAACGTTCCTTGACTCGTTCATCACTAGCGACCGACGTTGCCAACACGGTTTTACCAATCCCGCCCATTCCATAGACACCAACGGTCTGCTTGCCGGTAATGGCAATGGTCTGAGCCGACTCCGCGAGGATCAGTTCGACGACTTCGTTGAGTAACTCGTCGCGCCGAATGAAGTTCGGCGGAAGAGCGGGGGATCTAAGTGACGCATCCTTGTTGATCGTGTGACCGGGAGAATCCGTTGCCCGGCCTAGCTGGGGTTTTCGCCCGTGATCCCAAAGATGAGTTGTTCGAGGGCCTCTTCGGTGTCTTCGCGGAAGTCGACCCAAGCGAATCGCTTCAGAAAGATCGGCAGCTTTGGTACTTCACTGCAGTCGGGCAGAATCACAGGGATGACCGGGCACTTCCGGTCAACAAATTCGTTGATAAACGCTTTCTGTTCTTGTGCATGCCAGGGGCCAAACCCCGATGGCCCGACAAAGACGGCCGCCGCTTTGACGTTCTCGATTTGCTCTTCGAGTTCCTCCTGCCAGGGAAACCCAGGCCGCAGATGCCACTTGTCGAGCCACGGCTTGAGTCCTCTTTCGACCAGCTTGTTCGCGATGTCTTCCACCGCGGGTTTGTCTTTGCTGTTGTGGCACAAGAAGACGTCGAATTGATCGGACTCGTCTGACACTTCGGGCTCGCTGCTTGGCTCGTTAGAGTGGTCGATTGGATCGCGAAGGTAGCTCGTCCTCCCCCGTTGGTCCATACACTGGTTCAGGTTCGGTTTTGGGAGCATCCGGATGCGTCGACGGCTTTTTGCTTTGGGCTGGCTTTGCGTGCTTGTTTCGTTGGGATTCGCAGACCAACCGGCAGTTGGCGGGTCGACGCTGGGGGATTTGATTGCGGAGGGTGTGTCGCGCGCGAACAAGCACGGCGCGGCGGTGGTGAGGCTTGAGGGGACGTTTGAGGTTCCTGAAACGATCGCGATTTCATCGCACCAGGCGACGGAGTTTGAGCGGTTGCTCGGCGTGCTGATGATCGATGCTCGCGGAGCGGTGTTCGATGTGTCCGCTGAGGTTGGGTTTCTGCTCGAGGGGACTCCGCATTGGCGCGGGCGGAATGCTCGGATCCTGTGGGACGGTGGGCGGATCCAATGCGATGGCGACAACGTGGCGTTTCGCTGCTTGGATCTGATGTCGTCGACCCTTAATCCGCACTCAATCGAGCGTGCGGATGTTGGGATCCAGGTCGGTATCTATCGCAGCTGGTCAGAGATTGTGGGTTCGGCGGTTTGCCCGGTCGCGAGATGTACGGTCGACGATGCCGGCGGATTTTGGAGTTCTACGGCCGGGCCCAGACTTGGGAATTGCTGGGCAGCAATCCCGAGGATCCACTCACGCGACAGTTGAAATACGAATCGTTTGCCGGCACGACGGTCGCGGACATCACCGTCGCCGGTGCGATCGATCCGGAAGTTGAGGGGCAGGTGCTCTATGCGAGCTCGGCGGCGATCTATCGAAGCTCGATCGAACGGATCCGCGGCAATACTCCCAACGGTGGCGGTTCGCGGATTTGGTCTGACTGTCCCTACTGGCGAGCGACCACGATCCGAAACATCGCGGTTGAGACAGCGAACAAGAAGGATAAGCCGCGATCGGTCGCGATTCGATTCGCGGAACCGCTGGCGGCGAGGCCGGATGAGATTCGATCGGTTTGGTGGATGGGTGGGATGGCCGACAAGGTGGAGTTTGCGAGCGAAGGTGAGTGATGGACACGCAAGAAGCTGACAGAACGTTTCGGTTCCTCAACAGTCAAATCACAGATTTACGGCGCGAGGTTGTTGATCGGCGATGGGGAAGCGCTAGAGACCAGTCGGAGTCGATTCTCTGGCTTTGTGCAATGGTCGCACTTTCGATGCGGTATCAGGATCCCTGGTTCTTGTCTGCCGCGTTGCTCGGGGCTGGATTCATTTGCCTTCTGATTCGGCATGCTCGCGGCACGGGCAAGCGTAGCCTGGTAGACAACCAGCTCGCCGCGAATGGCGAGATTGAAGAACTCGAGGACTTACCGGAGTGAGCATGGCCACACGGACGGAGATCAAACGCGACAAGGCGGCGCGTCACCGGGCGATGTTGCGTATCCTGCGTGTCAATCGACCGATGACCACGCGTCGGCTTCGGGAGCTGCTCGAAGCCGAGGGAGAAGAGTTCATCGTGAGTGATGCGACCTGGCGCCGTGACCTCACCGAGATGCAAATGGATGACTCGGTGTTGATTTGTAGCGGCGAAGAGGTCACGACCTAGATCTTAGTTGTTCCCGTGTAGGGGTGCATTTTTTTGTTATGCCACGTGGTGAACAGGAAGCGATGTTGAGACACCTTTTGGCAACTCGATAACCGGTGGGACTCCTTGGTCATAGGCATCGGGTGAATAAAACACGCCACGAGCTTGGTGTTTGCGGGCAATGGATCGGAGATGCTTCAGTGCTGCCTTCATTTGATCAGTCCCGGTTGCGAGAAGGATTGAGCCACCTTCGTCATGCATAAACGTCCAATAATGGGGCTTCACCCTGTGATCAAGTAGTTCGATATACACCCCACCACGAACAACACCGGGATGCTTGGTGTCATTGTTCGGCGTTAGGACGCGACGTGAAAACGTATTTAGAATGTCTTCCATCACAGGTTTCAGTTGTTGGGTTTGCGACTGCTGATAATGCAGGTGAATCTGCACAGGCACCCACTCCGCATCAGGTTCGTCGCCAGCGAATGTGTTGCGGGCGTTGCAAGACGCGGCGACTGCCGTCGCGGAAGCAGCGAGAATATTACGGCGGGTCAGAGAGTTCATATGAGACTCCGTCTTGTGGCATAACGCCCACAATCACCGGGTTGCCGCCAGCGACGTTGACTTCAGATTCAGCCCGGACGGCAACTCCGGTGCATTGTATTGTTATGCTGGGCGTATTTGCACCAACACATTTGGCAAAATGCGAGCACCTGACGCTACTCTGATGCGATCAGCTACGAGTCGGCATGATTTTTCTCCGTGAAACAGATTGCATCGGATGCGGTATAGACACTCGAGGATGCCGGGTAGGTCATTATCGTTAGCGGCCTTCGACCATTTTTCTAACCCATCGTGCTTTCGGTGATACATGACACCTTCATTAACCAAGAGTTCAACGGCCTCTCGGTAGGATGGGTTTTCGGCATCACCGGTAGGAGCGTGGCTGTTCGTCAATAACCCCGAATGTGCAGTCTGCGCGTCCGATCGTCCGCCGATCTGTCGGACAAGTTTGACTTCCGGATCGCTCGCAGACCATGCCAATTCCAGTCGATACAGAGAGTTGAATGCAGTGAAGGCGAGCCTGAGGATTTCGTATGTGTCATCGCCGCCAAACGGCTTGGCGAGTGCGCGCGCTAGATGATCCGAATAGGCCATCTCCCGGTCATCGTCGGGTGTTCTTGGCAATTGACACCTCACTGTTCGGCATGACTTGTATTTCAGCGGCCACACCTCTTGAGATCATGATCTCGCGGACTGGTTGGCCAAAATCCGTCTTGTTCTCGCCGGTTCCGGGGCGATCTCTCGCGGAAACGCCGAGGCGACGATATTGAATTCTGGCGGAAAATTCCGCTGCAAGTAAATGCTGATTGCATTGTATGCGCGTTTTGTTTGACGCATTTTCCATTCCCGCAATGATTCCGGAGGTTCATCGAACTCTCACGGAGCGGGATCATGCGGGCGGTTCTTTTTCTCTTGGCGGTCTGGGGCGGGGCGAGCGTCTTTGCCCAATCTGGCCAGACGATTTGCATCAACGGTAAGTGCTACCGGGTTACCAATTCAGCGAGTGGCTGGAATGCTTCTCCACGCACAGCCTCCGCGTGGACCCAGCCGCCCGTTTCAAGCACGGTCGTTTCCGAGCGAGTGGTCACGGACGTCCCGGTGCAGGCAAGAAGTCTGGCCCGTTCGGCTCCGCTGGCCCATCACGCTTGGGGGCTGATGACGGCACTGGCTCGCGTGACAGGGACGGATCGTGTTCTGCGTTGCGATGGGGACGGAACGCGGCTGGATTTCGCGAACGCGGATGTGGTTCTTCTGCGATCGCGGCCCGCAGTGATTTCGACATTGGTTCCGCGCTTGGCCAAGCTTCGTCGCGGGGCTCGGGTCGTTTCGTACGGGTTCGATATCCCGGATCAATGCACAACACAGCATTCGATCGACGGACACGAGTTGTTTCTGTGGATCGTCGGCGATGAAAAACCGGCTGCCGTCAATACTCCCGATTGGTTGCGGGGTGCGTGATGCGATCGTTTGCAATTGGGCTGTTGGTTGGACTGCTCGTCGCTGGGTGTGGGAACGTACATGCCCAAATCACCGTCGAGTCCGTTGAGCAGGTTTGCGTGATCAAGCCTCCCGAGAAGATCGAAACGAAGGCGGGGTTATGGGTGGTGTCGGCGGTTGCTGAGTTGACACTGACGCCGGCCGCGATCGTTCGATTGAGCGGGCTCGATGGATTCAAGGTTTCGGCAAAGCCGATCCTGCTCGTAACCGGTCAGAAGCCCGTGTCTGTGCAATCGATGGACGCGGCGACGTGGTTGGTTTCCGGGTCGCCGCGAGTGTTCTTGAGCGTGACGGCGATCGATTTCGAACGTCAGCGATTCGAGAACGAAGTGATCATCGTCGAGGTTTCGAAGCGTCCGGATCCGGATGAACCCGACGAGCCCAACCAACCCGACGACGATCCGATGCCTGTCGGTCCCAATGGATGTCTTCAACCACATCGGTCGGCGAGAGAAGAAGTTGGCACACGCAAGAACGACGTTGGCCTGTTGATCCACGCTCCCGCTGCGTGAATCGCAAACTTTCACGAGTCTTGTTGGTTAGGTAACCAAAATCACCAAGAAGTGTCAAAACTCCAAGGCGACGGTGGGATTCGAACCCACGAATAAAGGATTTGCAATCCTTCGCCTTAGCCACTTGGCCACGTCGCCGATTGTTCGGTCAGGGAGATTAGGGGAACTTTGACGAAACGTCAAGAAGTTCGATTTCTTGCCGAGTGCCTGCGTTCCTTGCGATCCTGTCCGGATGTGAAGTGGGTATCGGTCGCGCCGCTCACGCCCTTTAATGACATCCCTCGATTTGAAAAAGTTCGCCCGATTGGGCACTTTTGCTCAAGGAGCAGGCGTGATCCGATTCCCAGGGACCGGAGCCAAGTCGCACCGTTTCGCCACGCCCTTTTGCGTTATCGGAGTCGTGTGAGGACCGTCCCGTGTGGTCCCGGCGACTGGCACCCCATTCCGTCCCGCCGCTGACGAAGTTAGCTACTCAAACTGAGCGGTTTCCTACAACGAAAGGGTGTTGGGCTGTGAAGGCTCGCTTTTTTCTTCACCCTCCCGCAACGAAATGGCTGCAGCTTGTAAGAGCGAACGCCGGCAAATCGACAGCCCGGGATTTGCGGTTCGG
>JBCBOT010000251.1:0-11910 GCA_039821165.1 Planctomycetota bacterium | reverse complement strand
GTCGAGGTTCCCAAGGTGACGCAGTTGATCGAATGCGACCCGATCATCAGCTCCAAAGTTCTCGCACTGGCGAACAGCCCGATCTATTGCCCGTCGCGCCCTATCGTCACGATCAACCATGCGGTCGTCATTCTTGGTTTCCGCTCCGTCGCGAAACTTGTCTTGACTGTCGCGACGAGTTCGGTGTTCGCAGACAAGAGCACACCTTGCATCGAAGATCGGCTCCGGACCCTTCGCGAGTCGCTTGCAATCGCATCGGTCGCGCGTGTCGTGGCCGATCAAAACGGAACCGTCGACTCGGACGAGGCATTCCTGGCTGGTGTGATGCACGATGTCGGCAAACTCGTCCTCTTCAATGCTGACGGCGAAGCCTACTCGGAGATGATTGACCAACATCCCACGGGCGATAGCACCGACGCAGAACGGGAACAGTACGGGGTGACCCATCCGGAGCTCGGCAAAACGTGCGGCTCGAATTGGGGCGTACCACACGACATCAACGTGGCAATCAACAACCACCACCTGGAACTCGACGAGGTTTCCGACGAACTCTCCGCCACGATTATCCGCGCCGACTACCTCGCGCGGGCTTGGCGACTCGGTTTCGAATCTCCCAGTGCCTTTGTTGCCAATGAGGCGATGGAGGCCGAACTCGAAAGCCTGATCCAAGACGGAGAATTGCGTTCAAAGACCGCCGAGGAATTCGAAGCCATCAGTGACTTGTGTTTGGGGTAAACGATGCAAAGCTTTCACATCCAACGACTCGCGACCACCTTGGTGGTCATCGTTCTGCTGATCGGCACGTTCGGCTTCGTCTTGATCGAAGGCTGGCCCGTCGATGACTCGCTCTATATGACCGTGATCACGCTTTCAACGGTCGGCTACGGAGAAGTCCAGGAACTCACACCTAAGGGTCGAATGTTCGCTTCGGCCTTGATCTCGATTTCGTTCGTCCTCGTTGCCTGCTGGACATCGGGTTTTACCAGCATTCTCGTCAGCGGCGAGGTGAGTGGGCGTTTTCAAACTCAAAGGGAAAGAAAAATGATCGGCAAAATGAAAGGGCATGCCGTCGTCTGCGGCGGTGGCGTCTCGGCACTGACTATCCTCCACCACCTGTCACTCGCCGGGAAAGATGTCGTCATCATCACCGACGACAAGAAAGAAATCGAGATGATCCGGCGAACATCGCCGCAAACGCCCGTCATCGAAGCGGACCCGATTTCGGAAATGGCGTTGATCGACTCCAACGCATTGAGCGCGGGCTACCTCGTTGCAGCAACCGAATCCGATCACAACAATCTGCTGATCACGATTTCGGGCAAAGGTCTGGGCACCGACATTCGCGTGATTAGCTTCGCACACTCGACGGACCTTGCCAGTCGAATGTTTAAGGTCGGTGCTGACGAAGTGGTTTGCCCCTTCGTCAGCAGTGGTGAAAAAGTCGCCGAGATGATCAACGCCGGCGAACAGCAAGCATGCGTTACCGGATGATGTTGTTCAGCTCTTCGAGCATTTCATCCGAAACGGTGATCGTCCGAGCGTTGGCGGAGAAGCCACGCTGGGCGATGATCAAACGGGTAAACTCGAACGCGATGTCGACGTTTGAGCTTTCCAACTGACCGCCAACGACTTGCCCACGCCCGGCCACGAGGCCTTTACCGATCGAAGCCTCGCCGCTGGTGAGTGATTGTTGGAAGAAGTTTCCGCCGATCGGATCGAGCGCGCTGTTATTCGAAAAGTTTGCGATCGCGAGTTGAGCGAGCGGAAGGGTGGTCCCGTTGGACGCCAACCCCGTCATTTCGCCATCCGATGAGACTCGAATCGACACCAGGGTCCCGGGCGAAAAACCGTCCTGCGTCTGCGTCAAAGAAAAATCGGATGCAAAGTGGGTGAGGTCGGAGAAGTCGACCGAAATTGTCTGCGGTGCGCTGATCGAATTGAATTGGATCTCAATATTTGGGTCACCAATACCTGTGGTTCCAGAGGAGGAAAACGATCCGTCCTCGTTGAAGTTCACGTTTGAGATCGTCCCGTCGATCATCACCCCAGACTCGACACCGATGCTGGTTTCGACATCCCAGCTATTGTCTTGCGTCTTGCGAAAGTCGAACGTAATGCGATGGTTCTCGCCGCGACTGTCGAAAATGTCCATCGACAGCTCGAAGCGGTCGCCCTCGCTACCGTCCGTCGTAAGCACCATCGAATTGCTCAACCAACTCGACGCTCCGACGTTCCCCGGATCGTCTTCGATTGAAAGGCTGAGTGCGGCGGCGCCATTGTTGTCGGCCGTCAACGTGAGCGTCCCGTTGGGTTGAATCGCCGCGGTGGCTCCATTGATTGTGCCGTTGATGGCGTTCACCAAGTCTCCGAGCGTTGCCGTGTCGGCAGCCAGCGAAACCGTGAAGGGTGAGCCGTCCACACTTGTCCCAGCGATTGTAATTTGATCGCCGGGCCCATAATCCGTTGTGTTGAGAGTTAAGTCATTTAAGAGTGTGGCTGCCGATGCCGGACCGCTTCCATCCTCGAAAGCTGTGAACGAGGTGAGCACTTCGGCTGCCGGCGGGGACGAACTCGATGGCAGGTTGCCCATCACATCCACGTTGCCGGTCTGCGAGCCCGCGATGGTCGCTCCGAACGGAACCCGTATGAACTCTTCTTCGGGATCCTGAAATCCGATTCCTCCATTGATCGGTTCGCCGGTGTCCCCAAACCGCTTCACAAGCAGTCCACTGGTCGACTCGACAAGTCTACCTTCGACGTCGATGGCGAACGAACCCGCACGGGTAAACACATCCTCGCCGCCGGGTGCGATGAGTGTGAAGAAGCCTTCTCCGTTGAGACCGAAATCGAGAATCTCGCCGGTCGACTGCAGCGTCCCCTGAGTGAAGCGACGACCGATCTCAGCGATCTGAACACCGGTACCAATGGCCTGAGCTTGGAGACCGCCACTCGATTCGGTCGCACTCGAACCACTCCGCAACGTGTTGTACATCAAATCGCTGAAGTCGACGGTTTGCGCTTTGAAAGCCACCGTGTTCATGTTGGCGAGGTTGTTCGCCACCACGTCCAGCTGTTGTTGGTGGGTGCGCAGGCCGGTGATCCCGGTCATGAGGGCTCGTGTCATCTCTGGGTCCTGAAAAACGAAACGGAACTTGATCGCAAGGCGGGATTTGCGATCAAGAAAGAAGGCGGATTGGGGTAATGAATCGAGCGGCTAGGCGGCGCTCAAAACGTTACCGACAGGGATGCTTTCGCCGTTGACGATCAGCGTGACACCGTCGGTCCCGTTGAACATCTCGGACACACGGCCAAACTTCACCTCGTCGTTGGCATCGCGATAGTTCACGTTCTTGCCGACGAAATCGAGCCCCTGGCCGAGCTCTTGAATCTTCAAGACTTCTGAAAAGGACGCGTTCAAGTCTTCGACGCCTTCCAACATCGAGAATTGCGTCAGGTCGTTGATCAATCCTTCCTGGTCGACCGGATCAATCGGGTCCTGGTTACGAAGTTGAATCGTCAGCAGTTCCAAATAGTCGACGGTCGCAAGTTGCGATGAAATGGATCCTTCCATTTTCCTTCCTATGCGATGATGTTGAGGCCGGAATCGGTCGCGTGTGAATCGTTCACTTCGCGTGTCAGATCGGTTTCCCGTGGGTAACGATGAGGGCCGGCGTTGTAATCACGCTGACCAAATTCCTCGTCCGCAAAAGACGAACCATCTTGCGAACTTGAAATATCCACACTCGCTTCGCCAAAACCGAGGTCTGACAAAGCGTCTTGCAGGGTGTCACGACGGCTCGACAGAAGATCGCCCGAAGAGGCTTCGGAGGCGACGATGTGCGTTGCGATCGAATCGATGCCCTGTTCGACGCGTATTCTCAATCGTCCCAACTCCGGCGGCTGCAGCTCCAAAAAGATTGCCTTTTCAGTGGAACCCTCACCCGAGTTTAACGTTTGGTGAACTGCGGCAACGACCTGCTCCCCCATTCCACCGGGCAGCGACCGATAGACCGTCTCGCCACGGACGGATGTCAGTCCGGCTTGGGTCTCGACGGCAGAGGCTTCGCTGGAGACGAACGGGGAATCAACGGCAAGCGGTGTTTGCGGCGTCTCTACGAGGGCGACCGGCGGTTGAGAGAGATCGGCCGCCGGTTGATGGGTGTCCAATGCTTCAAGCACCACCGAAGGATTCGACGACTGCGGATCGGACAAGATGTCTGTCGAAGCCTCAACAAGTGACGAGTCGATTTGGCCGCCCGTTGCTGTTTCGATCGTCGGCGTGTCGGCTGTCGACGGTTCCAAGTCGACGTGCTCGGAGGAAGTTCGGGTCCAGGAGGTCGAGGTTGGGGGTGTCGGTGATGACTTGCGGTGGCTGTCGGTCCCAACGGGTTGTGGAACGAAGGTCGGCTGTTCCGTAGGAACAACGGTGGTGCCGTTTGCGTCCTGCGTTTTGCTCGGTACCAGCCTCACCGGATCGACAGGAATCGCCGAGTCTTCGGCAGCCGCGTCGTTGGGAGCCTCAGTTGACGGCGTCTCGGCCACCGGTGCAACCGAATCGACTGCGGGCGTCGAATCGGGCACCGCTGATTGCCCCTTCCCCACAGCCTTGGCTGGTTCAACAAATGATTCGCGCGACTCTGGTGATAACGTTAACCGTTCAGGTTTCTCGAGCGTGTCTACGTGGGGCTGCGTTTCGACGGTGGGCTCCGACACTGTCGACGTCGTGGGTTCGGCGGTGACCGGTGCGTCAGCGGTCGGAATCGCTTCGTGGATTTCGTGACTCGGCGATGGAGTCTCAACCGATGAGTCGAGAGGGAACTCGGGTGGAGACTCGACGCTCGGATTGGATGGAATGACCGGCTCGCTTGGTTCCTGATCGACTGTTTGGTCAAGTGTTTCGTCAGCGGTTTCGATCGCCGTTCGGACGAAAAGAACGATCTCCGCAGGGGCATCAACTGGCTCGTCTGACGACGCGAGGAGTTCATCGACATGGTCCGCCGGGAGTGGTGAATCGTCGACGTCACTCTGTGTCGGCAATTCTGCGACGGGCACGGGCGGCTGTTCAGTCTCCGTCGCCTCCGAAACGAACCCGGACGTTTGTCCCGTCAGCGGCTGATGCTCGATCAGCGACGGAGCAGCCGTCACTTGCTGAAGAACGGCATCGAATGACGCTTCGACGTTTTCGGTCGATACGGCGTCGGTCGGCTCACCTCCGTGTCCTACCGATGCGTTCGCTACTTCGCCCGTTTGAGGCAGTGGAATGATGGTTGTTGCCACGAACTCTCCTCCCTGAATTCCAATGTGGTTCAGCCTCGTGTAGCACCCGCAGTGCCAAAGGTGAGAACGACGACTCAGATGAGGGAGGGCCTCCAAACCCGCGACTCAATTTTTTTGCAGACGGAATAACCGGTACGTGAGCCCGCCGATGTGGGGATCGGCGAACGCAACTCTTTCCGTCGGACGGCAAGAATTGCGGTCGGGCGAATGCGGAACGTGCCAAAGAAAAACCCTCCCACGCGAACGCGGAAGGGTTTCGTTGAAAACGATTGGACGTCTGACGTTTAGACGTTATCCAGATCGATATCGGCATCGTTGGTGATCACCAACTTGTCGAGCTTGGTTCCGTCTTCGCGAACCTTGATCTTCAACGTGTGGTTCCCGGCTTCCAGATTGAAGCGGATCGAGTCTTGATTCCCACCGTCCGTGACGGCTTGCCACTCGAAATCATCGCCGGTCACATTGAGATGCCATTCGATCCAGGGGCCATCGTCGACCGCGATCCAGAACGAGTTCTCGCTCCCGCTTCCGGCACTGACCAAACCGTAGATGTCGAAGACGCCACTTTCATCGAGTGTGAAATCGTAAGTGAGTTCACTGTCAGCCGGCGGCGAAGCGTAGTGATTTCCGCCCGTGGCAACCAGAAACTCGTTTCCATCATCATCCACTTCGATCCAGGCGCCGTCCATCGAAGTGGCGTCGGTGGCATCGATGACGATGGTTTGCGTCGCCAACTTGGAAACCATGAACTTGTCGAGTCGGAGGCCATCCTCACGCACCTTGATTTCCAAGGTGTGCGAACCGGCGTCCAGTCCGAACGCAACCGAGTCATGGTGCCAACCGTCCGTGACGGCGTGCCACTGATATTGGCTTCCGGTAATTGGCGTGTGCCACTGGATCCAATCACCGCCATCGACGCGAACCCAGAGCGAGTTGTCGTGGCTGTTACGGGCACGGATCAATGCCGACAACTCGTAACTTCCAGAGACTTCAACATCGAACTGGTACATCACTTTCTTGCCGTGCGGCGGGCTGTGATAGTGCGAGCCGGTGCCGTTGGAGGCTTTGATGTACTTGTGGTTCGAAGCGGCAGAGTCGTACTTGACGGTCCACGGGTGATCTTTCCACTCGTAGTGTTCCGCCTCGAACATGATGTCAACCGCGGCCTCGTAGATACCGGCATCGACGGTTCGATTGATCTCATGATCGTCGAGCGTGATGACGTGTGTCTTGCCGGTTTCACGATCGGCGTCGCTGTCGATCGCATCGCTGATGTTGCTGCGATTACGAGTGAAGACGAAGTCGTTGGGAAGATTGGAGAACCCGACCTTGTAGTCGCCACCCTCCAAACCGGTGAATTCATACTCTCCGTTGGAGCCCGTGGTCGTGGTTTCAAGCACGTTGTGGGCGGCATCAAACAGGGTCACCGTGACGCCTGGCACACCGACTTCGTTGGAGTCTTGCTTGCCGTCACGATCATAGTCGTTCCAAACGAAGTCGCCGATGACGCCGGAAGGCGCCGGTGCGGGGTTTGTGTAGTGACTCGGGTCGCTGTCTGTCGCGGTGTCCGCGGTCACCGAACCGATGTTGGCGTAGACGCCCTGGACAACCGTGTCCACCTTCAACTTGCGAACCTTGAACTGGTCTTCGGGCGTGTGATCGTCCACCCAAGCAGCAAGGACGAGCACGTTTCCGCTTTGCCCACCTCCGTTGAAGTTTGCCCAACGCGAGTAGCTACTGTTCGTCATGCTCGTTTCGTTGAGCAGACCATCAAGCAATGCATCGGACAGCGTGACGGGTCCGGCGACGTCGCCGATCCAAATCGAGAGGTCGCTATCGTGAACGACGCTATCGAGGAATGCCGCGTCAACGACGACCGACTCAGAGAATTGGAACACCAAATAGTTGAGTCGACCGATGTTATCGAGGCGGTGCTTGCTACCGCTTCCATCACCTTCGCTGCGATCTGTCACGCCGAGTCCGCCGTTGTACGCCCCGACGTAGGCGTCTTCAAAGACACCCTGTGAATCGCGGCTGAATCCGGTGACATCGACCGAGACACCACCCGAAGTGAAGGTGCGAACGTTTCCGTTGGGGCCATCGAGGGAGGAGTTTCCATCGAAGTGGAAGTATTCGGTTTGGCCGGAGGTGGAGAGTGCTTCTGCGGTATCCGAAGCGGTGAACGTCCAGACTTCGCCGGGTGAGAGCAGGTTGTCGCTACCGACATCGGATGACGGATCGAGCGTGGGCGAGAAATCATCCGCTGGGTTGAGCGGCGTTCCGTTGTCGTCCACCACCACGACTTCGCTGACGTCAAATGTCGCCGAACCCGTATTGGTCACCAGGTACGTCCAAGTAACGGTGTCGCCCGCCGCAATCTCAACGGCCTCGCTCGGCGTATCCGCATCGTTACCGTTAGTCAGCTTTTCGATATCGATACCGGGGATTCCGATCACGTTGTAATTGGCCGGATCGTCATCGGTGACGTCGTCGCCAAGAACAACATCGTTGTCATCGACAGGCGTCCCGGTGACAGCCCCGATATTGGTGAATTGGCCCTCGACGGTGGCGATGATTTCGGCGGTGTAAATCCACTCTTCGCCCGGATCGAGTCGATTGTCTTGGTCGGTGTCGCCTTCGTTGAATCCACCGACAAGCACGGGAGTCGGATTGAAGTCGTCGGCGGGGTTACCCGGCGTTGCATTGTCATCGACGACGACAACAGGACTGAGTTGGACGTCACCGGGATTGGTCACGTGGTAGGAGAACTCAATCGTCTCGCCGGCGTCGAAGCTGACACCGGGTGCGACTTGTGCGTCGAACCACTGTTTCTCCGAGGTCACGCTGGTGTATTTGAGTTCGGTGATTGCGCCACTGCTGACGAACTCGACCTTGAGTCGCGTGACGTCCGCAACATTGACGTCCAGACGCTGATAGCTGTTGTTGCCTTGCGTCGGGATCGCAATGGTTTGCGTTCCGCTGAGCGTGTCGACGGTTAGCACGGATCCACCGCTCTCGTTGGTATCAATATCCAACAGGTCGAGATGATTAATCGTCACGGGCGAATCGAAGTCGAACGTGAAATGACCGCCGTGTGCATCGTCGTCAGGATCGCTCGCGTCCCCGTCTTCGGACAGGATCAAAATGTTTCCGAGTGCCGTCGTGTTGGATGCTCCACCACTGCCTTGCCCGGGCCCGCCGAACGCAACGTTAGGCGTCCCCAAATCGACATCGCCACCGGATGGGGCCGACGAATCGAAGACCATCGCTGCATTTCCGGCGGACGGACGTGAATTCGATTTACCTGTGATCACGACTCCAGGATATTGAGTCGCAACCAAGTCACCGGTCGCGAGATCATCGAAGTCGATTGTGGTCATCGTGGAAGTTTCGACGATCTTGTCGACAAACTTCTTGATTTCGATCGCCGGATCAATGGTTTGAATCAGTCCCAAATCCCACGTCAGATCGCTCTCACCGTTGACCAACTCGGTGACGATCGTCAGTCCTGTCAACGGATCGCCGTCGCTATCGATAGCATCGTCGCTACCAGAATCCTGCGTGGTGACTGCGAAGCCGGCCGGGATGGTCGAGAGATCGAATTCGATGAAGTAACCACCGGCGTCGAGTTCGGGGAATAAGTAGTAGCCGTCTTCGCCGGCGTTGGTCGCGGTAACGGTCGTCGCGATAGGACCATTGTCGTCACCACCTGGTTCGGCGATGCCATCGCCGTCGACGTCCTCATAGAGATTCACGGTCACGCCATTGACGCCGGTCGGGCCGTCGTCTTGTAGCCCGTTGCCGTTCGTGTCGATCCAGACAAAGTCACCGAGTTCCGCGTTGGCGGGGTTCGTCGTATCGGTTTCAATCGGCCCCAACGTTGCTTTGTTGCCGCCGGCAAAGTCCGTATCAAAGTTTCCAGTGAAGGTTGAATTCTCACTGTTGATGAGCAACCCGATATCAAACCCGTCGAAGTAGCCGGGGTAAGTGCCGCCCAATGTCAAAGCACCGCCAGTCGCCAACGCGCCGCCGGTCACCTCGAGTCGCAGGTCGTATGAGTCTGTCGTCGTGGGTGCGCCATCGGCGAAACCGAACGCCAGCACCTCTCCGGTCAACAGCACGCCCGATGCGTCGGCGATGTTGTCGAAGTCAAAATCGATTTCGCCCGTTAAGATAAAGTCCGAACCTGGAACACCGCCGGTCAGATTTCCGGACGAGTCTGTTTGAAAAGCCAAGTCGAACGAACTCGGCGTGGTGATGTTGGAAGGGAAACCGAAGAACGAAGGCTGGAATGTCAGCGGGACCGCATCTGCGGTGAATGTGTCTGTCGCGTTGGAGTACTCCACGGTCCCGATGCTGTTGGCGCTGATGATCGGAAATGTGGGCGCGACACCAAGCAACGCCAGAACGCGTCGATCCTCGAGCGATTGAACCAGCAGTTTTCGTTTGGCTCGTCTTTGACGGCGGGTTCGAGAGTTCTCGTCCGACTGAAAACGCTTTTTGAAGTGTTGGGTAAGCATTAAACACCTAGAGGGTTGTACACACTGGGTCGACGCGGCCGATCCTAATTAGCCACCGATACGAGGGAACGCGCTCTCCCCAAAAATCACAGTGAGACGCGTGAACAGTAGCGGTTTTGATGCCAGAAACGGTCAGTTTATCGAGATTCGCTCCCAGGGGGGTCAAAAGTTCACCAAAATTACTGAACGCCAGAATACCAGCCGGCTTGAACCGCGGCTCAAGGTCGGCGGAACGGGCAGGCTGCACAGAACCCGCAGGCGGAGATGTCGCGGCGAATCAACCGTGAAGTCAGTGCGTTCCTCCAGGTTCCCCATCTAACCGCTCTTGCCTTGGATGGGCGGGTTCACGATACTCACCCGGCTTTGATCTTTCTGGAGGGGTAAATCATGGTCCGGGTCGCGTTTTCGTTGCTTTTCATCGGGGCCCTCAGCGCCCTTTCCCAAGTTTCAGGGGGCGTGATCGCGACGACGCGAACGACCCACTCTTTGACGCTGGACTCTGTGACAGGTGTCTCGCCGACGGATTACGTGGTGTCATCAGAACTCGCGTTCGTGGGCGGTGGCGTCCTCGACCTCTTCGCGGCGGGTGAGGGTGCAACCGACGCGTCGGGAACCGTGTCGGTGAACGGTCTGAACGTGACCAATCCTTTTGAGGTCCCCGACCTCGTGGAAGGCGATACCTTCGCCGCAGATCTCACCGCAGTCGCCGAGCGATCGAGCGCCGGTTTCAGCGAAGCAGATGCTTTCGCGGCGTATCAAATGACCTTCGAAAACGCTTCAGCCAGTGCGGCCACTTTCACCCTGACATATAGCACCATGGTCAGTGCGTCGGTCACGGGCGCCGAAACGTTGTTCAACAGCAGCGAAGGTATTTCCGATAGCTTCGCGATGCTCGCAGACGACGGCGACATTGTGGGTGCCCCATTTGTGAACGCGGCGTTCGGGCCATTTACGATCAAATCGCTCTCCGATGAGCGGCTGATCGAAAGTCGCTTCGACGGCAACGGCTCATCCTCGGGGACAATGACGGAAACGTTCTCCTTCACGGTCGCGGCCGGCACCTACGAGACGTTCACGATCGAAGCGTTTGCTGGGGCACAAGCCATGGCGACCGTTCCGGAACCGGGATCCCTGATCGTCTGGTCTGCTGGACTCTTACTGGTCACGCGCCGCAGACGTAAGAGCTGACGCGGGTGAGCGACGCAGACATCGCTGACTTGCTGCGAAAGACGCTCGAAGATCATCGGCTTTCGCGAGGCGAACGCCGAGTTCTCGCCGAGATTTTCGGAGACAAGGTTCGCGACGAGCGAGAGCGAGCCCTCGCGCGACACAAGGCTTTCAAACTTGCTCGCGCCGAGCTGAGTGATTCTCCCAACAACGACGTGCTCGAGTGGCTGGAAGACGTTACCAAGCTGCTCCTCACACCGGCTGCCGAACCGACATCTCAATCCGAGGCCCACTTCAGTCCCAGTGATCACTGTGTCGGTCGCATTTGCCGGCTGTTCGAACAGTCGCGAAAGCGCGTCGATGTCTGCGTTTACACGATCACCGACGACCGAATCAAAGACGCCATCTTGCGGGCTCACAAACGGGGAATCGATCTCCGAGTGATCTCAGACAATCATAAGGCATCGGATCTCGGATCCGATGTCGAGGAACTCGACCGCCGCGGTGTCCCGGTTCGCGTCGACCGCACCGAGTACCACATGCATCACAAGTACGCGATCTTCGACGGGCGACAGTTGCTGACGGGCAGCTACAACTGGACTCGAAGTGCCGCGGCACACAACGAAGAGAATTTCATCATCACGACCGAAACCGGCTTGGTCCGATCTTTTCAAGCCGAGTTCGATAAACTCTGGAACCAGCTCGGCTAGCGACGACGACGTCGCATCACGATGCCGGCCCCCATCATCGCCATGGCGGCGAAAACGCTGGGCTCGGGGATTGCCGTTGCCGCGACCGTAATCGTTGCCGTGGTTGAATCGTCAAAGTTGACGTCGGCGAGATCATTGAAGAAAGCAGACTCCGGCAAGATCGACAGTTCGAATTGATCGCCCGCAGTCGATGCCGCCGATTCTCCGTTGAGGTTGTGTTGAAATCCAACACAACC
>JBCBOT010000250.1:0-11912 GCA_039821165.1 Planctomycetota bacterium | reverse complement strand
TGCGGCGGGTGAAAAGTCGTCCATGCTTTCGAAGGTGAGGTCGACCGCCATGTTGCCTTCGCCGGTCAGCGTGTTCGGCACTTGGAAGGCGACTCGGGGCTTCATCGATTTGAGGCGGTCGTCAAAGTTGTCGACGTCGATTTCGAAAGCATGGACGACTTTTCACCCGCCGCAATCGCTCGCAAAGTCGATGCCCTTTCGCAACTGCTTCAAGCCCGCGAACAACTCGCCAACTTGTTGACCTACATGGACGGCAAAGACGGCGCCGAGGCTCTTCTCAACAAGGTCCTCCAAGACCCCGCCCTTCTTCAATCACTGAGCGCCGCGCCGAAGGCCGAAGGCGACGACACCGAAATACCCGCTACCGAGGAGTAGAAAACATGAGTACCGCAGATGCCAGCGCCGCGGCAGCCGCACCAGCGGCGGCGGTCACCGTCACGACCGACGACTTTTCGAGCCTCCTCGAGAAAGAGTTTCGACCCAAGTCGGACCAGGCCAAAGAAGCCGTCGAATCGGCCGTCAAGACACTCGCCGAGCAAGCCCTCGCTCAAACGTCGCTCGTTTCCGACGACGCCCTTCGATCCATCGAAGCAATCATCGCCGAAATCGATTCGAAGCTCAGCGAACAAATCAACCTGATCCTTCACCACAACGACTTCCAAAAGCTGGAAGGCGGATGGCGTGGACTGCATCACTTGGTCAACAACACAGAGACCGACGAGATGCTCAAGATTCGCGTCATGAACATCAACAAGAAGGAACTTCACAAAACACTCAAGAAGTTCAAGGGCACCGCTTGGGATCAGAGCCCGATCTTCAAGAAGATGTACGAAGAAGAGTACGGCCAATTCGGTGGCGAGCCCTACGGCTGCCTCGTCGGCGATTACCACTTCGACCACAGCCCACCGGACGTCGAATTGCTCAGCGAAATGGCAAAGGTTTCGGCCGCTTGCCACGCGCCGTTCATCGCCGGCGTCTCGCCCGCCGTCATGCAAATGGACAGCTGGCAAGAGCTGACGAACCCGCGTGACCTGACAAAGATCTTCCAAACTCCCGAGTACGCTCCGTGGCGTTCGCTCCGCGAGTCGGACGATTCGAAGTACATCGGATTGGCGATGCCGAAGTTCCTTTCGCGTCTGCCCTACGGTGCCGCAACGGCTCCGGTCGACGAGTTCGGATTCGAAGAAGACACCGAGTCGGCCGAAAGCGACAACTACTGTTGGTCCAACGCGGCTTACGCGATGGCGACCAACATCACGCGTTCGTTCAAGATGTTCGGATGGTGCTCGCGAATCCGCGGCATCGAATCCGGCGGTGCGGTCGAAAACCTTCCCTGCCACACCTTCCCCACCGACGACGGTGGTGTGGACATGAAGTGCCCGACCGAGATCGCCATCAGCGATCGCCGCGAAGCCGAATTGGCTGCAAACGGATTCATGCCGCTGATCCACAAGAAGAACTCAGATTTCGCCGCGTTCATCGGCGCCCAATCGCTGCACGCACCGGCCGTCTATGACGACCCCGATGCGACGGCAAACGCCAACCTGGCAGCTCGCCTGCCGTACCTCTTCGCAACCTGCCGGTTCGCGCACTACCTCAAGTGCATCGTTCGCGACAAGATCGGCAGCTTCAAGGAGCGAAAGGACATGCAGGCTTGGTTGCAGGATTGGATCAACCAGTACGTCGACGGCAACCCGGGAACTTCGAGCGAAGATACCAAAGCTCGTAAGCCACTTGCCGCCGCCGAGGTCGTTGTCGAAGAAGTCGAGGGTAACCCCGGTTACTACACCTCGAAGTTCTTCCTGCGTCCGCACTATCAGTTGGAAGGCTTGTCCGTTTCACTCCGACTGGTCTCGAAGTTGCCTTCCGCAAAGGGTGGCGGCTGATTTCCGTTCGATGATTCGCTGCGGCGGGGCCTGTGCTCCGTCGCATTTGCAACAAATAGAACCAATCAATATCAAAGGGTACGATCATGGCTGTGGATATGTTTTTGGACATCAAGGGAGAGATCAAAGGTGAATCCCAAGATTCCAAGCACAAAGACGAAATCGACGTCCTCGCCTGGAGCTGGGGCTTGTCCCAGTCCGGTTCGTTCCACACCGGTGCCGGTGGCGGAGCGGGCAAAGCAAGCTTTCAAGACATCAGCGTGACCAAGTGGGTCGATTGCGCATCACCGATCTTGATGATCTACTGCGCCAACGGCGACCACTTCTCGAGCGCCAAGCTGACCGTCCGAAAGGCAGGTAAGAACCCGCTCGAATACCTCGTGATCGACATGAAGGACGTTCTCGTCACGAGCGTGTCGACCGGTGGCTCGGGTGGTGAAGACCGCCTGACCGAAAACGTCGGATTGAACTTCCGTAGCGTGAAGGTCAGCTACAAGACCCAGAACAAGGATGGTTCGGGCGGTCCCGAAAAGCAGTTCGCTTGGGACATCGCAGCCAACAAGCAGCTCTAGTCGCTGCTTGAAACCGATAGGTCTCGCTCGCTCGCGGGCGAGACCGAACCGAACGGGGGTGTTCGATTCATCGGTCGATGATCTTATCGACCGAGCTGGAGCATGCCCGGACCAACGTAGCCGCCTACGTTGCCCCGCCTTCTTTGCCGTGGCAAAGCTCCGATGACCGCGAACGATGAGATCGCGCGCCGAGCCACGGTCCCTCCATCATCTGGACACTTGATCGATGCTCGCCGAAGAACTCTTGCGCGCCGGCAAACTCGACGATGCGCTCGCCGAACTCAAACGCCAAATCCAAAGCAACCCGAGCGAAGGCAAGCTCCGCGTTTTCCTCTTCCAGCTTCTGACCGTTCTCGGCAAATGGGAGAGCGCCCTCAACCAATTGGAGATCGCCGGTCAGCTGGACGCGGGCAACCTCGCCATGGTCCAGGCCTACCGCGAAGCGATTCGCTGCGAGGAATTGCGCCGACGCGTCTTCCTGGGCGAAACCTCACCCATGATCTTTGGCGAGCCCGATCGCTGGCTCGCGCTCCTGATCGAAGCCGTCAAGATGAGCGCAAATGGGAACGGGAGTGAAGCACAAGCTCTCCGCGACGAAGCGTTCGCATCCGCCCCAGCCACAACCGGACTCCTCCATCGTCGCGATCAAGAACCCGTGGAGTTCGAATGGATTGCCGATGCCGACCCTCGACTCGGTCCCGTGCTCGAAGCATTGATTGAGGGGCAATACTACTGGGTACCATTCAACCGCATCGCCCAAATTGACATCGAAGCGCCGTCAGACCTTCGTGATTTCGTCTGGACGCCGGCACACTTCGTTTGGAGCAACGGTGGCGAATCCTATGGCATGATTCCGACCCGCTATCCAGGATCGGAATCGATCGTCGACTCCGCGATTCAATTGGCCCGCAAGACCGAGTGGAATGCAATCGGTAGCGCAGACGATCCCGGCCAATACGTCGGACTCGGCCAAAGGATGTTCGGAACCGATCAGGACGAAGTCGCTCTTCACGAAATCAGCAAAATCGCACTCCAGTGCGACACAAGCGACGCCGACTCAGAGCCTGTCCTCGAAGAAAGCGTATCGGTCGACTGATGGCGGAACTCACGACGCAAGAACGTCTGTTTCCGTCGCTGCTCGACCGGCTCACAGACGACCAACCGCAACGTCATAAAGAAACGCGAGATCAACGCGTGTTCTCGGTGCATCGTTTGCGCGCAGCTGTCTTGCGCGACCTCGCATGGCTACTCAACACGTGCCATCTCGCCGCCGCGGAAGACCTCAGCGACTACACCGAAGTCGAGCGTTCCGTCATCAACTTTGGTGTGCCAGATCTGACCGGCAAAACGGTGTCCGGGCTGCATGCCGATGACGTTCGCGCCGCGCTCAAACAAGCGATTCTCGACTTTGAACCACGCATCATCGCCGAAACGCTCGAAGTCCGAGGGCAAAAGGATGATGAGTCGCCAATTTCGAGTTCGCTGACATTCGAGATCGAAGGCGAATTGTGGGCGCGTCCGTACCCCGAACGTCTCTACCTGCGATCCGAACTGGACCTCGAGACGGGTGACGTTCGGATTCAGGAAATTTAGGAAGGAACCTTAACATGGACCCACGACTGCTCAACTACTACAACCAGGAACTGCAATTCGTTCGCGAGTCCGGTGCCGAATTCGCTCAGGAGTATCCGAAGATCGCAAGCCGACTCGGTATCGACACCTTCGACTGTGCCGATCCTTACGTCGAACGTCTTTTCGAAGGCTTTGCACTTCTTGCGGCACGCATCCAGCTCAAACTTGACGCGGAGTTCCCCCGTTTCACACAGCACTTGATGGAAATGGTGGTGCCGCACTATCTCGCGCCGCTGCCATCAATGACCGTCGTTGAGTTCCAGCCGGACCTCACCGAAGGAGCGCTCGCGAAAGGCTTTAAGGTCCCAAGTGGAACCGTCTTGCAGAGCCTACTCGGTAAGGGCGAGCAAACCCGTTGCACCTTCCGAACCGCTCACGATGTCACCCTCTGGCCGCTACGACTGACCGAAGCGAACTACTACTCGCGCGACGTCGCAGCGCTGAGCCTTCCGGACGACGCCTCCGTCAAAGCCGCCCTTGTGCTCCGACTCGAGTCCACCGCGGGGCTTCGCTTTGAACAGCTCAGTTTGGAAACACTACCGTTGTTCGTCCGCGGCGGCTCGGACGTACCCATGAGAGTGTTCGAACAATTGTTGACGAACGCCATCGGACTCGCAATTCGTCCCGCCTCTGGCGATCAACCGTGGCAAGTCTTGCACGGGAAAGACAAAGTCAAACCGATCGGTTTCGAAGACGAAAACGCGCTGCTCCCTTACGGCCCGCGTTCCTTTCAGGGCTACCGATTGCTGCAAGAATATTTTGCATTCCCCGAACGTTTCATGTTCGCCAACCTGACGGGCCTCTCCAACGCATTGGGGCAAATCAAAGACGAAGCGATCGAAATCGCGGTTCTGTTTGATCGTCGCGACTCGCGTCTCTCCAATCGCGTCGACGAAACACACTTTGCTCTGTTCTGCAGCCCCGCGATCAACCTGTTCGAAAAACGCGCGGATCGAATCCACCTCAGTGACCGCTTTTCGCAATACCAGGTCATGCCGGACCGGACACGTCCGATCGATTTCGAGGTGTATCAGGTCACGGACGTTCGCGGTTACGGCAGCAGTAATGATCGCGAACAAGAGTTCAAACCGTTTTATTGGATGAACGACGAGTCCGCAGACACCCACGACCGTGCGTTCTACACGGTCACGAGACGGCCGAGAATGCTGTCGGAAAAGCATCGGCAATACGGACCACGTTCCAGCTACGTCGGCTGCGAAACTTATCTCAGCCTTGTCGACGCCAATGAAGCACCCTATTCCCACGAGTTGCGTCAGTTGGGAATCGACACGCTTTGCACCAATCGCGACCTGCCACTGCAGATGCCCGTCGGCGTTGGCGAGACCGATTTCACACTTGAGATCAGTGCGCCCGTGGAGGCTGTTCGATGCCTCGCCGGACCCACCAAACCGGAGCCCTCAAAGACCTACGAGAATGGTCAGACTACATGGCGGTTGATCAGCCATCTCTCGCTCAATTACCTCTCGATCGCAGACGATGACGGGAGCGCCGGCGTGCTTCGCGAACTGCTCTCTCTCTATTCCGACGTGAACGATGTGCTGGCAAACAAGCAGATCGACGCCGTCTGCTCGGTCACTTCACAGGCCGTTACCCGGCCGATCTCATCAACAGGCCCATTGAGCTTTGGGCGAGGTTTGGAACTCACACTCACACTCGATGAATCCGGGTTCGAAGGGACAGGCGCCTTCTTGTTGGCGGCCGTCCTCAACGAGTTCTTTGCCAAGTATGTCTCGATCAATTCATTCACCGAAACGGTGTTCCGCACCACCGAGCGAGGGGAGGTAACGCGATGGCCCGCCAAAATGGGTCGGCGTCACACGCTCTAGCAGCGACGCTCGACCGACTCGAAGACACTCCGCATCGCTTCAATTTCTATCACGCGATGCGTTTGATCGAATGCGTCTTTCAAGACGCACCGCGATATGGTCATGCGGTTCGCCTGTCCGATGATCACGTGCGGCTCACCCAAGAGCCGTCGCTCAGCTTCGCGCCCGCGTCACTGACCAAGTTTGAGAAACCGAGTGAATCGGACTACCACCGATTGGCCGTTCGCTTTTTCGGTCTTTGCGGTCCCAATGGTGCGTTGCCGTTGCACCTGACCGAATACGTGCGTGATCGAATCCGGCACCACGACGACACCACCTTTTCGTCGTTCCTCGACGTCTTCCATCACCGCATGCTCTCGTTGTTTTATCGAGCGCACGCGGACGCACAGCCGACCTCCCATTTCGACCGCCCCGAATCCGATCGATTCTCGGTCTTCGTCGGTTCACTCATCGGACTCGGCTCGCCATCGCTGCTGGATCGCGATGCCGTGCCGGACCTCGCGAAATTGTATTACGCCGGTCGATTCGGCTGCCAAGCAAAACACCCTGAGGGACTACGCGAGATGCTCGCGGACTTCTTTCAGCTCCCTTGCGAAATCGAAGAATTCGTCGGTCAATGGACCGAGATCCCTGAGCCGCACTGCTTTCAACTCGGCGCGAACGAAGACTCCTCGACCCTCGGCGTTGCTTGCACGGTCGGGTCACATGTCTGGGACTGCGGGCAAAAATTCCGCGTCAAAATCGGCCCCGTCAAATGGAATGACTTTGTCCGAATGCTCCCCGGCGGAGCCAGCCTCGATCGCTTGACCGCACTCGTCGAAAACTACATCGGCCACGAATTCGCGTGGGACCTCAACCTCGTTCTTCGAAAAGAAGAAACGCCTTCATGGTGCTTGGGGGAAGCACGACTCGGCCAAACCATGTGGATGGATAACGCGGGCGTCGCCGAAGACCCCGCAGACTTCCTCCTTTCCTGTCAATAAGCCGCAACTCGTTCCAAGGATTTCCCGTGTCTGACATTAGCCGCACCGCCCTGTTCGGAAAACTCAACAGCGTGGGCTACAAATCCATCGAAAGCGCCACCGTGTTCTGCAAAATGCGAGGCAATCCCTACGTTGAGTTGGTGCACTGGTTGAACCAGATTCTGCAACTCGAAAATTCGGATCTGCACTGCATCATCAAGCAGTTCAACCTCAACCCGTCGCGACTCGTCAAAGACATGACCGAGGCGCTCGATAAACTCCCGCGCGGGTCCTCGTCCATCTCGGACCTCTCCTCGCACATCGAAGAAAGCGTCGAGCGCGGATGGGTCTACGGCACGTTGATGTTCGGAGAAACCCAAGTCCGAACCGGCCACTTGGTAGTCGGCATTCTAAAGACACGGTCGCTCAAGAATGCACTGCTTTCGATCTCGGAGGAATTCGCCAAGATCAAGCTCGAGACGCTGACCGACCGCTTCGACGAAGTCGTCAGTGGTTCGCCCGAGGAATCACTCGCGGCAACCGACGGTTTCCAAGTCGGTGGCGGCGCCGAACCAGGGGAAGCCAGCGGGGCGATGACTCCAGCGGCGATGGGCAAACAAGATGCTCTCAAGCGGTTCACCGTCGACCTCACCGAAAACGCGCGGCAGGGCAAAATCGATCCGATCGTCGGGCGTGATGAGGAGATTCGACAAATCATCGACATCCTGATGCGCCGTCGACAAAACAACCCGATCCTCACCGGCGAGGCCGGCGTTGGCAAAACCGCGGTCGTCGAAGGCTTTGCGCTCAAGATCGCCGCCGGCGATGTTCCCCCGCCGCTCCGCGATGTCTCTCTCCGATCGCTCGATGTCGGGCTACTCCAAGCCGGCGCAAGCATGAAGGGCGAATTCGAAAACCGCTTGAAGCAGGTGATCGAAGAAGTCCAATCCTCCGAAAAGCCGATCATCCTGTTCATCGACGAAGCTCACACGCTTGTCGGAGCCGGCGGCGCGGAAGGCACCGGCGATGCGGCAAACTTGCTCAAGCCTGCGTTGGCTCGCGGAACACTCCGCACCGTCGCCGCGACCACATGGGCGGAATACAAAAAGCACATCGAAAAAGACCCAGCTCTCACACGTCGATTCCAAGTCGTGCAAGTGGAGGAGCCCAGTGAAGAGCGCGCGATTCTGATGATGCGTGGGATGGCGACCACGCTCGAGAAGCACCACAAGGTCAAGGTGCTCGACGAAGCGTTGGAAGCAGCCGTCAAGCTCTCACACCGCTACATTCCAGCACGACAACTGCCCGACAAGTGCGTGAGTCTGCTCGATACCGCGTCGGCACGGGTAGCGATCAGCCAACACGCTGTCCCCGCCGAGGTCGATGATTGCCGCAAACGAATCGACGCACTCAACACCGTTCTCGAGATCATCGCCGACGAAAACCTTGTCGGCGTCGATACGGACGACCGTCAGCAAACCGCCGAAGCAGAACTCAAGATCGAAGAAGATCGGCTGGTCGAGTTGGAAGCTCGTTGGAACGAGGAACGCGAACTCGTCGAACAAATTCTTGAAATCCGTAGCAAACTCCGCGGTCACAGCGGCAAGGTCGAGGGCACGAACAGTCCTCTCGAAAAAGCGGCCGACCAAGAAGCAAAGACCGTCACCATTCAAACGGCCGAACCGGCGAGCGAAGACAACATCGCGCCACCCGTCGATGGTGAGGAGCGTCAAACGTTGCTCGACGAACTGAAACAACTGCAAACGCAACTCCAAGAGCTGCAGGGCCAAACTCCACTCATCCTGCCGACCGTCGATGAACAGGCGGTCGCTTCAGTGGTCGAGGACTGGACGGGCATCCCCGTCGGGCGCATGGTCAAAGACGAAGTCGCAACCGTGCTCAATCTCGCCGACATCCTGAACGATCGCATCATCGGCCAACGACACGCACTGGAGATGATCGCGCGACGCATTCAAACCTCGCGGGCGAGTCTCGACAACCCGAACAAGCCCATCGGCGTGTTCATGTTGGCCGGTCCATCGGGCGTTGGAAAAACCGAAACCGCCCTCGCACTCGCAGAAGCCCTGTATGGCGGTGAGCAGAATGTGATCACCATCAACATGAGCGAGTTCCAAGAAGCGCACACGGTGAGTACCCTCAAAGGTGCCCCTCCCGGTTACGTCGGCTACGGCGAAGGCGGCATTCTGACCGAAGCCGTTCGGCGTCGCCCCTACAGCGTCGTGCTGCTGGATGAAGTCGAGAAGGCGCACCATGACGTCCACGAAATCTTCTTCCAGGTCTTCGACAAAGGCTGGATGGAAGACGGCGAGGGCCGATCGATCGACTTCAAAAACACGCTGATCCTGCTGACGACCAATGCCGGCACAGACCTCACAATGAATCTGTGTAAAGATCCGGAAATGATGCCGGAACCCGAAGGGCTCGCGAAGGCGCTCCGCCCGGAACTGCTCAAAGTCTTTCCACCGGCACTTCTGGGACGCATCGTAACGATTCCGTATTTCCCGCTCAGTGACGAAATGATCGGTGAAATCACCCGCCTCCAAATGAGCCGCATCGAAAAGCGGATTCAGTCGAATCACGACATTCCGTTCACCTATGACGATGACGTGATTGAGTTGATCGCCAGCCGATGCACGGAATTGGAGAGCGGTGGACGCATGATCGACGCCATCCTCACCAACACGGTACTCCCCAACATCAGTAGCGAATTCCTCACGCGAATGATGGAAGGCAAGCCGATCGAACGCGTTCACGTTCAAATCGCAGAAGGCGAATTCGACTACGCCTTTGATTGAGGCGTGACGGTCAGCCGGTCATTTTCGAGCGGTTCGCCAAAGGCGTCCCCTTCACAATGACGATGAATGGAGAGTTGGGTTCAAAACGGGTCTCAAGCCTGCTACGAACCAATCTTCCGTGCCATTCATCCGCGTAAAAGGCTGATCGATTCGTCATGTTATGCCTTTGCATGCCAGCTGCGGCGACGGCTGCGGCGACCGTCGCAGCCGTGGAAATGCCTGCGATCAGCATGCCGCCTCTGCCTGCCGGAGCAAGTGGTTTGGCGGCGATGGCCCAAGCCGCCGCGAGCATGAACGCCGTCGCAGACGCAGCGGCTTCCGGTGCTCTGGACGCAATGCTTGAACTGTCGCTCCCGCCGATCTCAATGGAGTCGGTCCTAGCGCTGGAAGCGATGGCGAACGTCAGCGGGGGCCTCGGCATCAACGCGACCGCTCCATCGGCTTCCGTCGATTTAGCGCTCGCCGCCGGCGCAATCAATGTCGCCGCCCCGGCGCTCGGACAACTCGGCGCGGCGGCAGCATCCGCCGTTGCCCCCACTGGCACGCTGCCAATCGCACTCGCGGTGAATCAGGCTGTCTCCCTCACCATGGGTATCGATCTCGCCGCTCCCGGTGCCGCTGCCGCGATCGAAGCCAATCTGCAAGCGGCACTTGAAGCTTCCGCGAGCGTGTCTGCTTCTGGTTCGGCCGCAATCTCGTTGGACGTAGCGATGGACATTGCCTTAGCCGCTCGCGCTGCCAATGCGGCGATCGCACTCGGAATGGACGTCGCCGCACCAGCTTCGTTCGCCGCCTCACTCGAAGCGACCATGGATCTAGCGGTCCCGCCACTCTCCATGCCCGCACCCGAAATGGGCGCCGTGGCCGCCGGCCTGGGAGACCTCGGGTTGGTTCTTCAAGCACCCGGTGTCGGCGGCATCCAAGCGGAAATCAACGCGCCGGCGATGCAGGCCGGCGCAGCCGCTTTGGCGGGCGGGATGCAGGCGGCCGTCGACGCGACTGCCTCGCTTTCGGCAGACCTCGCCATCAGTGCCAACGTCAATGCAACACTCGCCGCCGCCATGGCAGCCGGTGGTGCCGCGAGCATCAGCGCAGCCGTTGCACTGGGAGGCCTCCCGAGCGGGCTTCCAAGTCTAGGTGACATGAGCCTCGCGGCCTCGCTCTCACAGTCTTTCGAAATGGCGATGTCAGCTCCGATGATGGGCGGTGGCCCGCCCTGCCCCAACATCTTCTGTGTCTCTGGAAAATAGATTCATGTGGACCGAAGCTCGACACCTCGTGGTCGCCACCGAACTGGAAGCGCAAGAGTTGCTGCGCGAATGGCAGGACGGCGAGGAATTTGCGCGCCTCGCACGAACACGGTCGCTCTGCCCGACGGCTCAACAGGACGGTCACCTCGGCTTGTTTGCCAAAGGTCACATGCCACCCGAACTCGACGAGATCTTCCAGCGCGGCGAGTTTGGCTGCCTCTACGGCCCGGTACAAACTGAATATGGCTACCACTTGGTCGAAGTCCTCTCGCGTCGGCCGAGTTGAACTATTAGCCCACACCGGGGGTCGCTATGATGCGGCCTGACGCAAATCGTTTCGCTCCCACAGTTGCACAACTTCAATGGGTTCGCCTGCCGCCCGAATGACCGATCTGGTGAAACAGGACGCGCCGCATTGCCACGCGCCCATTCACCCCGCAGCGCCCACGCCGACACCCACCCCACACCCCGCGCTCCCGCTGGCCATCGTCAAAGGCGCACCGAACGTGTTGATCAGCAACCTTCCTGCCGCACGCGTGACGGATACGACAGTCCCGTGCATGCTGCCAGGATGCGTTCCAGGAGGTCCAGGAATGGTCGCGAAAGGCTCCGCGAATGTCTTGATCGGAGGACTTCCTGCCGCGAGAGCGAACGACATGACGGCTCATGCGAGTTGCGTGGCTCCGATCCCCAGTCCGGTCGGAAAAATCCTGCCTCCGTGCGCGCCAACGGTACTGATCGGAGGTTGATCCCGCATGCGTCTCGAGCACTTCGAGGCGTTCGCGCCGATCTGCCCCGTCTGCCGAGATGCCGACTCCGAATCACCGATTCACATCAAGTCGGTCGATGAGTGGTTTTCCGAGGAGGTGATCCTTCAGGGCTTGTTGGAGTGTGAGAACACTTACTGCCGACGCGAATTCCCCATCATCGATGGCATCCCGCTGATT
>JBCBOT010000249.1:0-11931 GCA_039821165.1 Planctomycetota bacterium | reverse complement strand
TCCCCGGTTCTTCTGCGGGCGAATGCCGCAAAAGAACCGACCCTCCCATTCGTTTCTTCTTTGATGCCAACGGCATCAAAGAAAAAACGAGGGAGGGTGCATTCACACAAACCGCTCAGTTGGAGTAGCTAACCCTAC
The DNA here is from genome assembly GCA_039821165.1 of Planctomycetota bacterium. GTDB lineage: Bacteria > Planctomycetota > Planctomycetia > Pirellulales > Pirellulaceae > Stieleria. The sequence continues at coordinate 11,793 of JBCBOT010000249.1, read as the reverse complement.
GGCCCGCGGCGAGTCACTTTCCGATTTCCGTCGTCGGACGATCAAACAGTTAAAATAGGTGTTCTGCGTAGGCAATAAAAAACCGCTCGACAATGTCGAGCGGTCGCGTTCTGATCAAGCCGATCGTGGATCGGCATTTGCCGAAGAGACTAGCGGCGCTTCTTAGCGGCCTTTTTCTTGGCTGCCTTCTTCTTGGTGGCTTTCTTCTTGGTAGCCTTCTTCTTGGTCGACTTCTTCTTAGCAGCCTTCTTCTTGGTTGCCTTCTTCTTCGTCGACTTCTTAGCTGCCTTCTTCTTAGCTGCCTTCTTCTTTGCAGCTTTTTTCTTGGTTGCTTTCTTCTTGGCCACGTTCTTCCTCCGCGGAAATGAATAACGATGGTGAGTCATTGTGACTCGTGCGGGCACGTGCACCGACAAGTCACCGGCCACGGCTCACCATACGTAGTAAGTGCCAACGCGGTTGAAGATGATCATCCAATCAAACTCACAACGTTGTTGACGTGAACTCGCGGTATTTGTACGCGCTGCACCAAATTTCGCAACATCTTTTCGCGAAATTTGTGGTTGCACCACATCGCGTTTCTGTTAACGGCACCCACAAGTTTGCATCCATCGATCGTTGCAACGAAGCAATTCACGCTGCTGCGATGGTGCGAACGAATGCGACGGACAGGATCGATCATGCAATGCCGGTTGCCTTACGAACATTGACGCAAATAGTGTTCTATCAATGTGTTGTGCACATTGCTTCTGACTCGCAATGTGAATCAACGGAGTTTGAACGCACCAATGCAGCGAGGTTATCAACACTCTGCGTGCGTTGTGGATGCCGTTGTCGATCAACGTTGCGCATGCATGGTGATGCAACGCATGTATCGACAAACTTTTTCAAAATTTTTTTCGAGTCAGAGTGAGTTTTGATGCTTCGACATGCACCTTGAACACAAACACGTCACCAGCGTCGACTTGTTTCAACTCACTTTCGCGCACGTAGACGTGTTGAATTGTTCGAAGATCGCGCCGTTGCGCATCGTGGCTTTGAAGCATCGTGTTGACGCACGCGCAACAAGCGATCGCGTCGGCGGGCTAGCGGTACCCGCCACGGCCGCCCATCGGGTTGAGCATCTGAAAGCTCATGAAGGCGAACATGCCAAAGAACACCGCCATGAACGGCTGTTTGACTTGCAGACAGTACAGCGCGATCGCGCCGGCACAGATGATGCTGATCCAGAGTGACTGGGCGACGGTTCCACCCGTCATCACGACGATACTTCGCGCGATTCGACCGCCATCAAGCGGCCAGACCGGGACGAGGTTCAGCAATGCCCAAACGATACTCGGATAGACGAAGAACGATACCAGCGCGTAGAGACCCTGGCTCGGGATCTGTTCGCCCTCGGTCACCCATGGCAACTGCTTCAAATACGAAGGCATCTCTTTGAAGATTTCGACCTCGTAGCCACCTAGTTTCACAACCAAAATCACGACGACGGCCGCAATGATTTGGAGTGCAGGACCGGCCAGTGAGATCACCAATTGTTCGCGATCGCCGATCCTGGAGATGGATTTTCCCGGCGTATAGCCTCCCGTCGGGATCGCAAGGCCTCCGAAGTGGTAGAGCACCAAAGAGGAGTGCAGCCCGTAGTAGCGGAACGCCAGTGCATGACCGAGTTCGTGGATCAAGATCGACAGGAACAGGCAGAGCGTCCACACGATCAATAGCGGCCCAATACCCAGCGCTGAACCCTGAGTCGTAACAGGACTGCCGTAGAGATTTGGAAAAGCCAAGCAGAGGTTGTATCCGAAGACCATGGCGCCGAGCCAAAACGTCCAACTCACGCGGACCGGGAACCCGAGCAACATGAATCGCAAGTCGTAATCGGTCTCTGGAGGTTCTTGTAGCAACATCAACGGCGCCCTCGAAGCAACACTTCCTATTTCTCTCCCAAGAATAGCGAAGCTGTAACGTCGGGGTACCGGCAGACGCCACGTTTCCCGGATTCGTCCGTCCAATGGGATGCGATCCTCGCTTTGAGAGGAACGGAGAAGGCAAACCAGCGGAAGCGAATTGAATTTCGAATGACGACAAAACAAGACTGGCTGGTAAACTAGTGAGTCCCGCCTCACCCCCAACCCGCCTGCCATGAATTTCTCACCTCCATTTTGGGTCGTTCTTTCGACCTCTCTGTTGCTCGGTGTCTGTCACGGCGCCGAGACCACGGTGCTTTCCGGAGCAGCCGCAAAGGCTTCCGGGTTCTTGGAAACCAACTGCATCGACTGCCACAGCGCTTCCGATCCAGAGGGCGGCTTTCGAGTCGATACCTTGATCTCATCCGAGGGACGGGACCTCACCAAACACTCCAACCTTCATCGCTGGACGCGCGTCTTTGACCGAGTCCAGTCGGGTGAAATGCCGCCGCCCGAAGACGTCGAACTCGACTCGGAAGAAAAACGCGACTTCTTAGAGAGTACCGATCGATGGATCGATGACGTTCAATCCCGCGAGCACGAATCGATTGGTCGGGTGCGGGCACGACGTCTCACCAATCGACAACTCGAAAGGACTCTCTGCGACTTGCTCGCGATCGACATTCCCTTGGCCCGGATGATTCCGGAAGAGAGCCGTCACGACGGGTTTCGCAACATCGCCGATGCGCAAACGATGTCACACTATCACCTGAACGATCACTTGCGGGTCGTCGATGCCGCGCTCGATGAAGCTTTCGGAAGACTCGCCGGTCGCCAGGATCAGAGTCATCGACGTTTTCCGCCGAAACGCATCGCAAGAAAGCCGCCGGGATCGCGGAACCGAGACCCCGAAATGCGCGACGGGCTGGCCGTTGTTTGGAACGGAACCGTCTCTTTCTACGGGCGTATCTCAAACAGTCGAGTAGATCGCGCCGGCTGGTATCGCGTCCGACTGACGGCGTCTTGCTTGAATCCGCCGGCGAGCGGTGGTGTGTGGTGTTCGGTTCGCAGCGGTGAATGCGTCTCGCGCGCACCGTTAATGAATTGGATCGGATCCTTCGAAGCCACGCCCGAGCCCGTTGAACACACCTTCGTCGCGTGGATCGACAAAGACCACTTGCTTGAGATTCGCCCCGCCGACGCAACGATGAAGAAGGCTCGGTTTCGGGGCGGCCAAATCGGGTACGGAGAAGGTGAGGGCCAGAACGTGCCCGGTGTGGCGTTTCATGAACTCTCGATTCAACGGCTCTATCCCGGAGGCGACGTCGATCAAGTTCGCGAGGCCGTCTTTGGGGGCGTGAAAGTCAAATATGATGACCGCAACGACACATTCAAGTACGTCGGTGACGATGCGGCGTCCGACTTGACGCCTCTTGTGGAGCGGTTCGCACGTCGAGCCTTTCGCGGTCCGGTTTCCGCGCAAACACTCAAGCCTTTCGCCAGTCGGTTTCGAGAACGCTTGGAGGATGGCGTCGATCCGATTGACGCACTGCGTTTGACCTACCGGACGATTCTCTGCTCACCGCGTTTCCTTTACTTCACCGAGACACCTGGCTTGCTGAGTGATCACGCGATCGCCACTCGCTTGAGCTACATGCTGACGGGATCAACCCCCGATGACGTGTTGGTGAAACTTGCGGACAGTGGCAAGCTACAGAACTCGGAAGAACTTGTTCGACAAACGCGGCGGTTACTTGATGGACGCCACTTCGAAGGGTTTGTCAAAGACTTTTCCGATCAATGGCTCGACCTCGCTGATATCGCATTCACGGAACCCGATCGTCGTTTGCACGGTGACTTCGATCTTGTGGTTCAGAACGCGATGTTGGAGGAGACGAATCGCTTTCTCCAAACGCTGATACGTGAGAATCGCCCCGCGAACGAGTTGGTGGATGCGGAGTTCACTTGGCTCAACGCCCGTCTGGCACGTTACTACGGGATCGACGAGTCCATCGAGCCGACGCAGTGGAAACGAGTTTCATTGGCCGGGCATCCTTATCGTGGAGGTTTGATGACGCACGGCTCCATCCTCAAGATCACGGCGGACGGATCGAACACCTCGCCCGTCGTTCGCGGTGCGTGGGTCTGCGAGCGTCTCTTGGGAACACCGGTCCCTGATCCTCCCGAGAATGTTCCCGCCATCGAACCTGACATTCGCGGCGCCAAAACGATTCGTGAGCAACTCGAGAAACATCGCTCCATCGAAGCATGTGCGTCTTGTCATGCAAAAATTGATCCACCAGGCTTCGCCCTCGAGCATTTTGATGCCGCAGGACGATGGCGAGAGAATTATCGTGTACGTAAATCGAAACGATTCGCCCAGGGGCCTCGGATCGATGCCGCCTGTCAACTCGCCGATGGCAGCACCTTCGATTCATTCCCTGAGTTTCGACAGCTCGCGGCGCGAGACGGGGGCCGGATCGCCCGCAACTTTGCCGCTCAGTTGCTTGTTTACGCGACGGGGCGAGAGATCACGTACGCGGACCGAAAAACGCTCGATGCGATCGTCAAACAAACCGAAGATGAAAACCACGGGCTCCGCTCACTGATCGAAGCCGTCGTCACCAGCCCGACCTTCCGAAACAAATAGGCATCGCAATGAACGTCAAACGATCCAATCGACCGAATCGGCGAAGTCTGCTGCGTGGAAGCGGAGTGGCGATGACGCTGCCATGGCTCTCCGCAATGAGTGCACGCGCGGACGCCGCACCCACCACGCCCCGACGATTCGTATCCGTCTCTCTCGGTCTCGGCCTGTTGCCGGACAACCTGTTTCCGTCCAACGGCGGCAAGGATTATGAGGCTTCACGCTACTTGCAGCCTCTGCAGGACATCCGTGACAAGTTCACCGTGGTTTCCGGATGCAGCCACCCGGGTGTTTCCAATGGTCACCGCGCCGAAGCGAGCATTTTGACGGCGACACCAATCGGCAATTCGGGCAGTGCACGCAACACCATTTCGGTCGATCAACTGCTCGCTAAAAACCTGGGGAACCAAACCCGGTTTCCATCTCTGGTACTGAGTACATCCGGCACACAGAGTCCTTCGTACACCGACACGGGATCGATGGTCCCCGCGCAAGACTCTCCCGCCGAACTATTCGCGCAGCTGTTCGTGGACGAATCGAAACGGGAGCGACAGCGTCAAGCGGATCGTATCCGCAACGGCCGCAGCATCATGGATATCGTCAACGAAGACGCCAAGAATCTTCGTCGCGAGATCGGGGCCGGAGACCGCGAACGACTCGACGCATTCTTCACCAGCGTGCGTGAGCTCGAAAAACGAATGGCCGCCAACGAGCGATGGGCCAAACTCCCCAAGCCGACCGTCGACGCGCGGCCGCCGACGCCGCTGAGCGATAACGATGTTGTTGGTCGACAGTCCATGATGTTGGACCTGATGAAGCTCGCGATCCAGACGGACTCGACGCGGTTTATTTCGCTTCATCTCTCCGCCGGCAATCATCGCATTCCGATCGAAGGCGTCGAGGAGGGGTACCACACGCTGAGCCATCATGGACGCGACGAAGATAAACTCAGTCAACTCGCGTTGATCGAAGAACAAATCGTTTCAGCTTGGGGCGGATTTCTGCGACTGCTATCCGAAGTGCAAGAAGATGACGCGACGTTGTTGGACCGAACGTCCGTGCTGTTGACCAGCAACCTCGGGAACGCGTCGAATCACGATAACCGGAACATGCCCGTCCTCTTCGGAGGCGGCGGTTTCAAGCACGGACAGCATCTCGCCTTCGACCGGAACAACAATTATCCGCTCGCCAATCTCTTTGTGTCGGTCCTCCAAAAGTCCGGCATGGAGATCGGCAAGTTTTCAAGCGGAACGGCAACCATGGACGGACTCACGTAGTCGCCTCTAATTTCCGCGCGGCATCACGTCCGGTGTCGCGTGGCATCGAGGAGGCGCAACCTCTTGGTCGCGCGGTCTCAGTCGTCGTCGGTCTCGTTGCTACGTTCTTTGCTCATCGTGATCTGGTTGCCCGAGTCGTTGTATTTAACCTCGGTCATGATCTCGTTGATCAAGAGCACGCCACGGCCCCCGGGGACTTCGAGCAATTCTTCTTCACGCGGATCGGGAACTTGTGATGGATCGAATCCGCTCCCCTCATCCGTGATCTGAATCGTCACCCGATCCCGATCACAAGTCATTTCGACCACCACGACTTTTTCGGGGTCGCTACGGTTTCCGTGACGAATCGCGTTGACGATCGCCTCCTCGTAGGCAAGTTGCGTCCGGAACAGATCGGTCGCAGGCCACTCTCGCTCGGTCATCGCCGCGAGAAGTTCGTTCACCAATTCGCTCCCGATCGAAGTATCGCTCGGTATCTCGCGCTTGAGCTTCCAGATGAGGTCGCTGGATGACATGCCGATGAGAGATCCGGGGAACGTGTGCGGTCAGAATCGAAACAGTTTAGCGAATTTGCGGGGCCGCGCCGTCAACGACGGCGAGTGGGCTTCTCCGGGCAAATTTTGGGGGTCGAGGAATGATCTGGAACTTGGGCCGCCAATCCGTCCGTTGCCGCACGAGCAGCGAAAAATGGCCTAGCTATCCCGCTTGGAATCCGAGGCCGAAAGCGCGCTCGACTCGGTGGGGCTCACTTCCACCAAGTCAAAAATCCGTTCGAGACGCGTAATCTGGAATACTTGCCGGACATCCTCCGTGACGGAGCGGAGTTTGACGCCGACTCCAGATCGACCAACACGTTGCTTGAGCTGGATCAGCTCATTGAGTCCCACACTGGTGATGCGTTCGATCTGAGCGAAATCGACAATCAGATCGGTGATCAGGTTGGGACGCGGCTCGTTGAGAAGTCGATCGACCGAGTCGGTCATCGCACGAACGCTCACCGGCTCATTCATCGCGAGAGCGGTCGGCGAAAGAATCATCTCGCAACCGTCGAGGCGGATTTCGAAAGCAGAATCTTCGGAAGGCATTCAGGAAACTTTGGGCATCGTTCGAGTTCAATTCCGCAATTCATCCAGTGGATGCACAAGCGGTCCGCCTCGACCCCAAGCCTAATCGGCGCGATCACCGTAAGCAATCCGCGCCGGACGGTCCGCGTCCCATTCCGGTGGCAAGATCAACGGTGAAAGGAAAGACGATCCGATTGCGTTGACAATCCGACCGTGCGGCCTGGCGAGTCAATGCTCGACGGGGGTGTCGGCGAGCACCGATTCAGGACGGACTGCTCCCGCAAGCACTGTTTTGCTCGACCTCGCTGACGCCGACGGATGATCGCGAGCCGTTTAATCGCGGTGTCGCGGAATCGAAAGTGCGTGCAGCGTCATCACGCCGCCAACGGCGAGTAGAGACAGTCCGAGCCATCTCGGGGGTGTGACACGTTTGCGAATCGGCGGTGTGACCGGTTCGAACAATGAGCCGATCGTCGTCGAGTTATCCACAATCGGTTTGTTCGCCATTTTGGCAACAAAGCGTGTCGTGGGTTCGTTCAACACGAACGACTCGATACGACGAAATTGCAGTCCGAGCAGGACCAGCAAGACACCAACGAAGAAATAACGGTTTCGGTAGAGGGACATGGCCGCGAACTATCCATTTGCACGGTGCGGGAGGAGCACGCGCGTCGAATGACGCACCCAACCGAAGGGAGATCGGCGAGAGCAGCGGGGCGTCTGAACCGCAGCCGCGAGGCGAGGCGATTCCTTCCCCGTCCTCGTGCGGGTCCTGACGATCGGTGGGGCTGAGCGTCCGTGGGTGGTCAGCCCTCGTTGTCGAACAATCCGTTCGCGAGTCCGCGGATGGAGTCACCAAAGTTGCGGTACGCAGACTCTTCAAGCAACGCCGATTGGTTGCTGCGCATGATTGCGGCGGCGAGCGTCTTGTGCTGCTTCCAGTCTTCGAGGTCGAACTCGCGGATGTCGGTGTAGATGCCCGACAGGTTGTTGCTGATCTTTGGCACCAGAACGACACCTGTTTCACCGCGAACGACGTGATAGTGCATCACCACAAACAACAGCAGTGCGCCGCAAAACATGCCGGCAAAGAAACGTGACATCGCGTACTCCAGAACTTCGAACCGGTACATCTCGCTTGTACGGGCTCGTCGCTAGATCGGCAAGGCGGATTCGCGGCCGCCCAGCGGGCAGAACGAACCCGGTGGCGGCTGCGGTGTCTGGAAAGGGGGGCCGAAAAACGTTCGATTCGTCTGGATCGGCCCGACTTGACGATCTGGACCAATCCTCCCAGACTACGGACTTGGACGACTATCAAAGACGAGCGGTCAACGGGCCGATGACTTTGGTACCGGCCACTGCCGATCGGGCGTTCCACTCTCCCAAGCTGGACCCGAACCGATCGGCACCCCTCCAAGGGCGATTAGCTCAGTTGGTTAGAGCGCTACGTTGACATCGTAGAGGTCACAGATTCGAATTCTGTATCGCCCACTCGGGAAAATACGGGGTGAAACGAAAAACGCCACCGTCTTGAAAGGCCCGGTTGTCACCGTTTTGTCACCGTTTCGGCGGGCGAGTTGGATTGATTGATCGCCGCGATCGGTTAGCGTGCGATTCCGTCACCGCGACGGTGACACTCTCCCTGGCTGGAACGCTGACCGAAAACCGGAGGCGAAATGCGAAAACCGATTTACATCAAGTCGCGCAAGAGTTGGTTTCTGCGAGTCGATAACGGCAACGGCGGGCTGAAGCAGATCAAGCTCGGAAAGACGAAAAAGGAAGCCTACGACAAGTGGCGGAGATTGACCGCCAGCGGATCGGATGACGAAGGGAGCATCACCGCGCTTCGCGTTGTGTTGCTTCACCTGGAGCACTTAAACAACCGCGTCGAACTTGGCCGCATGGACGCGAAATCTGTCGCCTCGAAAATCTCGCGGATCGGTCACTTCTGCCGATGGTTGGCCGAGCATCATCCCGCGATCACAGCGCACGCGCTCAAGCCGCACATTGTTACGACGTGGCTCGACAGTCGGGACCGATGGGGAGCGACAACGCGACACGATGCCGTTGCTGATCTCAAGCAAGCGTTCAAGTGGGGTGTCTCCGAAGGGCACACCGAGAGGAATCCGATCGCCGGCATGAAAGAGGAACGCGGACCCGGCCGCGAGTTCGTGATCGACCGCGAGCTACACCGCAAGCTGTTTGAGGAAACAGGATCCAGCAAATACAACGGGCGAGCGGTTCGATCGTTTCGCGTCGTTCTCACCGCGCTATGGTTGTCCGGATGCCGACCGTCGGAGATTCGCCGCGTTCGTGTTGAAGACTTTGACGGCAAGCATTGGACGATCAAGAAACACAAGACGCGGAAGAAAACGAAGAAGCCGCGAAAGGTGTTCCTCTGCCCGTGCCTTCAAACGCTCTCGAAGATCGCAGCGGCCGGGAGAGAAAGCGGGCCGCTATTCCAGCCGAGGAAGGGTGAACGCTGGAACTACGAGGACACCCGGAAGCGGTTCGATCGACTTCGCAAGCGAACGAAGACTGACGCAAAGTGTGTCATGTATTCCTATCGCCACAGTTGGATTACGCGGGCGATGCTAGCCGGGCTCGACGTCGCAACGGTCGCCTCCCTGGCGGGAACGTCGATCCGAATGATTGATCAACACTACGGGCACCTATCGCAGCACGAGAGCCACTTGGAAGCGGCGGCGGTGCGAGTCGCCAAGAAGTCGGCCGGCGGCTAGTCAATAGCGATCGTGATGCAAGCCGCGATCCCTGGCTCGCCGTAACAGTCGATCCAGTCAGGAGACGACATCATCCGTTTTTCGAAACTGACGATGACGCCGGTTCTGCGGTTTTGCTTCCCGTATCCCTTGCTAATCGTGACCCGGCGACCAACGGCGCAAGTGGTTTCGTTCCATCGAGCCCCGTATTTCCGGAATTCGGTTTTCTTCGTTCCGTCAATGAATGCCTCGTAATACTGGGACTTCAACGGGATGAATAGCGGGCGAGGTTCCATGACTATCGCTTGATTGATTCAAAAGCGTGTTTCAATTCTTGCGGTTCATCCGCCGAGTACCCGATCGCGATCAATTCTGCTAAGTAGCTTTCGTCTTCGCCTTCGTCCCCTAAAGTCACTCCAACGGGAACGGCTTCGCATTCGATTTGCCGACCTATCGAGTTGTACGAATCAACGCGACATGATAAGCAATCAGAGCCCCATTTTGCGGGTGACGGCATGTAGACTATCGAACCCACAGGCATCAAAGCCGGCAAATCGACTTTTACCCAAAGCTCCTTGATAAGCCTCTTCCCCTTGTCCTCGAAAAGAACCTTGAACCAAACTTTCATCCCTCTCGCTCCCATCGTTTGAAGTCTGCCGTTCGTCTCACGACCTCGTCGATCGTGATGGATATGTTTTCAGTTTGCCGCAGATACGCGGCGACAGCGGGAGTAACCGACGCGGTGATCTGTACTTTCGCGTTCGCTTTCTTCGGCCGGCCGGCTCCCGGCCTCGCTCCGCCTCGCCCGTCTTTCTTCTTCGCCATTAGAACCCTTCGTTCACGTCGTCGCTGTCTGGTAGTTGGTCGACATACTTTGCTTTCGTTCGGCCGATCGCGTTACACGACAGGCAACGAACGGTTGAGTATTCGCTAGGCGTTCGATGATAACCGTTGAAAGCTGAGTAGTTACAGCGGCGTTGCCAAACGACCCAGCGACGTCCTTCGATCGGCTTGCGGCGTTCGGGACATTTACAACCGAATGAAACGCTCATTCGCCCCTCTCCGCTTCGGGTGTCAACGTTTTGGCTAATAGCTTCCTCGCTTCTGTCCAAGACGGTCGATAGTCTATTGATTCTCGCGTCCAAATCGTTTGCGAACCGTCTCGAACACTGGAAACAACGCAAACCCGTTTGTCATCCGCAGGGAATTCAACTTTGTACAAGCAGCCTTCGAATCGAAAGTAGAACTGACATCGAACATGCGATCGTTTCAACCACCCGCTCGGACGCGTCGGATCTTCGATCGGCTTAGCGAGCGGTGACACCGGCCGGCGATCGTGGAACCCTTGCCAGAATTCCGGATCGGTCCGGAGCCGGCGAAGAATCTCGCCCGGCAATGATCGGTAGTTGTCCGCGACGGTCTGCCCGTCTTCGTATGCTTGGCTCATCGTCGCGATCCGTGTTGCTCGATCGCTTCGGCAACAGTCAAACCCTGGCCGCGAATTGGAGCGGTTCCGCAGACGATCCCGGTCCGCCGGCGAAGTTCCTGATTGAGTTTTCTTGCTTCGTCTTCGGCTTGCTGCCGAGGGTTGCGAACGTTGGTGATCGTGTAGCCGCCGGATCGTTGCGTTCGGCAATGGTCATCGCACCGATAGACGACTTTGTAGGTCGCGTGGTACGGGGACGATGAAAAACCGGAAGCCTTCTCGACGCTAAACCCGGTGTAGGGATTGATTCCCATTTTGACCGCGAAATCGACGCGGCGGCGATAGCTTTCGGCGTGGTCGCGAACTTCATCGGAGATCGCGACGGGTGTCGACCGTGCTTGCTCGATTGCATCTTGTCGGTCGTCTTCGGCCCATGATCCGAGCCGGGTGATTCTTTGTGCGGTTGTCATTGGTCGCGTTTCTCAAATTTCTTTCGGCCGAAACGGTACTCTCGGGAGTCTTTCAGTTCAGAGCGATCGACTTCGGCGGTTGTGTGGTCGTCCAGATAGCGAACCCGAACAACGGATTCGCTTACTTTGAGTTGAATTGAGCAAGGCCGGTCGTTGTGGATCCAGCGATACCGCAAGCCGGGTTTAGGCATCAGGCGAACAGTCCGAGTTGAACGGGGGCGGATTCATCGGCCGCGACGGCGATCGGCGCGGCGTTGTTGTTTTGCTGATTGAGCCAACGCA
>JBCBOT010000248.1:0-11968 GCA_039821165.1 Planctomycetota bacterium | reverse complement strand
TGGCTGATTCATATGATGACCCTCGCATCGATGGTGATCGGTGCCTGCATCCTCCCCGGTCGCGCTGAGATGCTTGCCAACTCGTAGTGGCGATCAAGCCGGAAGGTGCGAAGGAGTCCGTAATCACGGCGTGGCGTTGTGGAGGATCCGCTTCGCCGGCGAGATCGCAATCGCTGCGAAAACAGACCGTTGGTCGTCCGGACTGGACGCGTCGACTCGATCAGGCAACCATGTCGGGAACCTTTTGCTTGAATCGGAACGATGAACAAAGACCTCGAAACGAACCCCAACGCCTCGGTCCGTGTGGTGCCAGGTGGGCCGGTCAGCGGCAGCATCCGACCGCCAGGCAGTAAGAGCTTGACGAACCGTGCGTTGATTTGTGCCGCGCTTGCGGCCGGTTCCTCCAACCTCTCGGGTGCACTTCGAAGCGAAGACACCGAAGTGATGATCGAGAGCCTGGGAACAATCGGTATCGAAGTCGAGTCCGCAGATGCCGGACGCACCCTGACCGTCGGCGGTTTAAATCAAGACCGCCTCGAAAGGGACGTCCTCCGCGAGTTGTTTGTCGCCAATAGCGGGACCACCATTCGTTTTCTCACCGCCGCACTTTCAGCGTTGGGCGGCCATTACAGACTCAGCGGCGTCGAACGGATGCACGCGCGGCCCATCGGTGATTTGGTCGATGCGCTTTCCCAAGTCCAGGCGGGGTCCATCGCCGCACAATCCGAAGGTCATTGCCCGCCCGTCGCGATTCAATCCCAAGGTTGGTCTAGTTCCACCATTTCCGTCGCGGGGAACGTCAGCAGTCAGTACCTCAGTGGCCTGATGATGGCGGCACCGCTCGCGGCGAGTTCCGATCAGCCGATCAAAATCGAGGTTGTCGGGACCCTTGTCTCGCGTCCCTACGTGGACATGACAGCCGAGGTGATGCGCAGCTTCGGTGCGGATGTCCACATCAGTGACGCCGATTCACAAGACGGCACGCGCGTGGTCGTCGGCGACGGAGGATACTCGGGCCAAACGTATTCAATTGAACCCGACGCGTCCGCCGCGAGCTATTTCTGGGCCGCCGCCGCAATCACCGGTGGGGAAGTGACCGTACTCGGACTGCACCCGGGCGCGATGCAAGGCGACGTCGGATTCTGTCGCGTGCTGGAACAAATGGGCTGCGAATTTCAAACCAACTCGGACGGAATGATGATTCGCGGCAGAGCCTCGCGCGGGATCGATATCGACATGAATGCGATCAGCGACACCGTTCAAACACTGTCGGTCGTCGCATTGTTTGCCGACGGCCCGACCCGCGTTCGTGGCGTCGCCCACAATCGGTTTAAAGAAACCGATCGAATCGGCGACCTTGCCGTCGAGTTGCGCAAACTCGGCGCGACGGTCGATGAGCACGAAGATGGGATGACGATCGTTCCGCCCGAGAAGGTCGTGGCAGCGACGCTCGAAACATACAACGACCACCGGATGGCGATGAGCTTTTCACTTGCCGGCCTTGCCGCCGAAGGGATCACCGTGCTCAACCCGGCCTGTACCGCGAAGACGTATCCGGAATACTTCGCAGACCTCGAACACCTGATCGGTCGTCCCCATCACTGGGGAAACAGTCTCGACCAAACAGATCGCTGATCGATCTGGGTATCGCATTCATAGCGGTCGCAGCGTGAACATTGGCCAAATCAGCTACGATCTCGTCGTGGAAGGCACCTTCCGTCTCGGGGAACAAGACTGGCAAGCTTTACCTTACGTGACGCGAGGTTGCTGAACCTATCGTGAAAGACTCTACACGTCGTCTTTCCGAGCGATCATCAACTGAGTCAACGTGTCGTCGAGCAACCGTTGGGGACGCATCTTGGCGTTTACTCTTGGTCCGTTGCTCGAGGCCCCGACTCGATGGTTCGGCGCTAACAAGGATTGAATCGAGAGACCCAAATCTTCTCGGGCAATCCTCGTTTCTGCGAACCGTTGGCGGCAGTTTGTGTCTTTTCAGGACGCCTCTTCTCACCGCGCGAGTCCCGCCAATGATCTCCTTCTACGTCGTTTCGGACGAATACGGATTTCTGTGCAACTTCTCGGCACACGGTTTTACACTCGACGACCGCTACTGGCCGACGGTGGAACACTACTTTCAAGCCCAGAAGTTCCTCGACACGGAGTATGCGGAACATATCCGAGACGCACGAACGCCCAAGGAAGCAAAGAACCTTGGTCAGTCACGAAAACAGCCGCTCCGGTCTGACTGGGAAGACGTGAAGGTGGACGTGATGCGCCGCGCGTTGCGAGCCAAGTTCGGTACGCACACTCATTTGCGAAACGAACTTCTGGACACCGGCGATGAAGAACTCGTCGAAGATTCGCCGTCAGACTACTTCTGGGGCTGCGGGAAACTCGGGGGCGGCCAAAACATGCTCGGCAAGCTGTTAATGGAAATTCGCCATGAGTTGCGTGAAGAACGACGCTAGGCATGCCCCAACAACCCGACGGTTGTAAGCGTGCTCCGTAAGTCGCGAACCACATGCTGATGGGTTCTAACGCCGTGTCTTTCCCTCGCCCTTTCAGAATCTCAGCCCCTCGTTCCAAAACATCCAGTAGCGCGACAATACGGATTGGACCGATTCGAGCGGGAGCCCAAGTTCCTTTGACATTTCAATCGAGCGAGCGCGCGAAAGCTCGCCTCCATGAGCAAGGTCATCGGCTTCCTTTGCGGAGAGTGAAAACAACACCCTCTCCAGCAGCACTAATTCTTCACGCCCCGATTCGCTTTGGCCCGGAAGGTGCTTCATCGCAAGAAATGCGAACACGGACTTCGGAATGTTGTGGTATCGCTCGGGGAGACGGACTTTGAAGCGCGATTCGAAATCGGAGATGCAATCCGCAGCACTCGGTCTTTGGTCCACGAACAGCTACCTATTCGTTGGATTCGCGGAGTAGCTTTTCACACATCAACAGAGCGCGACCATTGTGATAGGCGCCTTGCCACATGCTGGACCGACTGCCGTTGAGCTCGACACCCGCGGCATTCAGTGTCGCCCGCCAGCCCCCGTCGGGATGAATGTGATGGTCGGAGACGAACTGGAACGTCCGGCGAAAGGCATCGGCGTACTTTTTCTTGCCCGTCAGACGATACATCGTCAACATGGCGACCAGCGCCTCACTCTGAGTCCACCACTCCTTCTTTTGATCGTCTGACGCTTTACCGAGCGGCCCCGAATAGTAAAAACCGCCATGCTCCTGATCGTAACCGTGCTTGAGTGAGTAGCCACAGATCGCTTCGGCCCATGACCGTAACGTCGCCGAAGGACGCCCAAGTGCCTCGGCGGCGTCGAGCACGAGCCAGCTGCACTCCACATCGTGTCCATAGCTGGCTCGCAAATTGCGATCCGTTCGGATCATCGTCCAATCCTCGTTCCATCCATCCAGGTTGCATGGCAACCAAGGGTTTTTGACAGTCGTGGTATTGATCGTGATCAACTCACCTATTCGACGCCCCACGAGTTCGCTCTTCGTCTCGCGATAGAGTTGCGCGAAAGCCTCCAGAAGGTGAAGATGGGAGTTGTAGGTTTTGGTTCCGACGGTGCCGACGATACCTGGCTGCGTCGTATCCGTCACTGGTCGCCAATCTGCATGGAAATACTCGCGATACCCGCCTTGCGATCGGTCATACGCCTTGGCTTCCAGAACATCGAACAATTCCATCGCTTGTTCAAGCGGCTCCGTCCGGCCGGTGGCACGGTGATACTCAACGAGTCCGTAAATGACAAACGCGTTGGGGTAGACATGCTTGTGCGTGTCGAGCGACGTTCCGTCAAGCTGAGTCTTTAAGAAATACCCTCCGTGTTCGCGATCCAAGAAATGCTCGCGCAGGAATTCATAACCCGTATTCGCTGCGACGATCGACGCCTCGGTTTCGATGCCATGAAGGGCCAGTGTGCTGAAGAACCACAGTTGCCTCGCCTGGAGAGTCAAGAATTTGCTTCCCGGCTTGAAACTTCCTGCTTGGTCAAGTTCCTCGTGGTATCCGCCGAATTCGCGATCAATCGAGTGGGGTAAGTAGAACTGGACAAGTGAAGTTTGCAGCAGCGCGCGGCATTGCTCCGGCGTTGGATCACTTTGACTCTGAGCCAGAGTCGACTCGGAAACGAGGACCGCCAATGAGACGAGACAAAAGAACCTCAACACGCCCGATACTCCCAAACGCAACCCCGATCCACTTCGAAACCTCAAGGGGAACAGTGTATCCAAGCCCGCACCAATTCGCTGCGAATCGAGTCGATGGTGACGCCGGACGACTCGCGCCGTTCCGCTAACAGCTTCAGCGGTAGGGGCGCGAGCCCTCCGATGCGTCGACCCGAAAACTGAACTGCAACGAAGCAAAGCACCCCGAGTGCTAGTTGATCTTGCTTGGTAACCCGACGCGTGAGCGAGGGACATGCGTTGCGCTCGCTGGATTCATTCACGCGGAACGAGTCCTAGTGCGTCATCGCATAAACAAGTGCATTGATCGTGAACGCGTAGGACTTCACGGAGAAACGATCAAAGAACGCGCGCGACTCTCCCTCACGTTCCCAACCATCGGCAATGTCGGTGTTGTGCGTCGCGATCGCCATCAGCTCATTCTTCCGATTGAACAGCCCGAACAGCCGAACGTTGCGGACTCCCGCGACGCCCCCAGAAGGATAGCGATGAACTTGCGGCGGGTCATACTCCAGGCCCGTTTGTTCGAAGAAGATTCGCGCGGGAATCTGCGGGCATCCCTTCAACGGATAAACGTTGGAAAAGATCGGATGATTGTCTGGAACGACCCGCCACTTCCAATCCGGTTTGAGACTTCCCATGTTCCGCATCATGTTGCTCAACTCGGCTTGCCCCCAAAAATCGTCCACCCAGAGAAACCCGCCCGCCTCCAGATAGCGGGTCAGCCCCTTGGTTTCGGCTCGCGAGAGCCTCTGCCATCCGATGTCGCTCATAAACACAAACGGATGATCGTAGATCGCTTCATCAGTGAGCCGCAAAACGATCGGCTCCGGGTTGATTCGCATCGACGTCAACTGCCGAAGTCGGAGAATCAAGTTCTTTTCGGCCCGCGGATAATCGGTTTCCCAGCGTTCCCAATCACGTCCTTCGTAGCGGTACCAAGACTCGCCAAAACCACCTGTGCTGTCGTACCGGATTCGGACAAACGTGAACGCATCCCCCGCGACGTTTTGATTCAACTGATCTGTTTCCGCGCTGACGTTTTGAGGAGCCAACCCCGTCAGGACGAGGATGGCAATCGTGCTCAGCCGAAGTGGAAGAGATGGACGCATTTTTTGCTGGAGTGGAACGCGGTACCGACATGGTCACAATAGATCTCCGGCCAGTTCTTGACTAGCGATTCGACGGAATCCACGTTCGATCATGCGTCGTTTGCTTCGTTGCCCTGGCGATGAATTCACCAAGTCCCAGGATCGCGGGCGTCGTCCGCAACAGGGTTGCCACAAGCTAAACGTCAACTCGATCCCAAGGATACTTGTGCAATCGCACGACCGCGAGATTCATGGATGATCTGAGCCTCTTCGTTACGAGGCACCAATTCATAGAGCCTGATGCCAACGGTTGATCAACGCTCAATTCGTCGCTCGATGGCGATCGGTGATGATGCCGCGTGTCCAACCATTTTTGGGCGTCTGAGGCGCGGGATCAAAAAAAGGGTGGCGGTTGCGTGCGTCTTTTCCTGCTCACCCAATCACTCGACGGTTGATCGCGAACAGGCGATTCATGCGATCACTCCCGCGGATCACCGTCAGATATTTAGGCGGCTGGGCGCCCAGCACCGCCTACGTCCATTTGCAACTCCCGTCGGCTCCTCAAATGTTCAGCATCATTGTTTGGTCGGTCGTCGTGATCTGGGGGATATCCGTGCCTTCGGCCGGACTCTTCTTCCTCCTCGACTCGCAAAGCACGGGCGATTCGGATATCAGCTAAAACGGACGGCCAGGACGCTGGAGCCACCGCGGCAATGGGCAGGAGCCGCGGCGGCCCAGCGTCTCAAGAGTTAGGCATCCTCTAGGATTCTCCCGCCGATCTCGAAGCAGTCAGGCCCCAGTTTCACGCAACGCACTACCGCAACGATGATCGAATGGCTCCGTGTCACGATGCGAACGTTGGATGCGTCTTGAAGCGGAATTGGGGAGAGGAACCCGACTCCGTCCGATGAATGATTCTCGAGAGCGACGCCGAGAAGTCCGTAGTCGCAAGCTTCCGTGCGCATCACGACACGTTGCCGACGGTACTCTCGCTTGGCCGATCGTTTGTCCCAGTCAGGCGCGATGGTGCCCTTCCCAGTCCGTAGATCGACGGCTGCACGTAGTTCCAGTCCGCCGCCCGATAGAGTCTTTCAAAGTCTTCCACGTGATGCCCTTTGCTCCGTCTGCGTACACCACAACTTAGGATTCAGAATTCAACAAAGGGTGGGGTTCGATGCCAGATAGCCAAAACGAAAGGGACTAGCGCGGGCTGTATTTGGCGTGAGGGTTTTTCGCGATCGCGGGGCAAAGGAGAGGAAATCAACGCCGATTTCATGAAACCGTCTGTGGCGAAGGGCTATGCGGGTGAACGGAAGTTCCCGAACCAAAAATTCGGCGGTTTCGAGCGTTGGTTCCCGCTCCCCGATGTAAGCCCAGTGGTTGAGCCGCGAAGGGGCAACCGCGGAAGGAGTCGTATGGGCATCGAGCCTCGTCGGAGCAACTGTAGGGAGGTTCCGGCGAGGCTACTCTGTCAGCCGCTCACGCGACGAGTCGACCGGCTAGCTACCGCCGGCCATGCGGAAAATCGAACGTCTTGTCAAACGACAACGCTCGAGATCGCGAATGGGGAAGAAGTTCACCGTTTCGGGCGACGCCTTCACCAAGCGAGTGGAATCAGTGGTCCGAAAGCGAAGAGTGACGAAGGCTCGGGGCGGAATAGACTCGCTTCGACCAACCACCATACGAGCTTCGATAGCACGACCAGCAAAAGGTCCAGAACCCGGCAACTTCGGTCGCAACTGCCGTCGATCTAAAAACTGGCCCCTCTATCCGGCAACCGATCAATCAGTTTGCTTCGCCAGTGATGGATCGGGTACTCTAATGATGGATGCCGGTTTGTGCTGCTCGTCGTGTCGCCCCGATACACGGTCTGTGGCATCGATCATAACGTGTTGCACCTGCCCACGAGCCAAGCCAGAGGGAAGACCGATGAAAGCGACTCTCCAAGCGTTACTCAGCTTGTTTTTGATCCTGGTCGGCTCGCAAGCCTCGACGGCTCAGCAGATCGTGACGTCGGCACCCTTTCAAACGCTAAACAATTCCTTCTACGAGCAAACCGGTATCAATTGGTCCCTGCGCGGTCCGAACTTCTTCGCGAATTTTGGTGGTCCGCCCCTTCTGCCCGCATTCGGTGGCGCCGATCCCAACGCCGGACTCCGTACCGGTTTTGCATTTCAACGTGGCGGCATCAGTGGGTCGCTCGGATTGTCGCTTGCACAAGGAAGCAATCGGTCCAGCGTCTCGACCACGCCGTCGGTGACCACCATGAACGGCGTACCGGGCAACATCAGTAGCCAGACCATCAGCCCATTCGTCACCGGAATCACGCCCGTCGTGGGCGGCTATTCCTACGGCAACCCGACGCAAGACAACGTCAGCACCCAAATGTTTCAGTCGCATCAGGCTTCGCAGGCGGCCTATTTGCAATCTCGGCTGAACGCCAATGCTCGTGCGAAACAAGAGCGGGCGGATCGCGCCTTTGAACGTGCGGTGCGCGCCGATGAGCAGGGAAACCTTAAAATGGCGCGTGCGAACTATCGAATCGCCTTGGGCGCCGACCAGGGTGTACTTCGACAGCAGATCTTGCTTCGTATGAAGGCTCGGGGCTGGACGAAGTAGTCGCGAGAATCCGCCTCCGATCGGCTAAGATAGTGCCTGTCCAACGACGAGCAGCACTTCTCACGATCAAGCCTCGCTTTACCCCATGAGCAGCGACCGACCACCGTCCAGCGGCGATCGAATGGTCGAACCTCCTGATACGGAGCAGCTCGACGCGCCGACGCTCGACGGACTCCCCACAAATGCGGACGCCGAGCAAGCGACGTTGCCGCCCGAACCGACTGGCGGCAACAAGAATGTTGGCCAGCAATCGCAAAGCTCCTCTCCCGCCGTCGGCACCCAGTTCGGCGACTACGAAATCCTGAGCGAAATCGCTCGTGGTGGGATGGGTGTCATCTACAAAGCGCGTCAGAAAAGCCTGAACCGAACAGTCGCGCTCAAGATGATTCTCAGCGGCCAATTCGCATCGGAAGATGAGATTCGCAGATTCAACGCCGAATCAACTGCGGCGGCACAACTGGACCACCCTCATATCGTGCCGATCTACGACAGCGGCGTCCACGGCGAAAGCCACTACTTTTCGATGAAGCTCATCGAGGGACAAGACCTTGGTCGCGAGATGCCGCGGTTGCGTTCGGACCTGAAGGCAGGCGTGGCACTCTTAGAAAAGATCTGTCGCGCGATTCATCACGCGCACCAACGCGGGATTCTTCATCGCGATCTAAAACCTGCAAACATCCTTCTCGACGCTGACAACGAACCCTACCTTACCGACCTGGGTCTGGCCCGGCATGTCGAGAGCGACAACCAGCTGACCCAAACCGGGGCGGTCGTCGGAACTCCAAGCTACATGCCGCCCGAACAGGCCTCGGGAAGCAGCGATATCACCACCGCCGTCGACATCTATTCACTCGGCGCGATTCTTTACGAACTTCTCGCCGGGAAGCCTCCGTTTCAATCCGACAACGTGATGGCCACGCTCATGCAGGTCATCAATGAGTCCCCGGAGCGTCCCTCCGTCAGCGTGATGACTGATCGCAATTTGGAAATGGTTGCGATGAAGTGTCTGTCGAAATCTCCAACGGAGCGTTACCCAACCGCCGAGGCTTTGGCGGATGACTTGCTTCGTTGGCTCAACGGCGAACCCGTGTCGGTGCGTGCCCCCTCGTTTGCGGTCGTTGCACGCAATTGGCTTCGGCAAAACTTTGGACACGCCATCTGGATCCTGATCATCGGGCTCGTTTCGGGGATCGTCGCCGGAATGGGACTTTGGATGGCCACCATCCAGCAAGAAATGTCGGAGATACGCAGCATCTACGACGAGATGCCAAGCGTGGATGCTCCCTTTACCGTCGCGTCATGGAACACGCCGTCCTGGCTGGTAATCCCGAGCATGTTCGCATTCACGGGCGCGGTGATGTTCATCGGCTACCTCACGGCGGCGCTCGCGCGAACGAAGAACCGAAGCGCCGACCTGGCGGCGGGAATTGTAGTCGGCGTGATCTCCGCCGGCGCAGCATTCTTCATCTGCTTCGGCACGCTCTCCATCTTGGCGATGGGATTCGGCAACGACGACATCGAACTGGTTTCGAAAGCGAGCGCGATTCCGAACGGCGAAACGTCAGCCGATTTGCGCGCGTTATTGGATGACTATCCAGAGCTCGAGCCGCTACCGCGGGCCGATCAGATCCAAATGATTCTTCGCAAAATCGAGTCTGACACGCTTTACCAAGCTCGAAACGGGATCGCGATGGGAACGATCAGTTCCCTCATTCTTTTCTTGACCGCAGGCATCGTCGAAACCCTGTTGGCCGGGCCGATCATCCGATCCAGTCCAAATCTCGGCGCCGCGTTGGCTCAATATGTGTTCCGTTCTTACCCCTTCGTGGTCGCCACCGTTATCTTTGGAGTTCACGCCACAGGAGTGGCAGTCCTTGGACACCACGGCATCGTCTGGAGCTGGTTGAGCATCACGACCATCGTCGTGCTATTGATCGGTATGTTCGCGGAACTTCGAAGATGGCATTGGGGAATCCGTCTACCGTTAGTCATTTCCATCGGAATGCTCTTCTGGTGCTTCTTCGCCTATTCCTTCACGATGATGCCGATGGTCGCGCAGTCAACGGTGGAGGCGAACAAACGCATCCGATTGGCGGAACTTTATCCTGATAACCTGCGGCTGAAGGATAGAGCCGTCTACGCGATGTTGTACGCGGGCGTCAAACTTTACAACGGTCGGTATTACAAACAAGCCGATCAACGTTTTGTCCAAGCCATCGAATACCTAAATGACATTCCGCCTGAGAAGTGGACTGAGGAGTTGACTGACAATTGGCGAACGGGCATCGTCAATCGGGCAAAGACACTTCAAGCACTCGATCAAATCGATGAAGCAGTCGAACTGCTCGATGCGGCGATTGATCATCGTCCCAGCAATACGAGCCTTCGAGCAGACGGAATCCGTTTCCTTCACCAGAATGATCGTCGTCAAAAATCCAAAGAGTGGTTTGAAGCTTGGAAGGTGACCACTATCGACGACTGGAACGAGATGCGGGATGTCGCCGGCGTCTGTTTCGAAGCCGACGAACCGAAAGTACTTTACCAACACCTCGCTGCGGCACTCGATCGGTCTCCCCTCGAAGACTCGATTCGAGACCAAGCTCGCCAATCCCTTCTCAAGACTCAACACTGGCGGATCGTTGGCCCCGTCGCTTTCGACGACCGCGATGAAATCGAAACTCGACTCGTTGCCTTCTCCCCCTCTCAGACAGGGGCCGATTTCCCAGGTGTCGATTCAGTGACGGTCTCCACGTTCGATTTTCAGGGAGTTCGACTCGACGAGCTATTGGGCGATTCGAATGATGACGTTTCCTGTTACGCACTCGCAGTCGTTACGTTAGACCAAGCAGAGGATGTTTGGTTGTACCTCGGCAGCGACGATTCTGCCTCCATTTGGATCAACGGCCAACAAATCCAGGAATCGTCGGGCGAAGGGCGCGCATTTTGGCCGCGAGAAGATCAGCTTCAACATTCATTGAGAGCCGGCGACAACGTGATCTTGCTGAGGATTGACCAAAACGGTGGACGCTGGCAATTTGCACTGGAAATCGCTTCGGAAAACGGCTGGCCATTGGGCGTTGCATGGGCCGATCTGTCGGAAACTGAATAGGCACCGCATAAAATACCGGCGTCGGATCGGGGTTCCGTCACCATCGAATTCGCACTCGATCGATCTAGTTCCGCCTCCGAAGAAGTGTAGCCATGCGTGACCTCGAGAATCCGCACTGGATCGTCGCCAAAGGAATTCTCTTTCTTCTGCTCGGAACCCTCGCCGGGGCGATTCTCCTTCTTTCGGCGCCGCAATTTTCAATCGCGATACTGTTGCTGCTCACAGTTTGGTCTTTCTGCCGCTTCTACTACTTCGCGTTCTACGTGATCGAACACTATGTCGATTCGAGATATCGATACGCGGGCCTGACTTCATTCATCGTGTATCTCGTCCGACAAGACTGGCGGAAGCAAGCCGATTCGCAATGCGAACTCTCCCCGACCGCGAAGCACCCTGGCCGTGATCAGTCGACGTAGAGAAATGCGTTCGAGTTGACGAGCGCGAGACTGAGATCGACAGACGCGGCATACTCCGGGTCGGAGTCCCCCTGATGCTCAAGCAACGCAACTTGCTCTTCGATGAACGAAACAAGCTCCGAAACTTCTTCCCTTGTCGGTGTACGACCGACGACACGAAAGAACAAACGCTCGCATCGATGCTCTCGCCCCCTGCATTCCGATCGAACTGTTGATACCAATTTCTCACACGCTTCTTTCGTGAGACGTGAATTGAGCAGCGACAACGATTGCGTTGCGGTTGTCGACTCATGACGAACCGCGCAACTGCAATTGGCGGCGGGGCGATCGAAGGTTGCGAACAGTGGATAGCGAAGGTTACGCCGGGCGAACAGGTAAATGCTGCGGCGAGAATGATCGGCAACATTCGGTGTGACCGTCCACTGACCGTTCTTAAGAGTCTTTACCAACTCGTTCGGCAACGGCGGCCGAACGCCGGGACCAGACATTTCATAGTTCAACGAATCACTGACCGCGTACAAACAATCGCGAAC
>JBCBOT010000247.1:0-12043 GCA_039821165.1 Planctomycetota bacterium | reverse complement strand
CGGCGGAAAACTTCCCCCCGATCCTCCGAAAGAGGAAGAAGGCGAAAACTGACCTCTCGGGACATCCACCGATTCATGCGTTTCACACCAACAGTATTGGGTTGGTAGACACAATTTGAGCACGTCTTTTGGGCATCGACACGCTCGCTGAAAGTGGCACGCGGAATCCCGGTAAGAGAGTGGCACGCGGTCCTCGCGCTGGCTAGAGTACGGCGTGATTTCAAGAACCGCCACTCGATGAAGAACCGCATCATGCAAAGGTCCGACGCGCGCGAGAAAAGTCTCTGGTCCTGCACGCCGCTTGAGGAGCGATTGATGCTCGCCGGCGATGCCAATGTCGCTGTTGAGGTTGCCGCCGAAAGCGAATCGCAGTCGATTGCTCAAGAGAGCGCGAGAGAACTGGTGCTGGTTGACGCATCACTGGCGGACCTTGATGAATTGCTCGCGACGATCGACCCTTCTTCCGAAATCGTACTTCTTGATGCGGAGAACGACTTCGTCGATCAAGTCTCTTCGATTCTCCGGCATCGCGCACCGATTGACGCATTGCACTTGGTGACGCACGGGCAAGCGGGCGGCGTCGTCCTTGGTGACCAGACCATCGATGCAGCCCTACTTGAGAGCAGACACGAAGCCGTGCGCGAGTGGCGGACATCGTTCAAAGGCGATGCCGACATTCTGCTGTACGGTTGCCACTCAGGTTCGGGTGCCGAAGGTCAACAGTTGCTTTCGACACTTGCGCGTCTTACCGCGGCCGACGTTGCTGCATCAACCGATCGCACGGGAAGTGTTCGTTTAGGCGGTGACTGGGTTCTCGAACGTTCCGTCGGCGGCATTGAAACACGAATCGTGTTTTCGTCTGTCGGGGCTTCGCGGTACAAGCACACGCTCGATGTGACGGTTTCGGCGGCAGGCAGCACCGGCGAAGAAGTGATGCAGTTGCTCATCGACAATCAGGTCGTGCGTCAATGGATCGTTGGTACCGAGCAAGCAGACTACAACTTTGAAACATCGGAATCGATTTCGGCCTCAAGCGTGAAGGTTCGATTCCTCAATGATCTCTACCAGCCGGAACTGGGTGTGGATCGAAACTTGATTGTGGACAAAGTCACCGTCGATGGCGTGGCGTTTGAATCCGAAGATCAACGAACGTATTCCACCGGCACTTGGTTGGCTGCAGACGGCGTCACCGCTGGTTTCGGCCGTGGCGAGATTCTCCACGCAAACGGCGTGTTCCAATACGATACGGAGGCTCCCGCGGGCGTCCAATTTGACGGCCGAGCGTGGAACCAGAACCCAGGAACTCGGTTGACCATTGAGAACGAACAACTCAGCGTGCGGCCGACAAACGCGAACGGCGGTGTTGCTTGGACCACGGTTTCAGTCGAGGCGGGAACGACTTACAAGTTCAGTGTCGACGGCTACCGAGACCCTCAAATCACATTCGGCACAGCCTTTGTTGGGGTCGACTTCTTTAACGCCGAAGGAGTCGAGATCGACGAGGCGGTGGTCAGCTTGACCGAGCAACGATCATCCAATCTCCAGTCGCTCAACATCGTGGCACCCGACGAAACCGCCTACGCCACGATTTGGGTCTACGCCGGTGAGCAGCGTTCGCCGAGGACGGTGGTCGCGCGAATCAATTCCGTTTCCCTCGACGCCACCAGCCCACTCGACACCACACCGCCGACCGCCGAATTCACCGCGGACGGAGCGACGTTCACCGAGATTCGATCTTCTCTCAACCTCGGAGTGCGCTACGTCGATGATTTCGAACTCCAAGGCAGCGGCCGAATCCGAATCACCGGCCCGAACGGCTTCGACCAGGTTCCACCGATCGCAACCGGCGTGATCCAGAGCCCGGCCGATCAAACGCTTGTGTATTTCATCCGACCAACCGGAGAAAACTTCACGGCAGCGGATAACGGGGTCTACACCGTTTCATTGCTAGAGAATACCGCGCTGGACACATCGGGTAACGCGACACCCGCACAGGTGTTGGGAACGTTCACACTCGACATTGGTCCGCCGCCGGTGGATCTGATCCCTCCCACCGCAAGGCTGACGACCACTGAAACGTCGGTTAGACCGGAAGGCTTTGTCGAGTTCTCGGTCGAATATGAAGATGACCGTCCGGGATTCCGTTTCGGTGCCATCTCCGAACGCTACATCGTTGAAGGACCCGGCTTTGCGAGTCGCGCGGTGTCTCCGATCGCGGGCGGCGGCAGCGGGCCGAACAGCCTTTTTGAGGTGATCCGATTGACGCCCGACGTCGATGCGGTGTTGGAACCGGGCGAGTACTTCGTCAGCCTCGTCGAGGATGCGGTGTTTGATCTAGCGCGTAATCCGGTCGCAGCCGGCCCGCTCGGTTCTTTCCGCGTGGTTTGATGCCCCGACTGATTACGAATCACTTACGCCAATCGGGACGTTTTCGCCGGGCCTTGGGATGATGCGTCACGATGTTGAAAGTGGCGTCTCGCCCGGAGAGTTTCCGACCCATCGGTCGCTTTGAGAGACGGACCACTTTCGCTCTCAGGCGTTGCTCCGTCTCAAAGAGTTCGTCGTCGATCTCGAATTCCACGGTTCTCTGAACAAGGTCTTCGCTCAACTTTCCTGACGAAGCCCGCTCGCGGCTATCGCGGTGCTTTGCATCCCGATGTTTGTGAGACGGGGCCGGCCCACGAGACCTGGGCGGTCGACGAGAGGCATCGCCACGAGAATCCGTTTTCGCGCGCGACGCTTCATCCTGCTCAAAGCAGGAGTAGTGAAAGAAGACGTCGTCACGAAAATCCTCGGCCTCGATGAAACCGTATTCGCCGCCCGAATCCACGAAGCGCACTTTTCCTAATCGCTTCTTTGCAATGCGGATCCGTTTGGGGCGATCGTCGTCGTCGGGTTTATTCTCGGGCACTTTTTCAATCATTTGAGTCTTGGCGTGGCTTCACCATAACCGGACCGCACCAAAGAAAGAATGCCTGATTTCCGGACAGGTTCACGCGAGCACAGGTTCGAGAACTTCGCCGTGAACGTCCGTCAAACGGAAGCGACGCCCCTGGTACCGGTAGGTCAAACGCTCATGATCGATCCCCAGCAGGTGCAAGATCGTGGCCTGGAAATCGTGCACGCCGACTCCATCGTGGGCGACGTTGAAACCAAACTCATCGGATTCCCCGTGGCTCATTCCGGCCTTGATACCACCACCAGCCATCCACACGGTGAAGACGTAGGGATGGTGATCTCGGCCCCACCGTTTGGTGTCTTCGATCTTGCCCTGCAAGAATGGCGTCCGACCGAATTCGCCGCCCCAGATCACCAGAGTATCGTCTAGTAGCCCGCGCTGTTCGAGGTCCTTGACCAATGCCGCCGACGGAGCATCCGTATCGCGACATTGAATCTCGAGTTGGCTGTTCAAATTACGGTGCTGATCCCAGCCGGCATGCATCAATTGAATGAAGCGTGTCCCGCGTTCGGCCAAGCGGCGAGCGATCAGGCAGTTGTAAGCGAATGAGCCCTTGCGGGTCACATCGGGACCGTACATCTCCAACGTCGCTTGAGTCTCAGTGCTCAAATCGGTCAGTTCAGGCACGGAAGCCTGCATCCGGTACGCCATCTCATACTGCTGAATGCGGGTGGCGATCTCGGGGTCACCGACAACATCCAGACGTTGCTGGTTGAGTGCACCGAGGTCATCCAGCAAACCACGTCTCCGATCGCGGGTCACCCCCGGAGGGTCGGAGAGGTACAAGACAGGGTCCCCGCTGCCTCGGAACTTCACACCCTGATGGACCGTCGGGAGAAACCCGCTCCCCCAGTAGTAGTCGTAGAAGATCTGGCCACAACTGGCTTCCTTGTCTCGCGAAGTCATCGCGACGAAAGCGGGTAAGTCCTCGGTTTCGGCACCGAGACCGTAGCTCAGCCATGCACCTAAACTCGGACGACCCGGTCGCTCGTCACCGGTCAGAAAAAACGTGATCGCGGGAGCGTGGTTCACCTGCGTTGTGTGCATCGATTTGATGAAGCACAGCTTGTCCGCGATGGCCGCCGTCTCCGGCAGGAAGCTCGAAACCGTCGCACCACTTTCACCATGCCGGGCGAACTCGGTGATCTCTTTCAAACACGGACGATTCGTCTGGCCACCCGTCATCGTGCTGAAGCGTGCACCGCCCACAACCGAATCCGGGATCTGCACTCCGTTCATCTTTCCAAGCATGGGCTTGTGATCGAACAGGTCGACGTGCGACGGGGCCCCGTTCTGCAGCAGATAGATGATCCGCTTGGCCTTGGGGCGAAAGTGCGGCAAGTTCGGTAGACCACCCCGCGCCGTGACAGGTTCGCTCGCGCCGGCATCGCGACCGAGTAACGACGCCAGTGCGGCCAAGCCGACACCAGTCCCGGATGCAGTGAGGAGTTGTCGTCGAGTGTGCTCGCGCTCAAACAGCATGTTCATGGTCGGCAGAGGGTTTCATCGAGGTTGAGGAGCAGCGAACAAACCAATGCATAAGCGGCGTGTTCGGCAGTATCGATTTCCTGGTCGCGAGAAGAGTCCCCCACTGCGAGTAGCTGCTCGGCTGCACTGCGATCGGCATTAAAGTCAGACCGCAGCGACATCACGCGACGCTCGAGCAACGATCGCTCTCGTTTCGTAGGGAGTCGGCCCGTCGCCATTCGAAAAGCGAGTTCGACTCGACCAGCCTCCGTATCCTGAGCGCGGATGACACGTTCCGCCATCGCACGAGCCGACTCGACATAGGTGGTTTCGTTCAACGTCGTCAGGGCATGCAGTGGTGTGTTCGTCCAACTCGGTTTGACTTCGCAAGTCTGTCGCTTGGCTCCATCAAAGAACATCGTCGGTCCCACGATGCGTCGCCAGAAAACATAGAGACTGCGGCGGTAGAGCTTGTCACCCGTATCGGGCTTGAACTTGATCTTGCCGAACGTTGCTTCCGCCCAAATACCTTCGGGCTGATACGTTTTGACGGGTGGACCTCCGATCGAGTCATTCATCAATCCGCTGATCGCCAACGCTTGATCACGCAACATCCATGAAGGCAATCGGTAGCGTGGCGCGCGGGTGTAGTAGACGTTCTCGGGGTCTTTCTCGAGCGAGGCTTCGTTGACGTCAGAGGATTGCCGATACGTCGAACTCATCACAATCAACTTGTGGAGTTCTTTGACGTTCCAACCACTTTCGACAAATCGAACCGCAAGCCAATCGAGCAAGCCGGGGTGCGTCGGCCGGGATCCTTGGACGCCAAAATCTTCGGTGGACTTTACGATCCCTTTGCCGAAGAAAGTCTGCCAATAGCGATTGACGGTGACCCTCGCCGTGAGCGGATGCGATGGATCGACCAGCCACTCTGCAAGTGCTAACCGATCAGCATTTTCAGAATCCAGCGGCGGAAGCACACTCGGGGTGCCCGGCGAGACAATGGTGTCCGTCGGCTTGTCGTAACCGCCACGTTCCAGCACCCTTGTTTCCCGGGTCTTGGCCAAGTCATCCATCACCATGACCTTCACCGTGCGGGCGTTGATCTGTTTGATTTGCTTGGCCAATTGATCACGTCGACTCGCCAGCGGTTTCCATTCATTCCAGTGCTTGGCTCTGAAATACGAACGAATGCGTTCGGACTGATCCTTGGATCGCTTGTCGGCCTTCAATGCCGAAACAAGCTCTACCGGTAAATCCAATTGGGACTCACCCGTCTTACGAAAGTAAAAGCCACCGATGCCGCCCGTGTTGACGATCTTGATCAGCAGTTCGTTCGCACCTCTCCCTAAATCGAGCGTCACAAACTCCTGGTCTGCCGCCGCACCCCGGTAGACCAGCTTGGCGTAAACCTCCTTCCCATTGAGAAAGACCTTGATGGCATCGTCCGAACCAAGCGAAAGAGTCATCTTTCGTTCGGACGGTGCCGTAATCGTTCGGTGAAAGTAAGTCGCGCCGATGGTGGTCGGAAGACTGATCACCACGCCGTCTTTCTGGTCGGGATGTGGCTTCCACGTCTGTTCGCCGTGGGTCGCATCGAGATCGACCTTCTTCTCCGGCCCAAGGTCTTCTTGAAAAGCTCTGTCGCCATTGGCTTCGATCGGGCCGAGCCGAGACCAAGGCCCCAGCGTGGAAGCTCCCGTATCGCCGTGCTTGGTAATGACTTCAGTTTCCCATTGGCTCTGCTTTGCGTCGAGTGTCGCGTCGGGGGCGAGCAGTTGAGTTTTCAATTGGGCGATGATCTTGTTCAAACGATCTCGTTCGACTCGATCTTCGAGACTCAGATAGTCCATCACCGGAGCTGTCTTACCACGTCCGCTTCGGCCATTCTCTGACGTGTTGTTGAAGAACGCAAAGAACTGAAAGTACTCGTCGATCGAGATCGGATCGAACTTGTGGTCGTGGCATCGACAACATGTCATCGTCAACCCGAGCCAAACGGTCGATGTGGTTTCAGCCCGATCGAACACATTTTCGATCCGAGTTTCTTCAGCGATCCTGCCACCCTCGCCGTTGAACATGTGATTGCGATTGAAACCGGTTGCGAGAATCTGCTCGTCGGTTGCATCTTCGAGCAAATCACCCGCCAGCATTTCAATCGTGAACTGATCAAACGGCATGTTGTCGTTCAGGGCTTTGACGAGCCAATCACGCCACGGCCACATGGTTCTCGTCGGGTCGCCCTGAAAGCCATCGGTGTCGGCATAGCGTGCCGCGTCCATCCACTCCCATGCCATCCGTTCGCCGTATCGCGGGGAGGCGAGCAACCGATCCACCACACGTTCGTAGGCTTCATCGGATGTGTCCGCGAGAAACGCGTCGATCTCATCAGGCGTGGGGGGCAAACCCGTCAGATCCAAAGTCACGCGGCGTATCAAGGCTTCCGCACGCGCCTCCTTGCCCGGCTCGAGTCCAGCATCACTCGCCGCTGCCGCGACAAAATGATCGATCGGGTTGCGCGGCCAACCGCCCTCGGTCTCTGGAATTTCGGGGGAGATCGGTGTGACAAAGGCCCAGTACTTGGACCACGGCGCGCCGGCCTCGATCCATTGCCGGAGTGTTTCCTTCTGCTTGTCGTTAAGCGGAATTTTGGCGTGAGGCGGTGGCATCACCAAATCAGGATCGTCCGACAGGACCCGCTGCAAGGCTTCGCTGTTTTCGATGTCGTTGGCTTTGAAGGCCGCGTATCCACCGAGATCCGCGAACGCGTCTTCCTTGGTATCCAATCGCAAGTCTGCTTCCCGCGTCTCGCTATCGGGTCCATGGCACTGGAAGCAATACTCCGACAAAATTGGTCGGACTTCCAAGTCAAAGTCGATTGCGGCGGCGGGAATAACGGAGACCGAGAGGATGGCGAGCCAGAGAACAAATTTCATTTTCGGTGGGTCAAAGCAGGGGAATCGCGGGCTCTGATTGTAGCTGGGTTTGAACCGCTTCTCGTCAGAACTCAGACCGTGTTTCGTCATGACACACGACAGCAAAATCTTTCACGAATTCCCGTCCCGAGCGCCTAGAATCTATGATTTGCACGGCGTTTCTAGGGAATCGTGGTGCTCGTCCGCCACAGATGTTTTCGCTCACATGGGCCCCTCCGATGACACAGGACCTGCGACTGGCTGAACTCACCCGCCGCAAGTTTCTCGGAAACATCCCCACCGGCTTGGGCGGCATCTCACTCATGCATCTGCTCACGGAGTCCACACGGGCTTCCGAGCACGCTTGGCTGCCCGGGATTGGCCAAACGCACCACCCGGCGAAGGCCAAACGAGTCCTACAGATTTTTTGCCCCGGCGCCGCGTCTCACTTGGACCTGTGGGACTACAAACCCGCACTCGAAAAGTTTCACAGCAAGCCTCTTCCGGGCGAAGAGAACATGGTGTCGTTCCAAGGCAAGAACGGCAATTTGATGAAGAGTCCCTGGGCCTTTCAACGGTCCGGTGAATCCGGCAAACACATCACCTCGATGCTGCCCTTCATGCATCGCCATGTCGATGACATCGCGTTTCTCCACGGCATGCACAGCAAGACGAACACGCACGGACCAGGATGTGTTTTCGTCAACACGGGACACCCGACGGAAGGCTTTCCCAGCGCGGGTGCTTGGGCGAGTTATGCATTGGGGAGCGAAAACGAAGATTTGCCCGCGTACGTCGCCATCACCGATATTCGAGGTGAGCCACCGAACGGGAAAGCCAATTGGACGAATGGTTTCCTACCGGCTCGCCATCAGGCAATCATGATGAACGACCAAAAACCGATCCGGAACTTGAGTCGGCCATCAAGCATCTCGATGGAGGAAGAAAAGGCGACCCGCGAGCTATTGGACCGCATGAATCGTCGTTACGCCGCGGCGAATCCCGCTGAAACAGACCTGCAAGCCCGCGTCGCGGCCTACGAACTGGCGGCGAGAATGCAGTTGTCCGCACCGGAGGTGAGCGAACTCGCCAGCGAATCCGCGGAAGTGCATCGACTCTATGGAACCGATGATCCAAACAAATTGAAATCGGCCTACGCAAAGAACTGCCTTCTAGCGCGTCGGTTGCTCGAACGTGGTGTTCGTTACGTGAGCCTGTACTGTGCATCACGAGCATCCGGTGTCGATGGACTGTTGAATTGGGATGCTCACAAGACGCTCAAAGCGGATTACGAACGTCACTGCCCTATTTTCGATCAACCGACGGCGGCGTTGCTGACCGATCTAAAGAGACTCGGACTTCTGGAAGACACCCTCGTACTGTGGACGACCGAGTTTGGACGCATGCCGACCCACCAAGACGGAACATCGGGTCGGGACCACAATCCTGATGCATTTACATGTTGGATGATGGGTGCCGGGATAAAGGGTGGCGTCAGTCATGGCGCGACGGATGAATTCGGTCGCCGTGCTCAAATAAACCCGGCCACTGTCTGGGACTTTTACGCGACGGTGCTACACCTACTCGGATTCGATCATGAACGATTGACGTGGTACCACAATGGACTTGACCGGCGTTTGACCGATGTGCATGGCAGTGTGATCGACGAAATCCTGACTTAGGAACCAATCTTGAAACCGAAGGAAAGGCAGTACTCGCTTCGAGCATTGATGGCCAGTGCCCTCTTCGTTGCTCTCCTGATCGCCGTCTTTTGGATCACCTATCACAGCAGCAGAGAAGAGGCGCGCCTCGAAGCCCAACTTCAAGCATACGCCAGCGAAATACGCGCCATGCAGAGCGAACTCTCATTGGCCCGCGGGCAATCGCTTCGCACTCGTTACGCCGAGAAGATGCTCTTTTATGTCTTGGCTCACAGTGAGGATTACCCAGAACTTGTTGCAGCACTGAAGAATGGATCAGAACGGCAAGTCGGAATGTCCCTTCATTCGCTGGACGAAGATGACAATCGGACCTACTTGAATTTCTACAGCATCAATAGGCCGGCGGATGTCACCCCATTCTGTTTTTCATTCCTCCTCGCCGATGAACCCTTCGAGGTGCTCGGGCACATCGCAGGAGAGCAAAGTCGAGTGTCTCGAAAATCGGAAGGCCAATGGGTGTGCGGTGCCGGGCGTGACGGGAAAGATGTTTCGTATCTCATCACGAAGGACGGTTTTGAGCCGCTCGAACCGGAATCCTGAGCGGCAGCCCTCACTATGGCGATCGGCTAAGTTTCGGTATCGTTTCGGCTTTCAGAATGGATCGGTCCAAAGGAATCTTTGATGGCTAAGTACGATGTCTTCGGCGTGGGGAACGCTCTGGTCGATATTCAGGCGCAAGTCCAGGACGCGCTGCTGGAAAAGCTGTCGATCGACAAGGGTGTCATGACATTGGTCGACAACGACCAACAGGCCGGGGTGCTGGCGAGTCTCGACGGTCAGTCACTCAACCGATGTGCGGGTGGATCTGCGGCCAACACGATCGTCGCGATCGCTGAATTGGGCGGCAAAGCAGGATATGTCGGCAAGGTCGGACGCGATGCGATCGGTGAGTTTTTCTTGAATGAGATGCGTGACATCGGCGTTGCCATGACCGTCGATCCGGGCGACGACCCGACGGGCACTTGCGCCGTACTGATCACCGACGACGCCCAACGCACGATGCTGACCAATCTCGGGGCTACCGCGACGCTCACGGCAGAAGACATCGACGAGTCGGTGATCGCGGATTCGAAATATGTCTATGTCGAGGGCTACTTGCTGACCGGAGACACAACCAAGGTCGCCGCCTACAAAGCGATGGACTTGGCAAAGAAAAACAACGTCAAGATCGCGTTCACTGCATCGGATCCGTTCCTGGTGAATCTGATTCGCGATGAAATTTGGGACCTCATCACCGGCCCGGTCGATCTATTCTTCTGCAACGAAGAAGAAGCCAAATCGTTGACCGGCGAAGAGGACCCGCTGGTCGCTGCCGGCAAGATTCATGAACACTGCGAGAACGTCGCGCTCACGCTCGGCGGCAAAGGTTCGATCGTGGTCCATGGCGGCGATTCGTTTCCGATCGAGGGCGTGTCGGTCGATGCCCTCGACACCACGGGTGCAGGGGACATGTACGCGGGTGCTTTGCTTTACGGCATCACCAACGGGCTGGAGTGGCCCGCAGCCGGACACCTGGCGTCGCATGCCGCAGCTCGCATCGTGTCTCAGTTAGGCGCACGGCTGGAACGCAAATTCACGCCGGAAGAAATCGCGGAACTGGGACGCAAGTCGTAAACCGTTCGCGCTTCGCCGTTAAGGTGCGATTTCGGCGACCAATGCATCGGTCCACTGCTTCGACTCTGCCGTGTAATACAAGTAAGCTCGACTCGGTGGCCCCGTGTACTTTCCGGGGACCGCCGCGACGCACGGAAGAGTGAGGCGGCTTTCCTGATCCGGTTTGAAAGTCCGCCAATAAAAAACAACCTCGCGACCACGGATTTCATAGAAGTCGTATTGGCCTTGATCGCGGCCTTTGTCGAGTTTCTCGATCACCGGTTCGAGCCCACCGGGCAGACCGACTATCGCAACCGTCATCGGCTGTCCCGCCCCACTCCGATTGCGAACCGTTGCAACCACTTCGACGGTTTCACCGTCACCCACCGAAGCCGCACCCTCGTGTCCGGAAAATTGTGTCTGGATCTCAACGGGACACTTCGCGTCACTTGAGGGAGTCGACGCGGTGCCGGACCAGGCGAGTGTGTATGGATAGGCGGCGTCGCCCTCAGTCTTCAATGTGACCGTTGTATTCGGGTTCTCTCGAATCTGTTCAAGCAACGTGACGGGCAAATTCCACACGACGCCTTCTTCCGGGCGTCCTTCCCATTTAAGGACGGTCGCCGCTTTCCCGTTCACCAAGACCTGAATCGAACCACCGTCTCCCGAAGCCATTCGGTCGCGCATCACAATCATCGCTTTGAGTGCCAACACGGTGGCCTGGGTCGATCCGAAACCATTGCCCCGACGGTTAGCGATCAACCACTCGAGCGCTGATTTTGCCTGGATGCCGTGTTTGTCACTCTGAGACCACGCCAATACCGCCAACGCCGTTGTTTCGACTTTCCGCGAGATACCTCCGCTCTGGGTGATGGTTGTCTTGCCGGTCAAACTTCCATCGTCCGCCTGCATGCTGATCAGTCGATTCAGCAAGTCTGCGGCGGACTGTTTGCGATCTACATTCGAAAGCGTGATGGCCGAAAGTGCGATCAGATACGAGTCGTCTGTGGACTTGGCGATCCTTTCCAGCTCATCAATCTCGGCCTTGAGGTCTTTGTTCGTTTGTTCCGGCGTGCCTGCCGCGCGGTCCGCTTCGGAAATGGCCCAAAGCAAGTAAGCATTGACGACTTCTTGACCGATCGACCAGGAATGCAAATGGCGGGGATTTCGTTGAAAACCGCCGTTGCCATCACGACGACTCAGCAACCACTTCCGCGTTCGTTCCATCATCTGACGGTCAACATCAATGACGTTGGCCATCTCAGAAAATTGCATCAATCCGAATGCCGAAAGCGCTTCGTGTCCGGGATCGTTTCCAAACCACTCATAACCCAAGTCGGCACATTCGAAGCTCGTCAGCTTTCGGTAGCCTCGACGTAGAAGCGACT
>JBCBOT010000246.1:0-12070 GCA_039821165.1 Planctomycetota bacterium | reverse complement strand
GGCGACAAAGTCCATGAATGCGGCTTCTTGGGACGGCTCGGTGAACTTCATGTGAGTCGTGTTGTTCAACAGGATGGCGTCGTACTTGGCCAAATTGGCTTTCTCAAACACGTCGTAGGTGTCGGCGAAATCGGCTGTGAACGCACCCGTCTTTTCTCCCATCGCGCGGACCGATTCGTTGGCGTGGGGGATCGATCCGTGAATGAATCCCTCGCAGCGGTAGAA
This sequence comes from Planctomycetota bacterium, assembly GCA_039821165.1. Classification (GTDB taxonomy): domain Bacteria; phylum Planctomycetota; class Planctomycetia; order Pirellulales; family Pirellulaceae; genus Stieleria. Next base: position 11,845 of record JBCBOT010000246.1, on the reverse strand, counting down.
CACAAGAATCCGACGTGACTTCTTTGGTTTGACCTCCAACGACTCGGGGATAGCCGATGCGATCTCCGACTTGATCTTGTCCGGCAAGCCTTTGAACCGCTTCGCCTTTTCGTCTTCCCAGCGGTCGGCGTGGGCCAAGGTGCAGCACACCAAGCCGACCAGAGCGGTGTACCTTGTGAGTCGTTGAAACATGGGGAGGGCTCCAGGGAGGAAAAGACACCACAGGCGGGATCGCCGAGTTACCTCGGCGCCGTCTATCCTACCCGAAACAGCCGCGTCATCACGCGCGGTCGATCGCAACCTCGAAGAGCACAGAGCTGTCGTTGGCACCCCGAGCGGACTATCAACTGATCGACTTTGGAGGCGGAGAAAAGCTGGAGTCATTCGGCGGACGACTGATTCGAAGACCCTCCCCCGCCGCAGCTCAAGCCCATCGGCGTTGCCCTTCGCGATGGAACGATGCAGCGAGCATCTTTCACTTGAAGGACAAGCGTTGGGAACACCGAACTGAGTGGCCTGACGATCTCGTGGTCGACTGTGACGGATTTCAAATGGGTGTCTCGCCCACACCGTTCGGCCACGTCGGTCTGTTCCCGGAGCAAGCCGAAAACTGGCGCTGGCTTCGCGACGGCAGCGCGGAAACCACCGACGAATGCCCCGCGCTCAACTCACCTGCGGTCAACTTCTCCGCGCTCAACCTGTTCGGCTACTCGGGTGCGTCCACCATTGCACTGGCGACGACGGGAATGTCGGTCGCGCACGTCGATGCCGCCAAGGCAAATGTCAACGCCTGCCGCGCGGCTGCCGAACTGAACGACCTCACGGAGCACCCGATTCGGTTTCTCGTCGACGACGCCGCCAAATTCGCCGCGCGAGAACTTCGCCGCGGCAACGTCTACCACACGATTGTCATGGACCCGCCCGCGTACGGTCATGGGCCCTCGGGAAAAGCGTGGCGGCTGGAGCGTGATCTCTGGCCGCTACTGAAGGACTGTTTGCAACTCTTCAATGCAGACGACTTCCGCCTCTTGATCACGGGGCATTCACCTCAAGTGGGGGCCGAGGAGGTACGGGATTATCTTCGATCGATGGCTCCGGCTATCCTGGGGCTATCGAAGAATCGACTCGACGCGTGCACCGAGTACGGGAGGCTCGTCCTGAGGGACGAGGCGGCTCGCCGTCTCGACGCCGGTTTTTATGTCCGTGTTGAAAGTCGGAAGCTATGACTTGGAGGCCAACCTGAACGCGATGAGCGATAACGTGAAAGACATCGCCGCGCGACGTGCCGCAGAGTTGATCCGCTGGTTTGACTCCCACCGTCAAAACGTCATTGCGTTTTCCGGCGGCGTCGACAGTACGGTCGTCCTTGCGGCGTCGATCGCCAGCGGCGCGCGAACCGTCGCCGTGACCGCTAAATCGCCGAGTGTTGCCCGTTGGCAACTCGACTTGGCGAACACCGTCGCCTCGGAGTTGGGGGCCGAACATCGCGTGATCGAAACCGATGAAGTGAATCGGTCGGAATATCGTGTCAACGATTCGTCACGATGCTTTCACTGCAAATCGACGCTCTACGCCGGCATCCGCGCCGCGCTCGAATTCGGCGGTGACGACGTCACCGTTCTTTCGGGCACCAACGCCGATGACCTTGGCGATTATCGTCCCGGCATCCAAGCCGGTCGCAACGCCGACGTCAAAACGCCGCTGGCCGACTTGGGAATCGACAAGCCGATGGTGCGAGCCATCGCGAAGCACTTCGGGCTCTCCAACGCCGATCTGCCGGCATCTCCGTGTTTGGCAAGCCGCATCGCCTACGGCGTCGAAGTCACACCGGAGCGACTCGCAAAAATCGAATCCGCCGAGTCATTCTTGCGGGAACGACGCCTGGAGGACCTGCGAGTACGGTTGCATCAAAGTGAATTAGCAAGAATCGAAGTTCCGCTTCACCAAGTGGCGGCCATTACCGCCGAACCACTGCGAAGTGAACTCGTGAGCGCGTTTCGCGCCGCGGGGTTCGAGTACATCACGCTCGACCTCGAAGGCTTTTCGAGCGGAAGCATGAACCGTCCATTGGTGAGCCTTCATTCGCGTTTGCTGGATTCACCTCACAAACAAGTCGTCCCATCAGCATTGGAGCCGCACCATGAAGGATGATCGCGAAGGCTCGGCAGAGGAGTCGGCTGACACGGATCGAGTCAGTCGGCCCAACGAACAAGACACACCCGGCGAAGACGCGACACTCGATGCGCCGACCGTCGGGCTGAGCAATACAACGCTGGTTGGTTCCCGGTTGGCGGGATACCGCGTTCTGCGTCGCCTCGGACGCGGTGGAATGGCGGATGTCTACTCAGCGCGTGACATGGAACTCGATCGAGACGTAGCGGTCAAAGTCCTCCGACGTGATCTCGCCCGCGACCGCGACTACATCGCCCGCTTTCGACGCGAGGCGAAAGCCGCCGCAAAACTGAACCACGGCAACATCGTCCAGATTTACGAGGTCGGTGAGGAACAGGAACGTTATTACATCGCCCAAGAATTGATCGACGGCGTCAATCTTCGACAGTGGCTTGATCGCGATGGCGCACTTGACGCCGAACAAGCGATCGTGGTGTTGTACGGAGTCGCCTCCGCTTTAGATGCCGCGGCGACCGAAGGCATCACGCACCGGGACATCAAGCCCGAAAACTTGATGTGGTCCAAGTCGGGCGAAGTCAAAGTCGCGGACTTCGGCTTGGCTCGACTCGGCAACGACGGGGATAGCCGCGCCGGATTAACGCAGGCCGGTTTGACACTCGGCACGCCGCGCTACATGAGCCCGGAGCAAGTGCAGGGACACAAGGTCGACCCGCGTAGCGATTTGTATTCGCTCGGCGTCACCATGTATCACCTGCTCGCGGGACGTCCGCCGTTCGAAGCCGATGACCCGCTCGCCTTAGCGTTCTCCCATGTCAACGAGACGCCGAAGCCGTTGGATCGCACCCGCGGCAAACAGGATTTGCCGGAATGGTTGATCGCGATCATTGCCAAATTGATGCGCAAAGACCCGAAGGATCGATTCCAGTCGCCCGGCGAACTGCTCGATGCGTTGACCGGCGATTCGATGGGCGGCCGCGAAAACGCGACACGATTAGCCGGCGCCGCAGCAGCCGCGGCGCGGCTGCAACGCGTCGCCGATGAACAGAAACAGGCGCGGACGCGACAGCGTTGGCGTTTGGTCACGCTCGCACTCATACCAGTCCTCTGCGCATTGGTCGGTGCCGTAGCCGCCGGCAGCGTGGGCCGTTATTCGATCGTCGACGTCTTGAAACCGGACGACGTCCCCAAACAGGAGACCGTTGAAGAACAGTTCTATGACGCGCTCTCGAGCAACTACGAGGCGGCATGGCGTGCCGTGCCGGCTTACTTTCCCCCGGAAGAAAATGCGGTCAATCGAACGTACGCCTCCAAAGCGATGCTCCAGCTGGCCCGCAACTTTCGCGACGGAGGGAGCCTTGAAGATGCCGACTCGGTGCTGAGCGAGGTGATCGATGACCCAGCCGTGGCTCGCAAATTTCGGTTGCTCGCGTCGGCGTGGCGAATCCCCATTTTACGCGACCTCTCTCGGCAAACCGATGCGGTCGTGGCGACGCGGCAACTCAAAACGCTGTACGAAGAACTTCGTGAGAGCAACCCCGACGCGATCGAGTGGTTCCACCAGATGGTGCCGACGAGCGAGCGTGAAAGTCTCGGCCTCTCTCGCAAGCCCGGCGAATGAAAAACCGATTCGTGATCCGCAACCGATCGAGCTACACTACGGGGCACGGGCGGAAGCTCATTCGCCCGTTGGATGTGACACTCACTGCGTTTTCACGCTTCGACTCCTCAGCCGTTTTGCTTCCGCCATGCTGTTCATGATTCCCTGGTTCGTTCTGATGGCCGTCGCAATCCTGGCCGTCCCGATCGCCGCCAAAATGTCTCCTTCGGCGAGTCCCGCCCCCAGCGGCGACGGCGAGGAAGCGATGATGGAAGACGCCGAACCGATGATGGATGAGAACTTTGCCGTCGAACCTATGGCAGCTGATCCGGCCAACCCGGACGATGCCTTCGCCGAGTTCGGTTAACCCAAACCCCGAATGAGAAGCGTGGCGAGCACGAACGCCTGAAAGTTACGTGAGTTTCTTGATCGCATCGGTCGCGAGCGATTCGAGTTCGTCGATCGTCTCTGAGTCGAGCGACGTCGTTGCCGCCAACTCTTCAATCTGTTCCGGCCGACGCGCTCCTACGAGCGCCGCTTGAACGCCCGGTTGCGAAACCGCCCAACCGACCGACAATTGAGCCACAGTACGCGACGTCCGCTGTCCCACGCGCCGCATTGCGTCGATCATGTCGTGAATCGATGCCCGCAGTTCCCCTTGAAAGATCGGATAGCTTGGACGACTGTCGCCCTCGGCAAACTCATGATCCCGTCCGATACGGCCGGCGAGCAAGCCTTTCATCAGCGTCCAAAAAACGTAGACCTCCGCCTCGATCGCTCGCGCCGATTCAATCAAACCCGTGGAGTCGGGTTGAACCAAATTCAACGGACACTGGATCGCACGACAAGCAACGGCGTGATTGAACTCGCCGAGTTGATTCGCCGTGACGTTGCAAACCCCGATCTGCCGGCACAAACCGCGACGTTGCAACTCGGCCATCGCGTTCGCCGAGACTTCGATCGGCACCTTCGGATCGATTGAATGCAAAAACAACACATCGAACGCGTCGATGCCCAGTCTTCGAAGCGATTCCTCCGCATCCAACGTCAGTTGCTGCGGTGAACCGTCGACATAGCGCTGGCGATCTGTGGTCCAGCGCTGACCGACCTTGCCCATGATGTGGAATTCATCACGCTGGTGGACGACAAACTCACCGAGCAATCGATCGCTCTCGCCGTCGAAACCGTAGCTATAGGCGGTATCGAACTGACGGATACCCGCGTCGATGGCACGGCCGATCGTCGCCTTTGCGTCTTCACGCGTGACGCCGACGGTCGTGATACCGGCGATCGGCCAAAGCCCCAAGACGATTCGCGCAGGTTCGCTCAAGTCAGACTCTCCCAATAAAAAAACGCGTGGTGAAAGACCACGCGTTTTTCGTTTTAGCTTGCCGAGTGAAAGCGAAAAAGCGTTTCCCGGTTTGCGATTCCGCTTTGATCGAACCTAGTAGTCGATCGAAGCACCGAGGTTGATGCCCTGCACCCACAGTCCGCCATCGCGGATCGTGTAGTTGGTCGGGTTGGCAACGGCTTGCCCAGCCGTCGTGCCGTCGACAACCCGGTTGATCTGCTCGCCCGCCAAAGCAACTTCGTCAAAGTACATGAAGTTGTAACCGACGGTGAAGGAGACGTGATCGCGGAATCGATAGCCGAGCGTGTAGTTCATTTCGGGAATGAACGCGAACTCGTCCGACGTCTGCGTGCCTTGGCGAGCATCCACCAGCAGACTGCTGTTGGTGTTCGTTGCGGCTCCGGGCGGGGTGAATTGGCTACTCGTACCAACGATGTTGACGGTGCGTTGCATGTTGCCCAAGTGGACTTTGGACAACAGTCGCGAAGACCAACGCCCACGCTTCATCGACATCTCGAACCCGAGCTGACCACCGTTGAATTCGTTCTCCGCTTCCCAGAGGCTGAAGCGGTTGGTGGTCGTCCCTGTCGCGGGGTTGGTTTGAACACGCGACGTGGTCAACGAGATCATGTCGTCAAGATTCCAATAGCTGTATCCCGCGAGGAACTCAACCTTGGCTTCCTTGGTGCGAAGCAGTGCCATGCGTGCGTACGCTTCGGCACCGTAGATCTCGGTCGCGAACGACGCCTGGACGTTGCCTGCGAACAAGTTGTCCTGGTTCACGATCTCAGCGTTCTCAGCTGAAATGTTCGTGTCAAAGAACGGAACGCCGAGTGAACGATCCGCCGCCGGCTCGGTGCCCGCTGCTGCGTAGTCGTCGCCATTCTCGCCGATCCAAGTGAACCGACCGCCGACGCCAAAGTCGTCGCTGATGTAGCTACCGATGTCCACACGGAAGCCGCCGGACACGCCGCCATCAAGCGAATTGCCGAACTCGGTGACGACACCAGGCTGATCCAATGACGTGAACAGACCTGGGTCGTTCGAGGTGACCAGCGCCGGGGCGTAGCGGTCTTGCATGAACATGATCAGGGCTTCGGAGCGGATCCATCCATCGCGACCGCAGAGGTTGAACCGCTCTTTCATTCGCTTCGCAATCGGGCCGCTGTCGCAGCCACTATCACAGCCGCCGTCACAAGTGCCGCTGTCGCAAGTGCCGCTATCGCAGCCACCGCTCGAGTAGCTGGCGGGTTGCAAATCGCCAACGCTCACGGGAGCATAGTTGGTAACAGGGGTCGCGACATGGTTGACTGGAGTCGCCACTTGATCGCCAACGGTTGCCGTGTCCCCAACGAAGGTCTCGGCGTAAGGGTTGATCTCAGCCTGGGCCGAGGTGGAGGCGAGCAGCAGTGCTGCCAGGGTCATGCCTCTCAGGTTTTTCTTCATTTTCAGTCTCGCGCAGTCCGGGATTACTGGAATGACTGGTATAAGTCGATCGACGGAAACCGGTGTCAGATCGAGAGCGTCCCGAATCAAACGCAAAGTCAACCCAGACCACCTGTCTTTGCATTGCAAACAGCCCCAATTACCCAAGCTGGCCGAAATCAGACAACTCGGGCGGTAAACTGAGGGCTCGACAGCGATCCGACGTCGCCGGGCCGAGAAAACTTTTTCGCCAAATGATTCAATCGTTTCATCCATGAGCGTCAAAACGACCGCCGAAGACGACGCCAACGACAAAGGGCCCTCCGAATCGGGCGCGACGCTCGAGCAACCGAACGCGGGTGATGGCAACGAGTCACCCGCCGCCGAAGCTACGGAGTCGGTCCGAACCGAATCCGACCCGGACGCCATCGAGCAGGTGCCGACCGAGTTGATCGACCCCGGCACCGACGCGCAGCCGGCCGAACCAGCCGTCCTGGCCACCTCTGCCCGCCACCAGAAACTCGGCGATCAACGCGCGCTCTCGTTGCTCGGCGGCCGCGGTTTCAATCCGAAAATGATCCGTTGGAAACGGATGCTCGCGGAGATCACGGGGCTCGAAGACACGCTGCTCGCTGAAGACGACGAAACCATTCGAAAACGCTCGCTGGCGCTGCGTTACCGCGCGATGGCGGGTGAAAAGCTGGCGAAACTGCTCCCCGAGGCCTACGCGCTGGTCCGCGAAGCCGGTCGCCGCGCGTTGGGAATGCGGCACTACGACGTCCAACTGATCGGAGGCATCTCGCTCTTTGAAAGCCACATTGCCGAGATGCAGACCGGCGAAGGCAAAACGCTCACCGCGACCTTGCCGTTGTATCTGCAATCACTCGTCGGCAAGGGTGCGCATCTGGCGACGGTGAACGACTATCTCGCCAAACGTGACGCCGAATGGATGATGCCCCTGTATCGGCAACTCGGCGTCTCCGTCGGCATCATTCAAACCCCTGACGATCAAGGCGCCCGACGCAAGGCGTACGGCTCAGAGGTGACCTACGGAACGGCGAAAGAGTTCGGCTTCGACTTTTTGCGCGATCGTCTACTGTTGCGGGCACAAAACCGGATTCAAACCGAGATGCTGGGCGATGGCGGCGGCGGGTTCTCGGGGGCCGGCGACAAGCCCGTGATGCGTGGCATGCACTTCTGCCTCGTCGATGAAGCGGACAGCATTTTGATCGACGAAGCCCGAACCCCATTGATCATCGGTAGCATCGAAGACACCGTCCGCGACCAAATCGTGGAAACCTATCGCTGGGCCTCCGAACACGCCAGCGAATACGAACTCGACGACCATTTCACGATCGATGATGACACGAAGCAGTACGAATTGACGGCTCGCGGACGACAGAAGGTTCGTTCGCTGCCAAAATCCGACCTCGTCCGCACGATGGGACTGGTCGATTTGTACGAGTACACCGAACGTGCCGTGAAGGTGTATCGCGAGTTCCTACTCGACCGCCAATATGTCGTTCGGCCCGGCGAAAAAGGCGTCGACGAAATCGTCATTGTCGATGAATTTACCGGACGTCTCGCCGAAGGCCGTAAGTGGCGGGATGGGATTCATCAAGCGATCGAAGCGAAAGAAAACATCGAAATCAGCGTGCCCACGGGGCAGGCCGCTCGGATCACCGTCCAAGACCTCTTCCTACGCTACAAACACCTTGCCGGCATGACCGGTACCGCGGCGACCAGTGCCCGCGAACTCAAGCGGATTTACCGCACCCCCGTGATACGCGTCCCGACCAACCGCCCGCCCAAACGCGAAAAACTGGCCGACCGAGTGTTCGGTTCAATGATGGCTAAGTTCGAAGCCATCGTCGAGGAAGTGCAATCGATCCATGCGACGGGACGTCCGGTTCTGATCGGGACACGTTCCATCGACAAAAGCGAAATCCTCTCCCGGATGCTGACCGAATTAGGCATCGCGCATCAGGTTCTCAACGCGAATAACGTCGAAAAAGAGGCTGACATCGTCTCCGACGCGGGGCAAGAGGATCGTGTCACCGTCGCGACCAACATGGCGGGACGCGGTACCGACATCAAACTCACCGATGAAATCGTCGATCTCGGCGGCATGCACGTTATCTGCACCGAACTACATGATGCCGCACGAATCGATCGCCAATTGATCGGTCGTTGTGGTCGACAAGGCGATCCGGGCACCTACCGGCAATACCTCGCGCTCGATGACGACATTCTCAAAGGCGGCCTTGGACCGGAGCGAGCCGAGAAACTGAAGGCCCGTGGCGAAGCGATGACTCAGTCGGCGGATTCCTACGCGGCGCTGTTCCGCAAAGCTCAACGAAAAGTGGAACGCAAACACTTTCGGGATCGAATGGTGTTGCTGCACCACGAAAAGGAACGCAAGAAGTTGCAGCGTGAAATCGGACAGGATCCTTACCTGGACACTCCAGATTGACAAAAGTCGTGGGGCTTTTTTCGAACTCTCTCTCAAGTGTTTTGGGCCGTCTGCCGACAGGCTTTTCATTTCGAAAAAAAGCCAAAAACCGGGCTCTGCCGAGCTTGACAGCCACTTCTTAAACCTCGTATCCCCGCCTCGTGTTTATAGCTCCCGGCACGTCTGCCCGTGTTCTCCAACGCGGGGATGCGTGCCGAGGGGCTAGGCCGAATGGAGCGGTTTTCGTGGACGTAGGCGGAAACCAGGCTGTTCCGAGATCAGTGCTCACCGCGAAGAAGGAGTGTCGCGTTGAAACGCCGAGAGAAACTTGGCCCCAGTATTTGGGGCACCGCCATGATGGCGATGCTTGTGGGGGCGCCAACCGCTTCCGCTCAATTTGCGCTTCCGGATGCGATTCCGGAAACGAAGACACCACCCGACGCGACTGCGGGCGTGCTTGCCACTGCCCCACCGACGCAATCCCCGAGTGCAGCGACACAGGCTCCAACGCCGACGACCGCCGCACACGGCGCCCAGCTTGTCGAGCATGCTCGACGGGCGTTGGCCGCCAAGCAGTACGAGATGGCCGTCCGCTCTTATGGCGCCGCGGCGAAGCTCACCAAGCAACATCCGCAATTGGCAACGGACGTCGCGCGACTTCGCGTCGATCTACAGATCGCTGGCATCGACCAAGCGTTGCTGACCGCCGCGGCGAAACCGCCACAACCGATGGTTCCGGGAATCAATGCCCTCCCCATCGCGGGTGCATCGCAGTCCAAAAAAGCGGAGGCACTACGACTGCTTTCGATCGGACGTGCAGCACTCGACAAAGGCGATGCGGCAACGGCACTCCGCTACGGCCAACAGGCGAAAGCGCTCAACGTTCCTGAGTCCGAGTTCGGCCCCAACGAACCACGCGTTTGGCAATTCATGCTCGACGCCGAGTCGGCCGCTCGTCGCACGGGCACGATGGAATCACAGATCGCTCTTGCGGGCGGTCAACAGGAGATGGGCGGCGACGAAGCCGGGTTCATCAAGCAAATGCTATTCACCGGTGATAACAACGCCGGTGCTGTCCAACAGGTTCAAGCACTCGGCACGCCGGTCACCGACGACGGTCTGGCAATGGGCGCACCGAGCGACGCGTATCAACTGTTCCAAAACGGAATGGCGGCGCTCAAAAAAGGCGACAAAGAAACCGCCCGCAAGAACTTTGTGGAAGCTTGGAAAAACGAGAGCCAACTCGACCTGACCACCAAGGCTCAGCTCAAGGACAAGCTCACCTTGCTTCAGCCGACTCGATTGCCGAGCAGCGGTGGCGACACCGAAATGACGGCCATCGAGAAAGCGGATCTGCAAACTCAAGAGGCCACGCGTCGTCTGTACCGTGAGATCACGAACGAACTCGCCAAGGCTGCGGAATCGAAAGAGACCGCACCGCTGGACGCGCTCGACAGCTTGAACCGCCTGCGACGTAAAGTCGACGGCGCGACGATCGACGAAAACAGCCGGCGCACCCTGGCACTCATGGTGGACAGGGAACTCGAAAAGCAAAAGCAGTACGTCGAAATCAACCGCGTCAAAATCGAACAGGATTTGCAGAACGACGCCATTCGATCCGAGCTCGCCAATGAGGCGGCGATGACCGAACGAATCGACGATGAGATCAAAACGCTCGTCGACAATTTCAATGAACTCATCGAAGAGCGACGCTACAGCGAAGCCGAGGTGGTCGCGAAGCAGGTCGGCGAACTGAAGCCGGGCTCGACCATCGCGACGAACATGTTCCACAAGGCTCGATTCGCGGCACGCGACTTGCAACTCCGCGAAATCCAAGCCGGGAAGGAAGAACTGTTCGCACTCGGCTTGATGGACGTCGAACGCTCGGGTTCGAAGATCGACGGCATGATCGACGGGCAACCGCTCGTGATGCCCGATCCGAAAACGTGGCACGACTTGTCGCTGCGACGTACGCGAGACACCGAAACGTTGTTCGGAAGCGTTCAAGAGCAACAGATCAAAGCCGGTCTGCTCAACAACGTGAGCGTTCAATACACCAACCGACCGCTCGGCGAAGTCATCGCGGATCTCTCCGCGTTGACGGGCCTTCCGATCGTTCTCAACGAACGAGCCATGGCGGCGGTCAATGTGACTCGCGATGAACCGGTGAACCTGAACCTGCAACGCGAGATTCAGCTCAAGAGTGCGTTGAACCTGATCCTCAACGAACTCGACTTGGCCTACGTCATCGACAACGATGTTTTGAACATCACCAGCGCCGAAGCGAAGCGTGCCAACGTCATCACAAAGGTGTACAAGGTTGCGGATTTGGTGACGCCGATCCCGAACTTCACCACCAGCTACGAAGACGGGTTGGCAGGGGCTCTGCTCGCCGCACACCAGATGACCAATCCTCGGATGGACGTGCAAATGATGCCCGTCTCCGCGATGGGTCTGGCCAGCAATCAAGCCAACATGATGCAGCCCAGCAAAATGGGTTCCAACATGCTCGGCCAATACGCACCCGGCGGTGCTCAAGGCGGCTTCGGCCCCCAGAACCCTCCGTCGGGAGCCGGCGGTGGTGGTGCCTTCGCCGACTTTGATTCGCTGATGAACCTGATTCAAACCACGGTCGAACCGGATACCTGGGAAGCCCTCGGCGGTAGCAGCACGATGGCTCCCTATCCGCAAAACCTGAGTTTGATCATCAGCACGACCAGCGACGTGCACGACCGGATCGTCGATTTGATCGAATCTCTTCGTTCGCTGCAAAACCTGCAGATCACGATCGAAGTTCGCTTCATCACACTGGCCGACTCGTTCTTTGAGCAAATCGGCGTCGACTTCAACGTCCAATTCGATGACAACGTCACCCAATTGCCCACCG
>JBCBOT010000245.1:0-12164 GCA_039821165.1 Planctomycetota bacterium | reverse complement strand
GATTCGCGTTTTGCTCGAGCTGATCGATTTCCGCAGAGGCCCCGATGGCAAGAGCGTCCCACGCCTCGTCAGCATCGGTGTCCAGAACGAAGTAGACCTGATTCCCAGGCGCCGATTTCTCGACCAGCAAGTCTTTGCTGAGCTTGAATGCGCCTTCGCCTTCGACGGTCACAGCGATTTCGTCGCCCCAACGTTGGAATCCGTCGCGGACACCTTCGACGTAAGCCGCAAGAAGTGCCAGTGCCGTTAGCGCCGCCGAACCGATCGCAAATCCCTTTCCCGTTGCCGCGGTTGTGTTGCCGAGACTATCGAGGGCATCGGTACGGTCGCGAACGTATTCCTCGAGACCAGACATCTCGGCGTTGCCGCCCGCGTTGTCCGCGATCGGACCGTACGCATCGGTGGCAAGCGTGATTCCGAGCGTGCTCAACATCCCCACCGCGGCGATTCCAACGCCATACAACCCGAGCGAAAAGTAGCTCAAGTCATCGAATCGTCCGCCGGTCGCAAACGCGAACGCCGAAAGCATTGCGGCGCAGACCAGAATGACCGGCACCCAAGTGCTCATCATGCCGTCGGCGATGCCACCGATGATGATCGTCGCGGGTCCCGTCTCAGCTTGTTCGGCGAGTTTTTGCGTCGGCGTGAATTCATCGCTCGTCGCATACTCCGTCCATTTGCCGATCGCCCAGCCCGCGAACAGGCCGACCAGGATGCTCATTGCGACGCCGGGCACAAAGCCAAACAACGTCGCCCCTGGCACCGTCGGCATTAGGAACGCGGTCAGGAGAAGGGCGGCTCCCGCGACGAGCAACGCAGCCAAGTTGATTCCTTTGGCGAGCGCTTTGAGCAGTGCTTTTTGCGATAGCTCTTCGCCGGTACGCACGGCGTAAATGCCGACGATTGAAAGCAGGATTCCGACCGAAGAGATGCCAAGCGGCAATAGAAATGCCCGCAACTGTGCGTCCGCAACGTCAGCTCCCTCGGGAAGCAGAGCCCCACTACTGAAAGCGGCAACACCTAAAGCCGAAGCCGCCAGAATCGATCCGCAGTAAGACTCGTAGAGATCCGCCCCCATCCCGGCAACGTCACCCACGTTGTCGCCGACGTTGTCCGCGATGGTGGCCGGGTTCCGAGGCGAGTCCTCTTTCATGCTCTGTTCGACTTTGCCGACCAAGTCGGCGCCGACGTCCGCCGCCTTGGTGAAAATGCCGCCACCAACACGGGCAAACAGTGCTTGAGCGCTGGCCCCCATGCCGAACGACAACATCGCAACCGAAATCTGCTGCAAACTCATCGCCTGGTCTTCGCCGATCATCGGCATGATCCAATACAAGATCGCGAACCAGATGCAAATGTAAATCAGGCCTAGGCCGACGACCGTCAGTCCCATCACGGCACCGCTTCGGAAAGCGATTTGAAGACCGTCATTGAGAGACCGCTGAGCCCCGGCGGCGGTCCGGCTACTGGCCCACGTCGCCGTTTTCATCCCGAACCAACCGCAGAGTCCGCTAAAGAAGCCCCCCGTCAAAAACGCGACGGGGACAAATCCGCTTTGGACTTTCAGGACAAAGGAGGCCACCCCCAGCAGAATTGCGACGACGACAAAGACCACCGCCACCATCCGATACTGCTGCTTCAAGTACGCGTCGGCGCCAGACCGCACGCTCGCGGCAATCTCCCGCATCAAATCCGTGCCTTCATCCGCCTTCATCATCTCGCTGTAGAAGCGGTAGGCCCAGAAAAGGGCCGCGACGGATGATCCCGTCGCCAGAATCCAAATCAACGCTGCCATGGTGCCATTCCTCCGATGAGTGCTGAGCTGCTACGGAGGATTATTAACGATCAATGGCGCACCGTTAATACGGGTTTGCGCAAATTCAAGCAGCGCTCGCGCCAAGTGCGTCCGTTTGTCGCTGTCGGCGCATCAGCCGAAGCACCGTGGCTGCGGACAGAATGCCGACCGCCGCCCCGATGAAAGTGTCGCTCGGGTAGTGGTACCCAAAGGCGATGCGTTGAAACGCGACCAGGGCCGCCAGGAACAGGAACCAGGAGCGGCCACGCGGGAAAACATGGCCTAGGGCGACCGCCAGTCCAAATGCCGTCGCTGTGTGAGCAGACGGAAACGAATGGTGGGCCGAATCGAACAAATCACCGTAGGCACCAAGGTCCCAAATCGGCCGAATTCCGAGGAATGTCGACGCCGCATCCGCGGGCAGGTCCGCCGGACGAAAACGGGCAACAAACAACTTGACCACATCTGCCGCGATCCCGGCGCCAAAGCTGCAACCGAAAAGGAGTCCGACCTGTCGCAGGTTTAGCCCAGCGACAACCCACAACGTCGCGACAATGAACAGGACGCCATAGGCGTGACCGAACGGCTCGATCCGATTGAGCAACACTTCCATCTCGCCCGGCAAGCAGTCCTCACCGATCCAAAGGATCAAGGATCGATCGATCGGGATGAATGCGAGTCCAACGCTGATCAGAACGAGCACCTGTAGCCATGTCCGCGCGGGGATCCCCGCGATCGACTCCGGTAAACGCGGAGTCGCCCCAACGTGACGCGTCAATTCGGCGGCGGCAGGGCCGGAAGACATCAATCTCGATTCCCTTCGAGGTCTCTGTTTGCTAGCAACGGCGCTGAAGTTAAACGTGTGTAGCGCAAACTATCTTGTGAGTCGGCTCACACAATCGCTACAAACCAGCGGAAATATGATTTCCGTTCCGATTTTGCGGATGCGAAGGCCTCGCAAGCGCGCCGCCTCTGTCGCCCTTAAACTGAAACGACATGGACGTTGTCAAGCAAACATCGCTGCTAATACTCATTTCATCATCGATCTTCTTCTTCAACCTGGGTGGCGCAAAGCTCTGGGACGAAGACGAGCCTCGCAATGCGGGCTGTGCGGTTGAGATGATGGCCCGTGGCGACTGGGTTGTTCCTTGGTTCAACGGCCAAGTCCGGACTCACAAGCCCGTTCTGCTCTACTGGTTCATGATCAGCGCCTACGAGGCGTTCGGTATCAGTGAGTTTGCGGCGCGATTTTGGTCGGCGGCGTTGGCAGTCGGCACGGTGTTGATGACGGCATCGATCGGGCGTCGTTTGCTCGGACGAAGGGTCGGTCTGCTCGCGGGCATTGCGCTATCATCGATGCTCATGTTCGTCGTCGCTTCTCGCGCGGCGACACCAGATTCCGTCCTGATCTTCTTCATGACGGCTTCCCTCGCGACTTATGTGTGGACGACACCTCTATTCGGACCACCACTGCGCTTATGGAAGTCCACGACGACCGAAGAGCCGACTTCCAACGATGAACTTGCCGCGTTTCCAACGGATCGCCTCGCGATCGTACTGATGTATGGCCTGATGGGGATGGCCGCATTGGCAAAAGGCCCGATCGGTTTCCTTGTGCCCTGTGCAATCATTGGGATGTTCCTGCTGATTCACCGCGCCGCACCGGTCGCCGACGTGACGCGGCACCGTTGGCTGGCACAATGGATCGCCGTGATTCATCCAGTTCACTTTTTGAAAACGTGCCTCAGCATGCGACTTGTATGGCTGATCGGTACAGTCTTGGCCGTCGCGCTCCCCTGGTATGTTTGGGTCACGATACGCTCCGATGGCGAGTGGACTCGCGGTTTTTTCTTCGAACACAATCTCGGTCGTGCGGTCAACGCGATGGAGAATCATGGCGGTGGACCTTTCTACTACGTCACCGCGTTCTTGATCGGCACGTTTCCCTGGTCCATCTTTTTCCTGCCCGCCTTGCTCGACCTGATCGCGATGTTGCGCGATCAATCGAACCAATCGCCAGAAGCATTGCGTCGCCGGATCGCGCTGACCTTCTTGTGCTGCTGGGTCGGTGTCATCCTGGGACTGTTTTCGCTCGCCAGCACCAAATTGCCGAGCTACATTTCGCCCTGTCACCCAGCGGCTGCACTGCTGTTCGCACACTTCCTCGTCCGCTTGTCGGAGAAGCGCAGTTCGATCTCAGCACTTTGGCCTTACGCGTCCTACAGTGTGTTGGCATTAGTGGGTGTGGCGATCGCGATTGTGATCCCGACTCTCGCCGTAGAGTTCGTTCCCAATGCGGCCCCCTTATTGCTCGTCGGTGTGGTGTTGGTGATCGGAGCCTGTGCCGCCGGTTGGGCTTGGCGACTCGGCGAGTCCGTGTGGACGGTCCGATTCACCGCGACAACGGCATGCATCTTCGTGATCATGATGTTCGGATGGGGCGCAACGCGTGTGAGCGATCACCAACAAATCGATCGACTCGTGAACGCCATTCGAACCGAGCACCCGACCGCGACCGTCGCGCACAGCGGCGTCTTTCGATCGAGCTGGGTGTTTTATCTTCGATCACCACTCACGCCGATTGAAGCCGGAAACGCGGAGCAAACTGTTCAGTTCCTCGATGGCGGCGACGACCACTACGTGATTGCGACCGATGACTCCTACGAAAAACTGATCGCTGATCGGCCACACGACTTCGAAGAGGTCGAGAGAATCCCCTTCTTTCTCGAACCGGAAGAAAGCTTGCATCTTCTGCGACGCGCGAACCTTAACCGCATTGCGACCAAACCGACGGACGACGAGCGGTGATCTCATGGTCCTCGCCGCGCACAGGTGGGACCACGCGTTGTGTCGTTCGCGAAAACATCGAGACCGATGGAGTCCGAGCGGCGGGGCATGACGGGTTTAGGGCGATAGCCGGACACAGACGCGTGATAGCGTCGGGCGAATGGAGCTATTAAAGTCTAGCCAGGTTTCCGGGCCGAATCGCAACGGCTCGCGGACCTTGTTCCTTTGAGCAGCTAGCTCGCTCCCCGATTCCCCGCCGACGACTTGACCATGAATCCACGTCTCCGTTCGCTCGCTGCACTCGTTTCACTTGCCTGCGTGACACTCGCGGTCGACATCGCTTCCGGTCAAGAGACGGTCGTTGAGAATCGATACGTCCTTCCGGAAGACGCGAACTTGCCGGGCGTCGGCCCGATGAGACGCTACGAGTGGTTTCAAAATGTCTGGCGTCGTCGTCGTGAGACCTTTGCCGCAAACGCGGCTCAGTCCACCGGCGCGGTCGTCTTTCTCGGTGATTCGATCACGCAGGGTTGGGGCGACGATTTTCGCGGCGCGTTCCCGGGTGTCAAAAAAGCGAATCGAGGGATCAGCGGCGACACGACTCGAGGGATGCTCTATCGACTCAAAGAAGATGTGCTGCAATTGGAGCCCGCGGCAGTTGTGATGCTGATGGGGACCAATGACCTTGAGGAAAAGGCCGAACCGGCGACTATCGCAAGCAATGTCCGAGCGATCCTTGCGGCCCTAAAAGAACACGATCCCGCGATGCCGATTGTGTTGTGCGAAGTCTTTCCCAGTAGCGCGACCAAGAAACGTCCGGCCGAAAAAATCCGAGAGGTCAACCGCCTGTACCGGGAAGCTGCGCGTGGAGACGCTCAAATCACAGTCGTCGACACCTGGTCCCTGTTCGCCGACGGCAAAGGCGACGCAGTGATTGAGGAATTCCCCGACCTGCTACATCCCAATGGCCTTGGTTACTCCAAGTGGGAAAAGGCGATCACCCCCATCTTTGCGACGCTCGGCTTTCTCGAGACGGAAGCTGAACCTTTCGAAGCGACCTCCGGTGCTCGATTACTTTTCAACGGATCGGACCTCAGCGGTTGGGGCTATCGTCGCACTCCCGATCCCATGCGCAAATCGCGTGAACGATGGATGTCACGCAAACCCGAAGGCGTGGTCTGGCCGCTCGTCGAGGAACCGCTTTCATTCGACGGCAAAACGTCTACCCCGGAGGGACGTTACATCGCCGTGGGCGGACGGTTGGTTGTGACAACACCGCCCGAGGGTCGAAAGATTCAGCAACTCTGGACGTTGGAGGAGTTTGATAACGACTTCCGACTCACGCTAGAGTTTCGCGCCACGCCAATGGCCGATAGTGGAATCTTTATTCGAGGAAAGCAACTCCAGTGCCGTGACTTCCCTTTGGCCGGCCCCTACAAACAGCTCAAGTCGTTTCGAAGTGGTGATTGGAACACCATGGAAATCACGGTTCGTGGCAACCAAGCGCACTGCAAGTGCAACGACGAAGTGATTGAAGAAGCGATGACCGTCCCCGACTCCGGTCCGATCGGTTTGGAAGGTGACCGCGGACAAATCGAGTATCGCCGCATTCAAGTCGCACCGCTGTAAGACCGCTTCCGTTCCCGCGGGCGAACCGACATCTTGAAGCAATTCGCCGACTTGTCTTCCAATGGACGAACCGCTTGGCCGATGGCAATAGCGGCTTCGTCGGAAGTCGGGAAACGGACACCAATCTTGTGCCTCTCTTGGCGACCCGCCATCTAACGCGAGCGTAAGTTTCAACCGTTCGCGGCGGAAACCTTGCGCAACGCGTCCGGGCTGTTTCATCGACAGCCTTGCGACAGCGCGAGTCCCGCCCTCGACATCCAACGCTGGGGCGCACGCGTGCCCCACGAAACATGGGGGCCTCTCGATGAATCAATCCGAATCAACAACAGCCATGAACGGTGGCTTTGATCGCGATGCCATCGTTATGGAACTCCGTCCCGTTGTCGTCGTGGCAGCGGGAGACCGATGCGACGAGTTTGTCGATCGAGCATTCGATGCTTTGATCCGCGAACGCCTTGAAGAAAGACTTTCGAGGGCAGGTCTCGTCGACGCAACCGTTGTTCTTCAGCAGGCGGGTTAAGGAGGGCATTGATGAACATCGATATGGGGCAGTTCTTGGAATCCTTTTTCGAAGAGGCTTCCGAGCACATCGAGAACATGGAAGCTGCGTTATTGCAGCTAGAGAGTTCGCCGGGTGACGGCGAACTACTCAACACCGTCTTCCGCGCGGCTCATTCGATCAAGGGAGCGAGTTCCACCTTCGGCGTCAAAGCCGTCGGAGAGTTCACGCACGTCTTGGAGAGTTTGCTCGACCGCATGCGGGACGGCGAGATTCAGGTCACCTCGGAATCGACGGAACTGTTGCTCACATCAGTCGATGTACTGGAAGGCCTGCTCTCGGCGGCGAGAGACGGGGGAGCCGATCCCGAAAACGTTCAAGAGGTCACGGAGAAACTCCAACGACTCAATGGGATGGAGGCGACTCCGCAAGCGGCGGAGGCCCCATCCGCCGAGTCGAATACTCCGACCGAAACAACCGCCGTTTACGATGTCACCTTCACGCCGTCGCCGGAGTTCTTTCACTTCGGTTTGGATCCACTGCTCTTGATCCGGGAGTTGGGCGAATGCGGAACGATCACCGACGTGCAACTCGATCGATCAAAGATGCCCTCGCTCGCGGAGATGGATCCGGAGACGAGCTATCTCTCGTGGGTACTGACGATCGAAACGGAGCGAAGCCGTGACGAATTGAGAGACGTTTTTCTGTTTGTCGATGACAACACGGTCATTGAACTCGAAGAACGGATCCCCGATCCGGAACCGGAAGTCGCAACCGAAACGGAAACCGCAGGTCCCTCGGATGTGGCGGATGCACCGGCGGCTCAGAAGCAGCCCAAGGCGGCCACACGCGAGTCGGTCCGGGTCAATGGCGAACGGCTCGACGAGATGATCAATCAAATCGGTGAATTGGTCATCGGCATCTCGATGGTGGAACAGGAATGGTCCAGTCTTCACGGCGGCGCCGAGTCGGCGGCGACGGCGCAGTTGAGCAAGATCGTCCGTGATCTTCAGGAACAAAGCCTCTCACTGAGGATGGTCCCGGTCGCGGCAACCTTTCAGAAGATGGCGAGGATCGTTCGCGATCTCAGCAGCAAACTCGGCAAGCAGATCCACTTTGAAGTCTCCGGGGAGGAGACCGAACTCGACAAAACCGTGGTGGATCAGATCGGCGACCCGCTGATCCACATGATTCGAAACTCGGTCGATCACGGCGTCGAAAGCCCGGAAGATCGAGTCGCGGCTGGCAAGCCTGCCGCCGGCCACGTGAGTGTCCGCGCCTTTCATCAGGGCGGGAATATCTACATCGAATTGAAAGACGATGGCAAGGGAATGAACCTCGAAGCGATTCGCAAGAAGGCGATCGACCGTGGGATCATTCGCGAGGCCGATCGTTTGACCAATCAGGAAATCTGCGACCTCGTTTTCCACGCGGGCCTCTCAACTGCCGAAAAGGTCACCGACGTTTCGGGACGCGGCGTGGGGATGGATGTCGTCCGAAGAAACATTGAAGAGCTCAAAGGAAGTGTGACTCTCTTCTCCGAACCCGGTGTCGGGACGACGGTCACGGTACGCCTGCCTCTGACGCTCGCCATTTTGGATGGACTGCTCGTGTGCCTCGGCTCCGAAGTCTATGTCGTTCCGCTGCTCTCGGTGGTGGAGTCCTTCCGTCCCAAGCCCGGCGAGGTGAAGCGACTGGCCAACAACATGGAGGTGGTGCAGGTACGCGGCGAAGTCGTCCCCATCCTACGACTCCATGAAGTACTCAATACGAAGTCCAACGTCATGGACCCCACGAAGGGTTTGTTGGTCATCGTCGAAGATCACGATTCCAAATTTGCCCTGCTGGTCGATGACCTGGTCGGTCAACAACAAGCCGTGATCAAGAACCTGGAATCCAACTTCCGTAAAGTCGATGGCATTGCGGGCGCGACCATCCTTGGTGAT
Source organism: Planctomycetota bacterium (assembly GCA_039821165.1). GTDB lineage: Bacteria > Planctomycetota > Planctomycetia > Pirellulales > Pirellulaceae > Stieleria. The sequence continues at coordinate 3,508 of JBCBOT010000245.1, read as the reverse complement.
GGCCGGGTCGCACTGATCCTCGACATCGTCGGCTTGAAACACCTTACCCCGAAAATCGATCCGCCGGGACAACTCGTCGCCTGAACGATCGCTTCCTTAAACCCCTCTGTTGAAATCGACCGGAGAAGCCATGTCCGTGGAACAAGACATTACTCAAGAGACGGAGCTATCGACCGATGGAAGTCAATTCCTGACGTTCACGCTCCAAGACGAGGAATTCGGGATCGAGATCCTTCGGGTTCAGGAAATCAAAGGGCTCTCAAGAATCACGCCCATCCCGAACATGCCCGAATACATCCGAGGCGTCATGAACTTGCGCGGCACGGTGGTTCCCATCGTCGACCTGCGAGCCAAGTTCGCGATGCCCGAAGCTGAGTACAACCAATTCACGGTCATCATCCTTGTCACCATCGGTGACAAGGTGATGGGATTGGTGGTCGATGCGGTCAGTGACGTTTTGAACGTTGCCGAAGACCACATCGAATCGGCACCCGACCTGGGTGCCGAAGCGGACACTTCGTTCATGACCGGCATTGCAAAGTCCGGGGAACGGCTCATCACGCTGTTGAATATGGATGAACTTGTTGACGTCGATGGTGTGACGCTCCAAACCGGCTCCTAGGACACTTCAAACCAACAACCCACCCTCCAAAGCTCATAGATCCATGTCGTCAACCTCTACAAGAAAGACCATGACCACCGAAAACACCACTCAAGAAAAGAAGCCCCGTAAAGCGTCCAAGCCTCGAGGAAATTCGGCCTCGGAGGTACTGAATCAAGTCGAATCGCTGATGACCGTTGTCAACCAAGCGGTCGAAGGAGACTGGGAGCAAGAGATCACCGTCTCGGGTGACAACGCCGTCGGACACCTCGCGGACGGCTTGCAAGCACTCCTCAAAGATTTCGCTGAAACAAAGAACCAGTTGGTGGAATATCACTGCCAACTGGAGGCGCTCTCACGGTCCAACGCTGTGATCGAGTTCGAACTCGATGGCACGATCATCACCGCCAACGACAATTTCCTCAACACACTCGGCTACAGCCTGGAAGAAGTTCGAGGCCAGCACCACCGGATGTTCGTCGATCGTGACTTCGCTGGAAGCCGCGAGTATCAGCAAATGTGGCGTGAACTCGCGCAAGGCGAATTCAAAGCGGGTGAATTCAAGCGCATTCACAGCGACGGCAGCACGATTTGGATTCAAGCGAGCTACAACCCGGTGTTCGACGTTGATGGTAAGCCCTGCCGTGTCGTCAAGTACGCGAGCGACATCACGGATGCCAAGACGGAAGCGGTCGTCAAGGACGGCAAGCTGAAAGCGATCAACACCACGCAAGCCGTGATTGAGTTCACGATCGCTGGCGAAGTCGTCACGGCGAACGACAACTTTTGCCAGGTGATGGGGTATTCCCTGGATGAAATCAAAGGCAGACATCACCGCACGTTTGTTGACAAAGACCACGCCAGTTCGACCGACTACAGCCGATTTTGGGACGATCTCGCTCGCGGCGAATCAAAGGGCGGACATTTCACCTGCTTCCGCAAAAACGGTGAGGAGGTCATCCTCCAAGCGGTTTACACACCGATCACGGATGCCGAGGGTCAGGTCACTGGTGTGATCCAACTCGCCACGGACATCACCGAAGAGTCCAAGACGGCCGAGGCCAACGCACTGATCAATGCGATGATGGAGCACGCTCCCGCGATGATCTTTGCGGACACCGACTGCATCATTCGGTACATGAACCCGGTTGCCGCCAAGACGCTCAGGACACTTGAACAACACCTGCCGGTACGCGTCGACGACATGGTCGGCGAAACCATCGACGTCTTCCACAAGAACCCGCATCACCAACGTGGCATCCTTGCCGATCCACGCAATCTTCCGATCAAGGCGTCGATCAATATCGGCCCCGAAACGCTCGAATTGGAAGTCAGCCCCGTCCACGATGACAACCGCGAGTACATCGGTGCCATGGTGAGCTGGGAAGTGGTCACCGAAAAACTGCGAATGGAAGCCGACATCAGGGCAAGCCAAGAGGAGGACCGTCGCAAGGCCGAAGAGATGCAACGTAAGGTCGAGACGGTTCTCGAAATCGTCAACAACATCGCGGCGGGTCGATTCGATGTCGAATTCCCCGATCTCGGCAACGACGGAATCGCACAAGTCGCTTCGGCACTCAGCACCGCTGTGTCGGCCGTTCGGGATGCGTTGATCGAAGTCCGAGATGTTTCCGGCACCGTCGCCGCAGCCTCGACGCAAATGTCCAGCGCCGCAGAAGAGATCTCTCGAGGTGCTCAGCAGCAAGCCGCGCGACTCGAGGAGACCGCGTCGAGCTTGGAAGAGATCACGACGACCGTCAAGCAGAACAGCGAGAATGCTCAAGAAGCTCGCAACCTCGCGAACAACTCGCGAGACATTGCGACCAAGGGCGGCTCGGTCGTCGGCGACGCCGTCGAGGCCATGGCAGAAATCAACAATTCGTCGAAGAAGATCTCGGACATCATCACAACCATCGATGAGATCGCCTTCCAGACGAACCTGCTCGCACTCAACGCAGCCGTCGAGGCCGCTCGTGCCGGCGAACAAGGTCGCGGTTTCGCGGTGGTTGCCTCCGAAGTTCGAAACCTTGCTCAACGCAGTGCTTCCTCCGCAAAGGAGATCAAGACGCTCATTCAGGATTCGGCCAGCAAGGTCGAAACGGGAACGAGCTTGGTCAACAAGTCGGGTGAAACGCTCGGAGAGATTGTCGATTCGGTGAAACGTGTGACCGACATCGTCGCGGAAATCGCGGCAGCGTCGCAGGAACAGTTGACCGCGATCGAGCAAGTCAATACGGCTGTCACTCAAATGGACCACGTTACGCAGGCTAACGCGAGCCAAACCGAAGAGTTGGCTGGCACGTCCGGGTCGTTGCTCGATCACTCCCGCCGACTCGAACAACGCGTCAGCGCGTTCGAACTCGGTGGAGGTGCCGCTCCGGCCGCTTACGCTCCGCCCGCGGCACCCGCGGGACCACCGCCGGCAGCACCGGCAGCGGCGGACGACTTCATGGACTTCTAGTCGTAGCGTGGCCCAGTTCTAAGGCTCTTTGATACGGAGGAGCTACGGTGTCCGTCACCGTAGCTCTCCGTCGTTTCCCCCCGCGATCAAGCTGGCATGGAGTTTCACCATGAGAATGCTCGACTCGAACGACACCTCAGCGACCTCCGAAGAAGTCGTTGCACGTGTCCTCGAACAGTTCGACAAGATCGCCTCCGCATGCAACGGCCTTTGCAGCCTTGGCTATGGACATGGATGGCCCATTCGATTGGGTCAACCGACGTCGGATCAGCGCCGCCAAAGCGACGACAGCCCCGCAGAATCGTTGGATCCAGCACAGATTGTTGCCCCGACGTCTCACGACTAGGCACTCAAACTGAGCGGTTTTGGTGAATTCACCCTCCCTCGTTTTGTCTTTGATGCCAGCGGCATCAAAGACAAAACGAATGGGAGGGTCGGTTCTTTTG
>JBCBOT010000244.1:0-12189 GCA_039821165.1 Planctomycetota bacterium | reverse complement strand
GTGCAAAGGTTGGCGGTGCAAAGGTTGGCGGTGCAAAGGTTGGCGGTGCAAAGGTTGGCGGTGCAAAGGTTGATTGCCGTCTTATGATTGCGGGATGTAGTCAGGCCCCAAGCCAGAGCCAAGGTCTGCGGCCATCGATTGGTGCGGGTTCACGACAAAGCTAAAAGCCAATGCAGTGGCACGCTGATCTGAGCAAAAGCCGAAGGCTGCAGTGTTGAGGCCGGAGGCCGGTACATCTTTGCCGGTGGTGTAAACCACCGGTGTTTCTGGCATGTTGAAACGAGCCCAGCGGGCGGCACATGTTTTCGGTTCGCCGTGTTGGGTTGTGTCGCCCGCCGGGCTTCCTCTTGTGAGGCGAGCTTCCCGGCGGTTTACACCGCCGGCAATTCGTTTGTCGCCCGCTGGGCTTTCTCGCCAGCAGGCAAGGATAGGGCTTATCGCGAAAAGGTTGGCGGTGCCTTGGCCTCATCGCCAGCAGGCGGGATGCCTTCCTCCTCAATTGAGCAAGCGAGATTCGAGTTCGTCTCGAATCTGTTGCAGCGCTCGGCGGACGGTGCGGCCACTGCGCTGAATCTCTTGCGAGATATGATCGACGTCGTGGTTTTGGAGCGCGAGTTCGAGAATCTGCCGCTGTTGCGGGTCGAGTCGCTGCATCACCGATTGGACTTGCTCGACCACGGCGGTGGCGTCTTCGGGCGTTGGGTCCTCAGCCACTGCCTCGGGGCGAATTCGGTATTCGGAAACCTCATCGTTTCCGCCGGTACTCTCCTCCGCGTAGACACCACGTTTTTTGGCCGTGTGGAATTCGACTTGGCCGCGGACTTTAAAGAGTGTGATGGTTGCAAGGAGTTTCCAAAGGTCACCGCTCTGCTGAAGTGTGTATTGATTTTCGCCGGCCTTGCGAAAAAAACTTCGATAGGCGGACTGAACCACATCCTCAGGTTCGATGCGTCGTTGCATCCGATTCGAAAGTCGGGTGCGGGCGAGCCGGATAAGGCGATCGACATATCGATCAAACAATTGATTGGCGGCGGACTCATCCCCATTTTTCCAGCGGGAAAGAAGGTCCACGGAGTCTTCGTCGGACATCTGCTTTTGTTGAGTCGGTGCTCGAACGTGCGAAAGTACAGGTTAACGATGGCGAAAGCACTTTCCAATCCGCACCTTTCGAGTTCCTTGCTCGGCGTGATGGTCCACCCCGAAGACAACTCGTGCGGTGAAATCGCTCAGTTCGGGCCTTCATCAAGGCCGGATACAAAGAGTTGTTTGCGGGCCGCGTTGGAAATCGCTACGACGGCAGGGTTCTCGAGGCGACGCTCGACGGAAATGGCATAGAACTTCTCCAGGATCCCGGGTAACTCTCCGATCGCGCGTAGCGAATACTGTCGTTCCACTTCATCGCTGATCGCTGTCGGGACAACAACGAGTCCGTCACCGGCTTGCCCAAAGACTTTGAGAATCGCGCTGTCTTCGAATTCGTGACGCACGAACGGTCGAATGTCATTTTCGTTGAACCACTGTTCCAAGGCTCGGCGAAGCGTTGTGTTGTGCGTTGGCAGCAACATCGGTGCTTCATTGAGCGATTTTGGAAAGTCATCGCGGTATCGGTCGTAGAGTTCTTGGGTTCCGAAAACGGAGACACCGCATTCGCCGAGATGGTGATTGAATGCGAACACATTGGGCTGCGGAGGCAGCGGCGAATCGGCGAGCACAAGATCGATCCGGTGCAGCGAGAGTTCGCCAAGCAATTCCTCAAGCTTGCCTTCCCGAACGACCAGCGTGACGTCGTCTTCGAGGTCCAATGCGGGACGCAACAAGCGATAGACGATCAACTTGGGCAGCACATCGACCACCCCCACGACGAGCCGAACGCCGTCGTTCGTTGCCCGCCCCCTCACGGCTTCGATCAGCTCCTGGCCGAGTCCGAAAATCTCATCCGCATAGCGAAATGCAACCTGGCCGATCTCGGTGAGGACGAGTCCACGCCCCTTGCGCTCGAAAAGCTTTGCACCGATCGCCTTTTCGAGCTTGCCGACCTGGGTGCTCAGCGTGGGCTGCGACAGATGAAGTGTCTCGGCCGCTCTGGAAACGCTGCCTTCTTTTGCAACGGTCCAGAAATACAGCAGGTGGTGGTAGTTGAGCCAGTCGGACATCGACGACAGATTGGTTTTTTAAATTGGTTTTTGTGTTTTATCTATTTTTCCAATAGCAGATTCTCGCCGTACAATTGCATAGGTTCTCGAGATTCCAACCTTGGAGGCGAAAATGCTGATCAAGCTACACCGACGAAACGGGAAACTAACGCGCGACATCGAGAGGCTTGCGAAACGCCGAATCCAGTTCGCACTCTCACGATTCGAGTCGCAAATCGATCAGGTCGAAGTGGTTGTCGGCGACGAAAACGGTCCGCGAGGCGGTTGCGACCAGTCCTGCCAGCTTGTGATTTCGCTCCGGCAGGGCGTTCCGGTGGTCATCCGACAGCTCGATGAGAGCTTTGCCCGCGGCATTTCCCTCGCCGCGGACCGTGCCAGGCAAACCGTTTCGCGACGACTCGATCGCCTTCGTCGCTCTCCGCGGCAGCGAATCCCGGTCGCCGAGGCGATGGCCACCGATTTGTCGGCAAGCGAGCTACCGGCCGCGATCGCCTAGTCCCGCGGAAACGAGACAACGCGTTTTGAAAACTCTTTCCTAGCTGCGCCGCACTCTCCCTCATGGGCGAGTGCAGCGGATTGATGCTCCCGAGCAACATCGATTGATTCCCGCGGCACTCGTCGTTGGGCAGCCAATCCTCCGGACCGACGAAATCGCTTGACGCCTACGGCGTGTTACCGTATCGTTACGGCATTGTGTCGTAAATGTACGGCTTCACAACGTAGGCTGGGGGTCCAAGTGGATTCGAAATTGACGAACGCCGAGCTGGCGATCATGGAGTTGCTCTGGGTGTCGGAGCGGTTGACGGCCCGACAGATTCTTGAGCAGCTCTATTCCGACTCAAAAAAGTCTCAGCATGGCACCGTGCAGCGTTTGCTGCAGAGCCTTGAAGAGAAGGGCTTCATCGAACGCGACCGCAGCTTGGGCACGCATCTTTTTTCCGCGCTCGTCGGGCGCGAGGCCTATGGCGGTCTTCAGCTCGAGTCACTGGCACAGAAATTGACAGGAGGCTCGATCGCGCCATTGCTGACCCATTTGCTTGACGAGAAGCGGCTTGACTCGGATGAGATCAAGCGGCTCCGCAAGTTGCTGGAGGAGGCTCAGAAACGTGATTGACTTCTTGTTTCAGGCGACCGTCAACAATTTGATCGTGTCGGCTAGTTTGGCGTTGATCGCATGGATCGTTCAGTCGCGTGTGCGGTCGGCTTCGCTCGCGAATCTCTTGTGGGCGCTGGTGCTGATCAAACTGGTGACCCCACCCCTGTTCTGTTTGCCGGTCGTGGAATTGCCACGAATAAGTGTCGCGGACGATGAGGGCATTCGTCCGCGAATGGTTTCGGCAGATATCGTGGCGGCAGTTCCATCCAGCAACGAGTCCTCGAACAACTCCGATCAAGTCGCCGGCGATCCCGCAGTGACGCTTCAGGTAGTGCCGGCCCTGTTGATGACTTGGTTGACGTCAAGCATTGCTTTGTTGTTGGTCTCGGCATTTCGTATCGCTCGATTCCATCGCTCGTTGGTCGATCACTCAAGATTCGACTCGACCCTGACGGAGCGGCTCGGACAATCGGCCTCCCGCAGGCTGGGGCTGGCTTTTTGCCCGCCGATCTTGGTCACCGCTGCGCACATTGCACCGTTTGTTTGGTGGTCACGCGGTCGGACGGTCGTGGTGCTTCCACAAAACTCGATCGAAGCACTGAGCGAGGATGATCTGCATTATGTCGTGACGCACGAACTGGCGCACGTCAAACGTCGAGACCATTGGTTTCGCTGGCTGGAGTGGCTCGCGATGATCGCGTTTTGGTGGAATCCGATCATGTGGTTGGCCCATCGCCAGCTTCGCATCGCCGAAGAGATGGCTTGCGATGACCTGGTGCTTCGTACCAAGCCCGGTGCGAGCGCCTATGCAAATTCACTTCTCAATATGGCAGAACTCTTAGCGACTCGGGCAGTCCGCCCGCCTGTGGTCGCCAGCGCGGTCAACAGTGGCGGAAATTTGGAACGAAGGTTAGAAATGATTCTCTCGAAACAGTCATGGCAGCTCTCGTCGTTGATGCGGATGACGATCGCCACCACCGCACTTTGCGTGTTCCCGCTGGGATTCGTCTACGCCCAAGATCTCCAGTCGGTGGAGCGTCGTTTGGGCGGCGCCGTCGAAGCGGGGGAAATGACGCTCGACGAAGCAAGTCTCATGCTCGACACACTACGGAAGGCCCGCGAGACGGACGATCCGGTCGTCAAGGCTTGGCATGGCGCGTGGAAGAAGGACCGCAAAGCGACCTTTTACGAGTTCGCGCCGGATCAGCAGTCGCCGGAGAACGAGCCGGACGAGGAAGCAGCGGAAGGAGAGAAGAAGGCAAACGTCACGGGGCGCTACATGTTCGTTCCCGACGGGGGCCAGATTTTCCTTGATGTAGAGGAGGATTCTCAAGAGGAAGAGTCGGTTCCACAGACACTGAAGCTGCGTCTCCGTCAACTGATCGAAAAGAAGATGAAAGGTGGAAAGTTGTTGCGAGGGCAAACCGAGGGCTATCTCAACGGCCCGGGGGCCCAAGAATTTGAGAGCGATGAAGGCATCCGCTACCGCGTTGTGCCGTTGTCCTCTGACAAAGGGCTCCAAGGTTACTTTCGGTTGCGTGGTGAACGAAAAGACGATTCGGACGCACCCGAATTCGAGTTCAGGGAGGACAGTGAAGAATCAGCGGAAGATGACGCCAGCGACGATGCGGCGGACAACGAAGTTCGAAAGCGAAGTCCCGTTCGCTATTCTTTTCGAATGAATAACAAGCCACACGAATGGCGATACTTCCGGTTTTTCGATGACGGGTCCGGGAAAGGCGATGCGGACGAAAAAGGTGACGATGCCGTCGAAGATGACGGCGGTGACCAGGCTGAAGACGACTCGGAGTCGGCCCAAGTAAACCAGTACCAGTCCGTCTCGAAAGCCCTCAAAACATTCAGCTACTACTTGGACGTCATTCGTTAGATCGGTCGCGATACAGCTCGTTGTGCGATGGTCACTGCCGCAGGAATTCAGTGACCTCGCGTGGAAACCTGACGTGCGAGTGAGAGAAGAGGCTGAGGATCTTTTGCTCATGCGTTTTGAAGATGCGTTTGCTGGATTTTGATAACCCGAAACGTGATCGCCTCGCTGACGCGTCGGGTTTCCTTTTAACCCCATGAAGACGAAGGAACGCGAGCGACAGTTGTCCGCTTCAAACTCGCGTGTCGGGTGACGGAGCGCTCGCTGCCGATGTCTCCCAGAAAGACCCGCGACGAGTGCCTTACGGCTCACCAACGTTGCGCTAACCGTTTTTCGCATCCGGAACGAGGAAGCCCAGGTGATGTGAGGCGTGGACCCACATGAAGTCCCGCCAGTCGTCCGTCTCCACGTGGTTCAAGAGCGGATAGTCTTTGATCTCACCTCGAAACACGGCGACCGCCTGACAGGTTTCGATGCACTGTTGGATGATCTCTTGATTGTCCTCATCACCCGGGGCCGTTGGCTTCAGCGGCCTAATGGTCGGCATTCCGGCGAACATCTTTCGCTTCTTGAGCCCGTAGTCGAATCCCCATTTGGCGACCGTGACGCGAAGGATCCAAGGGAAGCGAAATCCAAAACCCTCCATGCCGCCTTTCATCGTTGCCGTGAGGTGCTGGCAGGCTTGCGTGAGGTTCCACTTGCCAAGCTGCTGATACGGGGTCGACGCAATCGACTCAATTTCGGCGACGACTTCCTGGCAAGAACGCAGATCGAGAGGGCGACGTTTCATGGCAAAACCTGACGACAGGGTGCGGGCGGTTTCACCAAGTGTAGCGCTAACACGAGCCGCGGCCATCAAGATCGGCTCTCGCGTGACACACTGCCACGTCGCTCAATGACGCAGCCGACGCGATCCGAGTCAAAAGACGCGGATCACTTCGACGGTGAATAACAACGTCGCATTGGGCGGGACCCGCGGGGGCTTTCCGGATTCGCCGTACGCAAGCTCCGGTGGCACCTCCAGTTCGATCATGCCGCCCTCGCCGACAAGCGGCAATCCTTCCCGCCAACCCTTGATGACTTCGCCGAGGCTGAAAATGACGCCGTCACCACGGGTGTACGAATTGTCGAAGACAGTGCCGTCCTCGAGTTTGCCCACGTATTGAACTTTGACATCTCCGGCGCTGCTCGGTTTGGTTCGATCCGACTTGCGTGTGATTCGATACTTCAAACCAGATTCAGTCGTGGTAAACGTCGTCGGGGCATCGGCATCGGCAGGGCCGGGACCCGGGACGAAAGAAGAGCAGCCGATGGTTGCAATGAGGGCCGAGGCAAGGCAAGCAAGCGAAAGGTGATGGAGGGAACGCATCAGACTCGTTCAGAAACGGGGCTCATTCGGTAAGACGCTGTTCGACCAAAATCGCCAGCGAATGTCCCATCGACCGGCGGACCGTCGGTGGAATCGCCAACCACGAGCGCGAAAACAGGTGCACCCGGTCGCAGCGTGACACGTATTGTGACAGGCCATGAGTGTAATGCGAACCCAGACATACATCGCGGCCGACGACGTCGTCGAATCGCAAGATTGCGTCTATTGAAAGAGGGCCCGACCGCCGGTGGCGAGATCTTAGGCGTGTGCTCGCTGATCGACGGTATCCATCAGCGCCTTGGGGTTCAGCGGTTTTGGGAACCAGTCGTCGACCCCGAGTTTGGTGCCGATTTCCAAGCCGCACTCTTCGGGGGATGAAGCGCTCACGGCATAAATCGCGCAGCCGTCGTATTTCGGGTTCTCGCGAAGGGCACGGACCATTTCACCGCCGTCACAGATCGGCATCTGCATGTCAACGATAATGACATCGGGTAGCGTGGCCGAGCCGAGTCCGTCGAGCGCCTGCCGTCCGTCGGCGAAACCACTCACCGAATAGCCCTTGAGACGCAGGAAGCCGGCAAGCATCTCGCGTTCGTTGTGGTCGTCTTCAACGATCGCGATCGCAAGTGCTCGGCCACCACTCTGGGTTGTCTTGGGGAGACCGGGAGAGTCATCGTGATTCTCAAGAACGTCTGAGGGCCTTTGCAGCCAATGACTCTCGTCGAGCCGTTTAATCACGTCACGAACGGTGTTGAAAGCGACTTCGGCCTCGTCGGGGCGGCCCGCACTCAATAGCTCACGGTACAAATGTACGCCAAGCGAGATCTGATGGAGATCATTTCGGACGGCATGACGAACGCGTTTGGGCAGTCTTGCCAGTTCGACCGGACCGATACGTTTGGAGACGCCCGGTTCTTCGCCGAGTTCTCCCCTCAAGATTGAGATATGCTTCGGCGCGTCAACGCCGACTCTCGCTTGGCCGGATCGCACGCGAAGAAAATGGACCGTGATGCCCACTTCCGGAAAGTGGATCAGATCTTCGCTTCGACGGGTTAGCACCAACATCGCATTGCCCCCTGCGTGCCGCTTGAATGCCCCACAAAGTCGTGAGGACTTTCGTACAACCTCCGCGATGCTCCGCAAGAGGTCAACACAAAAACGCACGTCGTTCTGGAGTTTCAGGCATTTAGTTGGTTTCGTTTGAGATTGATCCCTCGGTCGACGGTTGTGGCTTTGCCAGCTGAGAAATCTTCCGCATCAAGTTCTGCGGTTCTACGGGTTTTATGAGATGTAGATCAAATCCTGCTTCACTCGCCAAAGCTCGGTCCTCTTCACGCCCGTAACCAGTGACCGCGATCAGACGCAGGTTTCGATTGGCTCGATCGGCTCGGACTCGCTGAGCGAACTCGTATCCATTCATGTCAGGTAATCCGATGTCGACGACGGCGACGTCGAGTCCACCTTTGGAGACTGCGTCGAGTCCTCTTTGCGCGTTTTCCGCCGTGACCACCTCGAACCCTTTCAGCTGCAGCGTCCGCGCGAGCATGCGACGGATGCCCGCGTTGTCCTCCAACAAAAGAACTCTCGCGTCGGTTGTGAATTCACCGTCCGGCTTCTTCTCTTTTGTCGTCGGACGTTGGTCGGTCACCGGAATGCGAATCGTGAACTCGGCTCCATGCCCCGGTCCCGCACTATGGGCTTCCACTTTGCCGTTGTGAGCTTCCGTGATGGCCTTGACCAGCGGCAGCCCCAAGCCCATCCCGCCCTGGGTCCGCGCCTCGGATTGTCCAGACTGCACGAACGGTTCGAAGATGGTAGGGAGGAGCGTCGACGAGATTCCGTCCCCTTCGTCGCGAACGGTGATCACGGCCTCGTCGCCGTCTTGACCGATGCTGTACCAGATCGAGCACCCTTTCCCGCTGTATTTCGAAGCGTTCACGAGCAGATTGACCTGGGCCTGCTGCAACCGGCTCGGATCCGCGAGCACATAAATCGGCCGATCCTCGACTTGAAGCTGGATGTTTTGGTCCGTCGAATCGAACCGATGCTGAACGCAATCGAGCACCGTTGAAGCTTGGCGGGTGACGTCGATGACTTCGGGGCGAACCGTCAGTTTCCCGTTCATGAATCGGGCAACGTCCAACAAGTCATCGAGGAGCAGCGAAATATGTTCCAGTTGCGCACCGATCAACTCGCGAGCTTCGACTTCCGTTTCGGCATCCAGTTGCTCTTCCTTGAGGAGGCTGCTGGCATTGAGGATCGCGGCGAAGGGGTTCCGCAATTCATGCGAAAGTGTGGCGAGGAAAAGATCACGTTGCTCAACGGCCCGGCGTTGTCGCGTCATGTCTCGCGCGATGACGGAGGCTCCTTCGATTGCGCCGTTGTGATCGCGGATCGGTGAAACCGTCAGGGCGACGTCGAACAAATCCTCTTCTTTGGTCTTTCGGATCGATTCGATCCGGTCCACTTCTTGGCCCTGCAGGATCCGTTGCATGGACGCTCGGGATTCAGAAACCAACCCGTCAGGTACAAGAATCGAGTCGTGCCGACCGATGGCTTCATCGACTTGGAAGCCGAATAGCTTGACGGCTCCCTGATTCCAAGTCCGAATGATTCCTTCAACGTCGACACGATAGATCGCGTCGTCGGAGTGTTCGACGATTTGACTCAATTGAAGCAGTCGAACCTGAGCTTCCTTCAGTTTCGTGATGTCGACCATGGTGAGGACGACGCCTTCGATTTCTGGAGCGACGTAGGGGCGTATCCGAAGAAAGAACCACGTCTTCGGTTGATCCGGAGCCAATTGCTCACAGACTTCGAAATCGGAGCCGACACCTTCCTCGATGACAGCCTGGATGTCATCCGATAATTGTGGGCGGCCGATGCGATACACAAAATTGTCGAAGCGTCGCCCGATGTCTTGCGGGACCAGATTGAAGATATCGCCGATGCCAGGTGTAAAGCGACGGATCCCCATGTCGCGATCTAGAAACAGCGTGTGCACATCGATGCTGTTAAGCAGGTTGTCCATGTCATTGGTCAACTCGACCAACTCGGTGATTTTTCGTTGGTGTTCCGAGTTGACCATGTAGAGTTCTTCGTTGACGCTGTGCAACTCCTCGTTGGTACTTTGCAGTTCCTCGTTGGCGGCCGTCAGTTCCTCGTTGGCCGACTGTAACTCCTCGTTGGTGCTTTGCAGTTCTTCGATCGTGGATTGCAAACTGTCCTTGGTGTATTCCAACTCTCGCTGGATTTCCTGGAACTCAAGTGATCCGGCGGCGAATGAAATCTCTTCTGTTTCGACAGGCAGTGCACTGGTCACATTTTCGCTTTGCAGCTGGATCAAGAGTTTCGGAGTCTCTTCGCCGGTGCCGACCTGAGAGACGGTAATCGTCAGTGACTCGGATTGACCGTCGGAATGAAACGGAATGCTTCGAACCACGACGGTTTTGCGCAGTTTTTCGCTACGTCGCATCGACGTCGACACCGCGGTAATCAGGTCCGGATGCAGCATCGTCAAAATGTCGTTTCGGGGCCGTCCGCTCGCGAATTGAAGGTAGCGATCGGCGCCGGGGAAGACATGAATGATTTGCCGGTGCGTATCGACCAGCAATGACGGCGGCATGAACTCGTTGAGCAGTTGGTCATACGCACGAACTAACGAGCGTCCATCGCTGACGCCGGACCGGGCAAGTATCGGCAGTTCAATGTTCGTCGGTGATTGTTTGTTCTCGCGGCCTGGCAGGTGATTGTTGGCCGGAAGACTCATATCACGGTGCTTCGTGAAAATCCGTGAACGATCGTCGTAGGTGTGATAAACGTCCTCTAAATCACCGATCGACTCGCTCGATCCGAGTACCAAAAAGGCTTCGCGGCGAAGCCCGAAATGAAACAGGCTAAGAACTTTTCGTTGCGCCTCCGGTGTGAGGTAGATCAACAGGTTCCGGCAAGTGATCAGGTCAAGTTTGGTGAACGGTGCGTCGCGAACCACATTGTGCGGAGAAAACACAACGGATTTGCGAAGATGAGGCGCGATTTGGTAGTGCCCATTGCGTCGTACAAAGAAGCGGTTCAGGCGTTCGGAACCGACCGAGGCCACTTGTTCTTCGCTGTAGATGCCGCGACTCGCCGTCGCGAGCGACTTTTCATGAACATCGGTGGCAAAGACACGGATACTCGGTGCGGCTCCACGCGATTCAAAGTGTTCGTGCAGCAGCATGGAGACCGTGTATGCCTCTTCGCCGGTGGCGCATCCCGCGACCCAGACGCGGATTTCGTCTCGTCCCCGCGCCGCGATTGCTGGAATCACTTGATCGGCCAATTTGTCGAAGACGTCCTCGTCTCTAAAAAAATGGGTGACACCGATGAGCAGGTCGCCGTAGAGTCGATCGAGTTCGTGGTGGTCTTCGCCAACCAATTCCGCATAGTGCTCGAGGTCTTCGACGCCGCACAGCGATACGCGACGCTTCAAACGACGCGTGATCGTAGACGCACGATACTCTGAGAAATCGATTCCATAGTGGCTATTCAGCTGTGTCAGGATTCGAGCGATCGGTTCGCTCACTCCCAGATGCTGGCCGAGCACGGGGCGATTTTTGAGCAACGATTCATCGATGTGGTGGCCGAGTGCGCTCGGAATCATCTCGCATGACAGTTGGGCATCCACCACGCCCGTGTCGCGTGCCGCCACCGGCATCCCGTCGAATCGGGGGTCACGCTGAGTGATCACCAGTCCTCCGCTGCTGCTAACGTCCACGACGCCGCGTTTTCCATCCGTGCCGGTTCCCGACAAGATCACGGCGATCGAACGCGTTCCCATGTCTTGGGCGAGTGACCGCAAAAAATGATCAATCGGAAAGTTCAGGTGCTCCGTCGGCCGATCCGTCAGCAGCAGCTTACCCTGCGAGATGATTGCCTCTTTCTTCGGCGGCAGCAGGTAGATGTTATGCGGTCGAACGTCGACGGCGTCTTCGATGATGTGGATCGGTATGCTGGTTTTGCGAGCCAGCAACTGATCCATCAGGCTCTTGAAGTCGGGGGAGACATGCTGGATCACGACATACGCGATGGGAGTCGAGATGTCCGCGGCGGCAAAAAACTCTTCCAGCGCTTCGAGACCTCCCGCCGAAGCGCCGATGCCAGCTACGTAGAAGTCTTCATCCACATCCGCCACTGATACCCCCGTTACGACTCATTGGTCGTGTCTTTAGCTCCGGGGGCCCTGCGCGGCGTCATTGCCGCGTTCATGCCCCATTGCCAAATGCTAACACAGCAAAAATGCGGGGTCACTGCGGTAGCATCAAAAAGATCGTCCCTGGATTCAACGATCTGACTCGCCCCGCTACACTCCGGCCGGGGCACCCGCCGTTCGAAGAATCCAAAATGACAGAAGCGAGTCGAGAGTCAGAGCCGTCCGGGATTTGGCTTGATAGCGATGAGGTGCACGAGCTCAGAGACCAGATTCAGGCACTAAGAGTGGGGCATTCGCTGATCAGTGGGGACAATCAATTGGACGCTGACGAAGTCCGCGAGGTCTATCGGGAAATGGAAGAGGCAATCTCCAAACTCGCAAACAGCACGCTTTTCCGAAGGGAGGCACGCGTGGGTGAAGGAAAAAAAGAGCCTCCACAGGCGGGGCAATAGCCTGCGGAGGCCAGGTGAGCCGATTCAGCTGGGGCAAAGCCTA
>JBCBOT010000243.1:0-12218 GCA_039821165.1 Planctomycetota bacterium | reverse complement strand
GGCCGCCGACGCCGCAATCCACGCGACCAGTCGATCACCGACCTCGCTTTCTTTGATGGCAAGGTGATGGTAACCGGGTTGTCGGCTAGCTCGGCGCCGTCGCGTGTCATCGAGTTCGAATTCCCGTTCACTGACAACGCGGTCGCCACGAGCGTCGAGATCTTTCATGCGGCTCACGGTCGAGTCGAGACTCCCGCGATTCAAACCTTCTTGCCCATGATGGTCGATGGTGAACCGACCGTCTTGGCGGGATTCACTTGCACGCCGTTGGTCCGTTTCCCGGTTGAGCAGCTCGACGGCTCTGACAAGGTCCGTGGAACGACGATTGCCGAACTCGGAAATCGGAACCGCCCACTCGACATGGTCGTCTACGAGAAAGACGGTAAGACGTCGATCCTGATGACGAACTCAGCCCGGGGCACGATGAAGATCACGACCGATGGCATCGGCGACCGAGAAACTCTGACCGAACGCGTTTCGGGCGGAGGAACTGCCGGTCAGCCGTTCGACACCGTGTCCTCGTTGGCAAACGTCAAACAGATGGACAAACTCGATGACTCGCACGCTCTGGCGATCGTCGACAACGACGGAGTCCTCGCCCTGCAGACGATCGAGTTGCCCTAGCACTGCCCAAAGGGGATGCAATTCGGCAACCGCCAATTAGCATCAACCGACATCGGACCTTCATAAAGCGTTGCGCATTTGATGCTCAACGCTTTTTCTTTTCAAAATAGAGTTACGCAAGTCGATGCCCGATTCGACGTCGCAAATCACATCCATTATCGACCTCGCTGCACGCGGCGACTCGCGCGCGGCGGACCAATTGTTTGCGTTGCTATACGACGAATTGCGGGCGATGGCCAACGCCCAAATGCGGAGTGAACCCGATGGCATCACGCTTCAGGGAACAGCAATCGTCCACGAAGCGTGGATCAAGCTGATGGGCCAGGACGACGCGACGTGGACCAATCGCAAACACTTCTTCGCAGCAGCCTCTCAAGCAATGCGGCGTCTACTCGTCGACGCCGCTCGCACCCGCCAACGGAAGAAACGCGGTGGTGGTGCGGTCAAACTCGAGTTGCGCGACGACGATCGCGTATGGCAACAAGATCAAGAGCTGCTTGATTTGGACGAAGCACTCGGATTGCTCGAAGAACACGACGCGGAGAAAGCCGCCGTCGTCAAATTGCGTTATTTTGCCGGATTCACAACGCAACAAGTCGCGGACCACCTCGGCATCTCCGTCTCAACTGCCGAACGGTATTGGTATTTCGCGCGGGCCTGGCTTCGATCAAGGATGGACGCTGACGACTCAGGCGACTCGGTTTGATTCCGGCCCCCATCCATGTGAGTCAATCATGCCGCGAAGCGTCGCTGTGACTTCCCTTTTCGTGGTTATTCCTTGCGATCGCTTGTCTCAAGAGTTCACGGGCTGAATCAAGGCTTTCGCCCTCACCAATCGCCAACGCCTCACGAAGTCGAGCTTCGGCTTCTCCAATTTCGGAAGCTTCCAACAGACTCACCGCGAGTAGTTGAAGTGCCTCCGCGACGACCGGGTCACGTTCGCCAAAGACCTTGCGATACTCTGCAACGAGACTCCGATAAAAAAGGTGCCGATGCTCGGGAAGCCGGGCGTTGGCCATCTCTTGGAGTTGCAAACATTCGGATGTGTGCTGTTCCTCAAGCACCACTCCCTCCATCGACTCATCATAAGCGCGTCGCAGAATCTCGTCATCGTTGTCGATGACGTCTTCGATGCGTTCCAAGTAGCCCTGAACATGCTTGCGGTTCGGCAACTCAAGTAGCAGGCGTTGATCGAACATCATGCACAGTTCGTAGTCGGACGTCGGGTACTCCTCAGAAACCGGCTCGAAATACTCTGGAAATCGTTCGAGCGATAACTCGAACATCGTCTCACTGAACATCATCTCGAATTTGACCAACGCGACGGAGATCGCCATCTCGTGTTGACGTTCCAGCACCGATTCACGAATCCGCGCCTCAGCCGCTTCTAACTGTTGCACGTGATTCTTGAGTTTCTCGTTGGACTCAACCAAACCCCGATTCGCGTCCCGTGCTTGAATTGCGAACACGACACAAGCAATCGCCGCGGTGAGGATCGCGCCCGCGAGTGTCGTTGCGACCGCGAGCGTCCCACGGTATCGATTGACAAACGCATTCAAGCTGCGAAGACGCGACGGCGGCTCCGCCAACACGGCTTCTCCGGCGAGGAACCTCGCGACGTCCGCCGCAAACTCATTTGCCGATGCGTAGCGTTTTCCGCGGTCAACCGCGAGCGCTTTCATGGCAATCCAATCCAATTCACAAGCGTGACGACGTTTTGCCAGTTCGGCCTTCTGAGCAACCCTGCTGCCTCGCGCGTTCTCGCGTCGCAAGCGTGCCAGGCGGTGCGTCGGCGTCTCAATCGCCGTCTCTCGAATCGTCTCGTGAAGCTGCCCCGGATGTGTCTCGCGGAGTTCTTCTCCACTAATGGGTGTTGTCCCGGTGATCAGTTCGTAGAGCAAGACGCCGAGTGAAAAGATGTCGCTACGCGTATCGACATCCATTCCGTTCAATTCCGCCTGTTCGGGACTCATGTATTGCGGCGTCCCCATCATCGCCGCAAATCGCGTGAACAGCGTCTTCTCGGTGAGACGCTGATGGCCGATCGCCTTCGCGATTCCAAAATCGATCACTTTGGCGATGGGTCTTCCATCGACAACCGTGACCAAGATATTCGAAGGTTTGAGGTCTCGATGGATGATGCCCTTCTGGTGAGCATGATGTACCGCATCACAAACTTGCACGAAAAGCTCTAAGCGTTTCCCGAGATCGAATGACTCGGCGCGGCAAAAGTCGGTGATCGGAACTCCCGAAACGAGTTCCATCACAAAGTAGGGTCGCCCCGATTCCGTGACTCCCGCGTCCAGCACTTTGGTGATATTGGCGTGGTCGAACAACGCCATTGCTTGTCGCTCAGCTTCGAACCGAGCGATCACCTGCCGCGTGTCCATCCCGAGCTTGATGACTTTCAGTGCCACACGTCGGCGGACGTCCTCGACCTGTTCGGCCATGAAGACGATTCCCATGCCACCTTCACCGATCTGCTCCAGCAGCTTGTAGCGGCCAACGGTCGTCCCACAAAGGAGTGAGACGTCGGCCGCGTTCGATTCGGCACCAAGTGGATCGTCCAAAACGAATCCACCTGATTCATTCTTTTCGTGTGACGCGATCAAGAGATCGACTTCGACGACGGCGTGTTCATCGTTGCCGCATTCGGACCGAACAAAGGTCGGCCGCTGCGGAGGCGGCAGCGCGATCGCTCGGGCAAAGATGTCTTCGATGTCAGCCACGGAGTCCACCCGCCACGCTTTAGGGAGTCTGATTCCAGAGTGAACGGATTGCCGAGAGTGAGACGGCCTGTTTCACCATGATAACTGCCTCCTCATCGTATTCATCCCAACTCGCCTCCTCGCTTTCATCCCACTCCGAGAGGGGCTCCGCGATCGATGGCCCGTCTCCAAATTGGATGATTGAAACCAGCCCGACGAGCTCGCGATCGTTGTTGTAAATGCCGCAACCGCTGCCCCCTGGCGCATAGTCCATCGAGACTTCCATCCAAGGGTCCGTGCCGATGACGGGATGGCGCATGACGTAGCCGCGATCGTAGGTGAAGAAACGATTCTCGGAGTGATGCATCATCTCCAAATCGTCGCCAGCGGATGGAGTTTCCTTCGCGATGTTCACATAATGAAACGACTTTCCCTCCAAGCGAACCAAGGCGACGTCTCGATCGCGATTCCCGGCCAAGAACTCGACCACTCGGTGCGTTGTGCCGTCGTGAGTCACGCAATAGCAGGGCGACTCACTGAGCGCTTCGGCAACGTGGAAATTGGTCACCGCGAGCCCGTCTTCGCTTATCAATACCGCCCCCGCTGTAAAAAACTGATCGCCGCCACCGACGAAGACTGCGGTTGCCTTCGCAAGATCGTCGACTGCCGGACGCTTCTTCTTCAACACGGTGAGAGCTTGCTCGACTTGCTCCGGCACGTCGTCGAGATCAATCTCGAGCGGCTCGGCCTGCCCCACGACGTCCATGTAACGATGAAACACGGCGCCAAACACTTTGCGGTCGTCGATCGGCTTGTTGGCGTTGGTGAACAGCACGTATCCCGGTCCAGGGTCCGCGGGAATTCCGGCATCACCGGAGAGGAAATCAGGCCCCATCAATTCGTCGAGGACGTCGTGTCGCGTCTCAAACTCACTTGCTGAGATCGTGTCACTTTCGTCCTTATCCAGGCGTTTAAAGATCTTGCGATAAGGAAGCTTCGCCTCCAGACGCGTGCGAAGGTATTTTCGAAGCTCTTTTCGCGAGAGTTCACCATCTCCGTCAGCATCCGCGAACTCGAATCCGATCCCTTCTTCAGAATCATCCTCCATCGCCTCGTCATCGAAGTCGTGGCCCAACTCGGCTCTTAACTCCGCATACTCGGCAGCATCGAGGTCCAACTCTTCAAGGACTGCGTCCAACAACTCGACCCCAAAAATGTCACTGAGGACATGCTCACCATCACGGTTGATCAGCAGTGTCGTGGGATACGCTTCGACATTGAATGACTCAGCGATTGAGCCGTCATCGTCGACGATGTTTTTCCAATTCAATCCGCGCGACTTGATGAACGGCCGAAGCGTCTCTCGACTGTCCGCGGCGACACCCACCACTTCGAATCCCTTTTCGTTCAACGCGGAGTGGATTTTCTTGAGCGGAGCTAACTCGGCGACGCACGGTGGACACCAAGTCCCCCAAAAATCGACCAAAACCACCTTGCCTTTGAGGCTGGCGAGGCTGAGTTCATCACCCTCAACGGTCTCACCTGAAAGCTCGATACTTGGGATGAGTGCCAACGGTTTTGGAACAATGTCGAGCATGAAATCGTCTAGTCTCCATCCCGATTCGGTTGAGACAAAGACAAGTTCCAGTTCACCGGCATCCGAATCGACAAGGGCAACAACCGATTCGTCACGACGATCAATTCCGGTCAGCTTTCCTGTGCACGGTTCCGGCATCCAGTCTCGATATTCACTGTCCTCGGGAAGCTTCGCGAAGACGGATCGGATGGATGCGATGATCGATGATTGCTTTTCTCGGTCGCCGCACGCCTTCAGAATTCGCTTCTCAAGCCGTTCAAACTTGGCCTGCCCCACCTCCTGCTCGAAGAAGGATTCGGGGATCACTTGAGAAAGTTCGTGCTTGGCGGCGGCCGCGGCCAAACCCTTACCCACAACGGTATCCGGCGACTCCAGCTTTACTTGATGAGCAAACAGCACCCACTCCAAGGTCAACTGAGCCAAGCATTCTTCGGAGAGAAGTGCTCCCGCTGCCGCGATATCGTTGGCTTCAAAATGTGCTTTGAGCTGTTGATAGGTTTGCTCGATTTTCGTTCTTGTCGTGGCGTCCACCGACTCTGACTGTGCGGTTGCCACGGCGGTCAGTAGACCGCTCCCCAGCAACGCAATTAGCATCCAAACGTGCTTGACTCTCATGCACTCCACTCCAGGTGATTCGTGGCTCTCGGTTTCGAATTCGCTCGGAGGCATACCACCACGTCGGCGAAATCATCACGGCCACGGACAGTTTCAGCCGGGCCAGGATGCATAGCGACGGCCGAGTCACGATCCCCGCAAAGAATCGACTCTTTTTTCTTGGGACTGGACTCGCGGCCCCTGACGCGACGAGCGGACCGCCGCCGAGCACTATTGCGCCCGGGGGCCCTGCGACGCTTCCACAGTGGCCTTAGCCCCCGGAGATTCCGAGCCGACGTCGCGTTTCAACCGACGCCACGTACTCCTTTTCCGGGGGTAACCACGACTTGGCACGACGTTCATTGCCCGCCAAACAGGCCGAACGGATGCGTTTGGCCAACGGGGTGAGATCCTCGATCGAGACAATCCACTCCTCGGTGAACTGCTCGATGATCTGGCTACCGAGCCCCAATTGCAGCGACCGATGCGGCAACTTTCTGCCGCGAAGACTGCGTTCGGGGTCCCATTGGACATGGACAGACGCGTTCTCGAAGCCGTGTCGCCAATCCGCCTCCCGAGTGTGAATGTCCGGGTCAAACATCGTCAGGCATCCCAGCGAAAGGGCTCTCTCGAAACCAGTCCGAGTGATGCGGATTCCGAGAATGTTCTCTTGTCCCGACTTGGTGGCCCAGTTGCTTCGCCCCATCAACCAAAGAAACGACGGTTTGATCCAGGTCATTCGTCGCCAGGAAAACGGCGCAACGAATCGTCCCTTTGCCAAAGCGGGTTTCGCGATCGCCGCACCATACGCTTGGTAAACAAGCACCGTGTCGCGATCGAAACGGGCTCGGATTTGCCGATAGGGTAGACGTGTTGATGTTTTCATCGGACGGAGTCTTGGTTGCGCCGCCCATCGCTTTGGCATCTTCCCGAGGAAGGACAGGGAATGGGGCAAGACGATGTTGGCAAGACAATGAGGAAGATCAGGAATGCGCGTGTCCTCGTGTCCTTCTATTTTTGTGTGAAGGTGCACGCCGGCTAAGGTTCGCTTTATCAACGACTCTCACGCCGGCGTGAATGGTTTTGCCCCACATCGTTTTGCCATCTGCCCGAAAATGGCGAGGAGACTGGGCAAGACAGTGTTGGCAAGACAATGGGGAGATCAGGAATGCGCGTGTCTTCATGTCCTTCTATTTTTCTTGGGTTCGCTCCTCTGCCACGATCAGGGCATCGGTTGACCAGAAGTGTGAAGGCGCACGCCGGCTCAGGTTCGCTTCATCGTCGACTCTCACGCCGGCGTGAATGGTTTTGCCCTACATCGTTTTGCCATCTGCCCGAACATGGCGAGGAGACTAGGCAAGACGATGTTGGCAAGACAATGGGAAGATCAGGAATGCGCGTGTCCTCGTGTCGTTCTAATCTTCTTGGGTTCGCTCCTCCCGCAACGATCGGGGCATCGGTTGACCAAAAGTGTGAAGGTGCACGCCGGCTCAGGTTCACTTCACCATCGACTTTCACGTCGGCGTGAATGGTTTTGCCCTACATCGTTTTGCCATCTGCCCGAACATGGCGAGGAGACGGGGCAAGACGATGTTGGCAAGACAATGGGGAGATCAGGAATGCGCGTGTCCTCGTGTCCTTCTAGTCTTCTTGGGTTCGCTCCTCCTGCAACAAGCGGGGCATCGGTTGACCAGGAGAGTGAAGGTGCACGTCAGCGTGAATGGTTTTGCCCCCAATCGTCTTGCCATCTGCCCGAAAATGGCGAGGAGACTGGGCAAGACAATGGAAAGCTACCAACCGACCAATGGCAGCCTTTCACGGAATCGCCTTGTTGACTCCGGAAACCATCAATGGTTCGCGCAAAAAGAAAGGCCTGCGTTCAGACGCAGGCCTTTCGAAAACGTTAGCTGTCCCAATCGGTATCAGCTGCAGCCCATGCTCGCACCACAGTTGTGGCACAGATAGCAGTTGCCGTTGCGGACGGTGATGCTGCCGCAATTGTCGCAACTCGGAGCGTCCATTTGGAATCGGGCAAACTGGTCCTGACGATTGTCGTCCTTATCCTTTTTGGCATGACCATTGCCGTTTCCATTCCCGTTGGTCGAACCAAGGCTCTGCAGCAAGCTGGCTCGCTCACTCATCGCAATCGGCGATTCGGGCGTCACGACCTCGGGGCCGTTCGCACGGTTGACCGGATCGACGGGCTTCGCTGCATCCGCAGCAATGGAGTTGTCCTTGCTCATGAAGGTCAATCCGAGCCACCGGGCGATGTAGTCCACCACACTCTTGGCGATTCGAATGTCCTTGTTACTGGTATGCCCCATCGGTTCGAACCGAGTGTGGCTGAACTTGTTGACCAGAACCTCAAGCGGAACGCCGTACTGCAGCGCGATCGACAAAGCGGTACCAAAGCTGTCCATGATGCCGCCGACCGTTGATCCTTCTTTGGCCATCGTGATGAACACTTCGCCCGGACGACCGTCCGGATACTGTCCGACGCAAAGGTAGCCTTCGTGTCCCGCGATCGTGAACTTGTGAGTCACGCTTTGACGGGTATCTGGCAACCGTTCGCGGCGAGGCTTGTAGACGATCTTTTCAACCGTCTTGGTCACCACCTGCGGTGCCGCCTCCGCGTCGGCTCCGTCTTCAGATGAAGTATTGAGCGGCTGTGACTGCTTACTTCCGTCTCGGTAGATGGCGATCGCCTTCAGTCCGAGCTCCCAACCCCAGTAGTACGCGTCGGCGATGTCGTTCGGGGTGACATCGTTCGGCATGTTGACGGTCTTGCTGATCGCTCCCGAAAGGAACGGTTGAGCCGCCGCCATCATGGTGATGTGAGCCCGCCACGAAATGCTCCGCACCCCGTTGGCGGGAGTGAACGCACAATCGAACACGGGCAGATGCTCGGTCTTCAGCTCGGGAGCACCTTCAATCGTGTCGTTGACGTCGATGAACGCGAGGATCGCCTCGATCTGTTCCGTCGTGTAACCGAGCTTCTCAAGCGCGGGCGCGACCGTCTGGTTGACGATTTTGAGCATGCCGCCGCCGGCGAGCTGCTTGTATTTAACAAGCGCGATATCGGGCTCGATCCCGGTTGTATCGCAATCCATCATGAAACTGATGGTTCCGGTCGGCGCCAGCACGGTGGCTTGGGCATTGCGGAAGCCGTACTTCTCACCGGTCGCGAGAACGTCGTCCCAGAGCTTGCGGGCCGCATCCTTGAGTTCCCGGGGGCCGGCGTCGTCAATCTCTTCGACCGCGTCGCGGTGCATCTGCATCACGCCGAGCATCGGCTTTTCATTTTCGCTGTAGCCATCGAACGGGCCGACGACGCCAGCCATTTCGGCGCTGGTGCGGTTGGCCTCGCCATGCATCAGCGAAGTAAGTGACCCACAAAGTCCACGAGCGGCGTCGGAATCGTAGGCCATCCCGCGAGACATGATCAGCGACCCGAGGTTGCTGTATCCCAATCCGAGCGGACGGAATCGGTGACTGTTTCGAGCGATCGGCTCGGTCGGATAGCTCGCGTGGTCGACCAAGATTTCTTGAGCGATGAAGTAGACGCGTGCGGCCGCGCGGAACCGTTTCACGTCAAAGGAACCATCGGGCTGGACAAACTTCATCAAGTTGATCGACGCCAAGTTACACGCCGTGTCGTCCAGGAACATGTATTCCGAACACGGATTGGACGCGTTGATGTCGCCGCTGTTGGGGCACGTGTGCCAGCGGTTGATGACCGTATCGTATTGCACGCCCGGGTCACCGCAGTGCCAAGCACACTCGGACATCTTGTTGAGCAGTTCCTTCGCGTCATACGAAGGTGCCTCGCCCGTCGTCTTATCGCTGATCCATCGGGTGTGCCATCGTTTTCCGTCGCGAACCGACTCCATGAAATCGTCCGTCAATCGCACGGACAAGTTCGCATTTTGGAAGCAGACGCTGCTGTACGCTTCGCCGTTGAAGTTCGAGTCGTAGCCTTCTCGAATCAAGGCATGAGCCTTCTTTTCCTCGGACCACTTGCACTCGATGAACTCCATCACGTCCGGGTGCCACACCTTGAGCGACTGCATCTTCGCGGCGCGACGCGTCTTGCCACCGCTTTTCACGACACCCGCGATGGAGTCGTAGACCCGCATGAACGAAAGCGGTCCGGAGGGAGTCCCACCGCCGGAGAGCTTTTCGCGCGACGAGCGGATCGTCGAGAGATCGGTGCCCGTTCCCGAGCCGAACTTGAACAACATCGCCTCGGCGCACGCCAGACGCATGATGTCTTCCATGTTGTCGTCGACCGACTGGATGAAGCACGCCGAGCCCTGCGGGAACTCGTAGGGGTTCTCAGGCTGGAACGTCTCTTCCGAAGTGCGATCCCATGCCCAGTTGCACTTCGCACCTTCAACGCCGTACTGGTGAAAGAGTCCGACATTGAACCAAACCGGGCTGTTGAAAGCGCCGTGCTGGTGCAGGCAAAGCCACGTCAGGTCGCGATAGAAATTCTCGCCATCTTCGGCGGTATCGAAGTAGCCATCGGCCAGACCCCAATCCGCGATGGTTCGCGTCACGCGGTGGACGAGTTGGCGGACCGAACGCTCACGTTCTTCCGGCTTCTTGGGATCGCCGTAGAAGTATTTGCTCACAACCACATTCGTGGCCAATTGGCTCCAATCCGCAGGAATCTCGCAGTTGTTCTGCTCGAACAGAACGTTGCCGGTCTCGTCCTTGATCGCGGCGGAGCGGAGTTCCCACTCCGTCGTCTCAAACGGACTTTTTCCGTCGGTCGGACAGAACGTCGGTTCGATCTTGAGACCCGCGCGATCGCCTCGCAGGGTCGTTCCAAAAACTTGTGTCGCGTGATCGAGCCCATGTTGCTCGTTGACTCGCTCCAGACCGGGGTCGCCTGCAGCAGTTTGTCGGGTGGGAAGAACGGTGGCCATCGCTCGGGTTACTCCTTTGATCATCCATGGAACCGGACCGCAGAAACGAAGTGGCCTCCATTCCCTAGGAGGCGGCTGTTCGAGGGCGGTCTAGAAATCCGTTGGTGTTGGGAAAAGGGCGTCTGTGTCAGGCCCAACAGAAAGCCAACGTGGTAGAAATCCCCCAAAGTGGGATCCATTCCCAGCCGTGTTAGCTTCCCTTCTTTCATCGTCCGGGCCAAAGTTAGCCCTACCAGTAATGTTGTCACTACCGGTAGTGCTTTTCCGACTTCGAGCCACTAGATGTGGGCGACGCGGGAATCTTAGGGAAAGCCGAAACCCTGTCAACGAAATTCCGGGGACGTCATTAAATGCTTTCTTTGAAACGATTTACGGCGACGGCTTGGTTTCGATGTGAGGGTGTCTTGGCGACCACGTGTCGTCGTAAGCCCCGGTGAAATGAAGGGTTAGTGAAGATTCTGCGCGCTCGACCGTCGTCTGTTGAAAATCCGTTCGTCCGAAAAATTTTCTCACGACGCACCTGCCGCCTCGGCAATTTGGGGACACCTGGTTATCCAGGAAGGCAATCAGGGTCGGGTTGCCAGTTCCCCCCATGATCTCGCCCGTCCGCGGCTCGCTTGACGCCGAAACCAGGCTTTGGGTACCCACCAAACGCGACCGTTTGAGTCCACGCCCGATGCCTCGCTGCCCTTCACTCGGAGCCATGATGGCCGCATCCGAGACGCCCACCACGCCCGACCTCGCCAGAGTCCGAACGGACCTTGCGAACGAACGTACGCTGTTGGCGTATCTCCGGACCGCCTTGATGCTGATGGCAACCGGTGTCTCTCTCGTCCAGTTCATGGACGACGATAGCCGACTCGTTTGGCTTGGCTGGCTCTCCTCCATCGTCGGCACCCTCGTGCTTGTGATCGGCGTCCAACGTTTCGCCTCGTTGAAACGACGACTCGACGAGAGGAAGGCCGGATGACGATCACGACGGAACCGGCACTGCTCGACGCCTGCACCGCCCTGGTGGCTCGGCTTGAGACGCGTCTTGAGCCAAGTAGTCGCGACCCGTACTCGCTCCAGATCATCGCTGACGATGTTCTCGCATCGCTTGAATGGGTTCAAGGCGTTGCCATCCATTGCCTCGAGAACGAATCGATCACCGACACGGTCGATGCCGGAAGCACCGACGCGGATCCGATGATGGTCGCGGCATACCCGATCGGTTCGGTTTCATCGTTGCGCCTCTCGCTGTGGTGCGTCCCGATGACCGACGCCCGTGACAAGCGTTGCCTTGAGGAAACGGTGACGGCCGCGTCGCGGTTGATCGCGGAAGCGGAACTGCGGGACCGATACGTTCGAAGCGAACAGATGGATCACGACCTCCGTGAGTTGGGAGAGGCCTTTCCAACTCTCTCGTCACCGCAACGAGCAAATCGATGTGCGGAACTCCTCGCCAGAACCTTCGGCTTTGAACAAGTCAGCGTCTTTCGCCGTCGTTCTGGAGCATTCAAGTTGGTGGCATCGTCCGCACAGGCCAAACTCGATCCCCATGCAACGAGAGTCCGTCAACTCGAGTCGGCGGCGAAGTGGTTGGACGAGTGTTTCAGCGGTGACTCCGAGGTACTCGTTGAGCGTAAGGCGAAGGACGTTCCATCGGACGCGTTTTCAAACGCGCTCAATGAGTGGCTCACGGTTCGTTGGATCGACCAAGGCGAGCTGATTGTTCTCGGAGAGTCGAAACAACCGATTCGCATCGCGGCGACACGATCGTGG
>JBCBOT010000242.1:0-12291 GCA_039821165.1 Planctomycetota bacterium | reverse complement strand
GGCCGCAATCATCGGGACTCGCAGTCGCGGATGCGCATCAACATTGGGCATACCGCCCGCTTCAAACACAATTCACATCGGACTCGGTCGACGAATTCGTCAACTCCCGACTTCGTGAAAGAGACTTGCAGGCCGAGCATGAAGCGTCACGAATCGTCTTGATCCGCCGGCTGTACTTCGACCTCACGGGACTGCCTCCCTCACCGGACGAGATCGAAACGTTTTGCAATGATCCGGCGCCGGACGCCTACGAACGTCTCGTTGATCGACTCCTTAGTTCTCCTGCTTACGGTGAACACGTCGCGAGGCGATGGTTGGACGTCGCACGATACGCCGAATCGATCACCCTCCGTGGGTTCGTGCTTGACGATGCGTGGCGTTACCGTGATTACGTGATCCAAGCATACAACGAGGATCGCCCCTTCGATCAAATGATCCGCGACCAGATTGCGGGAGACCTGATCGAGCACTCGAGTCTCCGTGAGCGGAGGATGTCATCCGTCGCCACAGGGTTCCTCGCGTTGGCCAACACCAATCTCGAAGATCAAGACAAAACCAAACTCGAGTTTGACCACATCGATGAGCAACTGACGACGATCGGCCGAGCATTTTTGGGACAGACGATCGGATGCGCTCGGTGCCACGATCACAAATTCGATCCCATTCCGACGGCGGACTACTACGCGCTCGCTGCAATCTTTCGTTCGACGATCGCCTTCAAGCATGACAACCTTTCGAAATGGATTCGCAAGCCCGTGCCGATCGAATCGCACCGGGAATCAGAATTTGCTCGCGCCCAACTTGATCTCGACGAGTTGCGTCCTCGACTCACTGAAATCAATCAAGCGATTCGAAAGCATGAAAAGGATGGTGCCGAAGAGACAAGTGAAATTGCCTCACTACGGAACGAAAAATCACAGCTTGAAAAACGAAGCCGTGGTCTTTCCTCGTTTCTCAAGAAACGCCCGATGTACATTTCCATCGCGGAAGGTGAGCCGGTTTCTTCGCTTGAAATTCGCATCCGGGGAAACACGCATCAGCGGGGCCGTCCCGTCGAACGCGGGTTTCTAACTGCGTTTGGCCCGGCACAAGAATTTGCCTCGCGGATCCCGAGCGACCAGAGCGGACGAGCCGAGTTGGCAGGATGGATCGCGGACAGTCGCAACCCACTCACCGCGCGCGTTTACGCGAATCGTGTTTGGTCCTGGATGATGGGTGAGGGCATCGTCTCGACCGAAAACAACTTTGGAACGGCCGGCTCCCTTCCCACGCATCCAAACTTGCTGGATTGGCTCGCTGGAGAATTAGTGCGACACAACTGGTCGACGAAACATCTCGTCCGCACGATTGTCTGTTCGCAATCCTACCGCCGACGTTCCGACTCGATTCGACACCAAACGACCGATGCCGAGAACCAATGGCTTTGGCGTGCGAATCGCAAACGCATCCCTGTCGAAGCGATGAAGGATTCAATGTCATCGCTCGCTGGTCAGATAGAGTTCGTCATGGGAGGTTCGGAAATTCGGCCGAACACGGGTTCGGACTACGAATACCATCACGAGTCCAAGCGTCGAAGCATCTACTGGCCCGTCTTTCGCAACTCCCCGCCGCCGCTTTACACGGTCTTTGATTTCGCAAACTCAAGTGTTTCCGTCGGTCAGCGACCAGAGAGCACCATCCCGACGCAAGCATTAGCGATTGCGAATCACCCCTGGGTGATTGAACAAGCTCGTCGCGCCGCGGATCGTTTTGTGCCCGCCGGCAATAAACTCTCGAAGCCGCAGTTGCGAAAGCTCTTCATCACTTGCATCGGACGACCTCCAACACCTGACGAATCCACTGCGGCGAGAGCATTCCTGGCGGCTGAAGACGGAACCGGCTCGAAGAGTGACGAGAAGCTTGCGATGTTGATTCATTCACTCTTCGCATCCATCGACTTTCGGTACCTCGATTGAGCAGATGGCCAAATGACCACGCAACAACCATCTCGCCGATCCTTTGTGAAGCAAGCCTCGTGTGGATTCGGTTCCCTCGCAATGATGGCGATGGGTGCTTCGGGTATCCAGGCTGCGACGCCCGACTACCGTGTGCCGCCTCGGGCGAAACGCATCATCTTTTTGTTCATGCAAGGCGGCGTCAGCCAAGTCGACTCGTTCGACTACAAACCGGCGCTTGCGGAGTATCACCAACAGGAGTTTGCGTTTGATGATGCGCGAACGATTGCCAAACAGGGAAAACACGGCACAAAGCACAAACTGATGAAGTCACCGTGGGAGTTTCGCCCCTACGGCCAATCCGGCAAACTCGTCTCGGACCTCTTTCCTGAAACCGCGTCACACGTGGACGACCTTTGCTTTCTGCATGGCATGCACACCGAAGGCGTCGCCCATGGTCCATCCACACTGTTTCTGCATTGTGGAGCATCCAATTTCATACGACCGTCGATCGGATCTTGGGTTTACTATGGACTGGGTACCGAGAACGAAGATTTGCCGGGCTTCGTTTCGATTTCACCTTCGATCGGTAATGGTGGTTCTCGCAATTACGGCACCGCGTTCTTGCCAGCGCGTTTTCAGGGGACGCCGATCGGCACAGCTGGGAAAGACCAACTCAGATTGGACAACATGGAACGCCCCGCCGACATGTCACCGATTGCCTCGTCCCAGCGAGAATTGATCCATCGACTCAACCGCGCCCAACTCGATCGTCGTCGCAACCTCGGCGACCTACCCGCCATCGACGAGAGTTACGATCTCGCCTGGCGGATGCAACGTGTCGCCCCGGAGCTGATGGATCTTTCCCAAGAATCGAAAGCCACCCAAACCGCTTATGGCTTGGACAACCCCAAAACCCGTGGGTACGGACGCAAATGCTTGCTCGCGAGGAGGCTCTGTGAAGCCGGCGTCCGTTTCATCCAAGTGACCTATGGCGACAACAGCGCCAACCCGTCTTGGGATCAACACTCGAACATCCCCAAACATGCTCATCATGCGGCCGCCGTCGATCAACCGATCGCGGCGCTGCTCGCGGATTTGAGGCAGCGTGGCTTGTTGGAAGACACGATCGTTTGGTGGGGAAGCGAATTCGGTCGAACGCCCTACGCTCAAAACAACGGAACCGGGCGAGACCACAACCCGGTCGGATTCACAGTTTGGCTGGCTGGCGGCGGTTTTCGTCCAGGTTTCTCGTTCGGTGCGACGGACGAATTTGGGTTTCAAGCGATACAAGGCAAAGTCCACATGCATGATTTGCACGCCACGCTTTTGCACCAACTTGGAATCAATCACGAACGTCTCACGTATCGCCACGCCGGACGTGATTTTCGGCTCACAGATGTGTATGGGCGAATCACCCATGACGTCCTGACCTGATTGGACGGGACGTTCCGCCCGTTCGACCGCTTCAATCGATAATCACGTCGCTTTGGCAAGATGTCTCGATTGTCGTCGCCGCGCACGCCGATGGACCCGGACAAGCGTTGGCATCGACTAAGTGCTCCTCTCCATGCACCGATGTTAGACGCGCTTCGTCTCCACTCCTCCCAATCGGTCCGGTTTCGTGGCATCAGATGCATTCCAATTGGACGTTCAGCGTTCCAGTTCGCCGCTCGACTATTTGAGCGGCATTCGAAAAGCGAAGGCGTGCGGAAAGAGTCTGGCGAGCGTCGTGATGGAAATCATGCGATTGCGCCGGGGGCGCGGAAAGCTCCAGCCCGAGGAGTACTTCATGTACGGGCTATACGATGATGAGCGATACAGCCCCGAATCCAAAACGACATTCCTCGGCCAGAACAACTTGATGTTGCCATCGGCCTGGACAGAGATCGCGCGAGACAAACCGACGTTCACGGCCCTGTTGCGTGGCCTCGACCTTCCGGTCCCTGAAACCCAGGCGATCGTTCACCCCACTCGATCGTTCCCGGGAGCGGTACCGCTTCGCAACGGCGAAGACATTGGGCGGTTCCTTCGATCCGAAGCAGCTTATCCCATTTTCGGCAAACCATTCGACAGCGTTTGCAGCATGGGGACGGCCAAAATCACGGGTTACGACAGGACCGATGACGTTGTTCTCGTCGGTGGCGACCGAAGAGTACCAGTCAATGCGTTTATCGAATTGATCGAAGGGCTGGGTCACGCCTACCTGTTCCAAACCCTCATGCAACCACACGCCGAGATTGCCTCGCTGATCGGCCCTTGCGTGAGCTCGGTGCGGATGTTCGTGATGTCGGACGATGACGGACAACACCTTTTTCGAGCGGCCTGGAAAATCCCTGCTTCCGAGAATGACGCCGACAATTTTTGGCGCAACGGAAACATGCTCGCGGGTGTGGATGTCGAGAGCGGAAAAGTCTTGCGCACGCTAGTTCGTACCGAATCGGGAACGGAACCGATTGAGGCACACCCGATCACCGGCGCCAAATTCGCCGAAATGACGTTTCCGCATTGGGACCAGATGCGTGACTTGGTGCTGAAAGCCGCCACCCAGATTCCCAGTTGCCACTTCCAAGGCTGGGACGTTGCGATGACCGATCGCGGCCCGATCCTCGTCGAACTCGAAGGCGATGGCGGCAACCCCATCATGGAGCAACTTTGCTTCGACAGCGGACTGCTCACCGATCGGTATCTCGCAATCGTTGACGCGGCCAATGAGCGTGAGAAACGAGAACGACCTCGCAACCGTTCTCAAGCCCATCAGGCCATTGGCAACAACCTTTCCGCGCTGACGAATACGCGGACAGACGACGGGGAAGCCTCAAGCGAATCGAACACGGCCGACGCAAAGCCGCGCTCAGTTCCAGCTCCAGTGGGAAGTTCCACCGCGACGTTTTCGACCAGCGACGCGAATTCGGCGGTGTAGTCGAGCAATGTGGCGAAGCTTTCTCGAATGCGGTTTCTCGGAACTCATCACTTCCGGATGCGACACTCGTCTCAGCCCTGAACGTGATGGTCTCAACCGATATGGCTGCAGCAGTCTACCGAGGTTGGAAGTCCCGCTTGGATCGTGCAGCTGTTCGAGCCCCTCGGCGAGAGGCACTGCGGCGGCGGAGGCATTGATCGTCGCCCTCCGTTCGACGCAAACACCTAAATGGATCGTCGCCGAAGCGATTGCGAACGTTCGACGCTGTCTGCGATCGTACATGGGTCTGCCCGACGACGTGGAGATCGCACTCACGCCGTCCGGAACCGATGCCGAATTGCTCGCGGTGGCATTGGCGGATCGAGATCCAGATCGACCGATTTTCAATCTGATCATCGGACCGGACGAAGTGGGTAGTGGGACGGTTCGAGCCGCGTCGGGCCTGCATTACGATGCTCGGGTACCGCATGGGGGTTCTGCCGTACAGGGTTCCCCCGTCGATCGCCAATTAGAGAATCGCATTCAGGTTCACTCGGTCGACGTTCGTGATGCCCGAGGCCTCCCTCGGACGCCAACGGATCTCGACACTGAAGTCCAACAATTGGTTTCGCAAGCTGTCGCGGACGGATACCAGGTGCTTCTTCACGCCGTTGCGCACTCAAAAACGGGTGTCTTCGCGCCACGGCTAGAGACGTTGCAGCGAATCCAATCCCAACTGTCTAGCGATGTGACCGTCATCGTTGATGCTGCGCAGGGAAGACTGGGGTCGGCTTTTGGCACAGTTGCATTCGCTGACCTGGTGCGACAAGGCTGGATCATCAACTTTACGGGGTCAAAGTTTTTTAGCGGACCACCATTCTCCGCCGCCCTGATTGTTCCACGATCGCTAAAAGTCAGTCGCCGCACGCGAGGCTTGCCACCGACGTTCGGAAACTACTTTAGTCGCGCTGAAATGCCGAAGAGTTGGACAGCGATTCGGCAGTCGATGGACTCGTGGATCAACGTCCCGGCGATCGCACGCTGGACCGCCGCGGTCGCCGAAATCCAGGCCTTTCAGTCAGTGGCACCACTTGAACGTGCAGCGATCATGCAATCGTTCGCCCATTCCGCGGTTGAACACCTCTCGGCACGGAGCGGTCTGTCTGTTTTGCCCGCGTTTGAACAGCAGCAATCCGATTGGGTAACGACGCAAGACGGATACGCACCCACCGTCATCTCATTTTCGGTGCAGTCCAGCGAGTCATTTGGCCGCAAGGCATTATCCACAATTCATCGATCGCTCAACCAACTCGAACCCATGCCGATCCAGCTTGGGCAACCCGTTCAAATCTCGCCGGGCAATTGGGTACTCAGGGTGGCGCTCGGTGCCCCGTTGTTGGTGCGAGTTGCAAAGGACGCCTCGCTTGGAGACGATCTCACAACCCGTCTCAATTGGCTTGACGACACACTTCGAAATGTGGCCCAAGAAGTCGAATCACTCGCCGCGTCGACCTTGCTGAATGAGACCGATGTCGCAGTCATCGCGAATTAGCCCCCTTGGCGTCGGCGACATTTACCGTGCCGCGTTTCAGTCCGGACTCCTCGCGGAGAACGCAAAGTCGTTTCTGGTCCATGATCTCTCGTGGATGAAAAGCCGGATAAACGAGTTCCAGGACGCCTTCCCCAAAGCAAAACACGCGTTGGCGATCAAGGCAAACCCACTCGTCAAAGTCTTGAGGGTAGCGGTCGAATGTGGTTTTGGCCTCGAGGCCGCCAGCATCGAAGAAGTAGCGTTGGCGACCGCAGCAGGTTGCCCCGCAAACCGAATCGTATTCGACTCGCCCGCGAAAACCCACCAGGAGATTGAAGAAACCTTGCGTCGTGGCGTTGTCCTCAACATTGACAACCTCACCGAATTGGCGCGAGTGGAATCGATACTCGGCACATCGCATCCCGCCGCCCCGATCGGGTTGCGGATCAACACCGAAGTCGGGGCCGGACGCATCAGCCAAACCAGCGTTGCCGGCACAGGTTCGAAGTTCGGTGTCTCGATCTCTCGCGAGCGCCACGAAATCGTCGCGGCGTTCAGTCGTAACCCATGGCTCAACGCGATTCACACGCACGTGGGATCACAGGGATGCGGTTTGCACTTGTTGGTCGATGCTATCGCGAAGGTCGAACAATTGAGGTTGGAGGTTCAGGCGGCCACGCGAAGAGCGATTCCCAATGTAAACATTGGAGGCGGCCTACCAGCGGCCTACTTGCAAGGCGATACGCCGCCGACGCCACGGGAGTATGCCGACGCTTTGCGTTCACGCGTTCCAAGTCTCTTCCGACCGGATGTAACACTGTTTACCGAATTCGGCCGCGCCATCCAGGCCAACTCCGGCGCCGCGTTCTCACGTATTGAATCGGTGCGTCCGTTGGGCAACGGAGAACAGCTCGTTGTGATTCACCTCGGCGCGGACCTACTTCTCCGCCCCGTCTATCGAAGCGATGACTGGAAGCACGAATTCTTGTGCTTGGACCCATCCGGTGACGTGATCGTGGATGACGTGGAACCCACAACGATCGCAGGTCCACTCTGCTTCGCCGGCGATATCCTCGGACGTGGTGTTCCGTTGCCGCGGCCCCGCGAAGGGGATTGGATCGCGATCTGTGATACCGGCGCCTACACACTCAGCATGTGGTCCCGACACTGCAACCGAGCGATCCCCGCGGTACTCGGATACGATGAAGGGAGTGTCACCATGCTTCGGAATGCCGAAACTCCGCAAGACATTGTGCGAATGTGGAGTTAAACAACGCTCTTTGGATCTCGGGAATGACCATCACCATCGAAGGATGTAGCGTCGTCGCCAAGAAAGAATGCGTGATGGAATTGGTCGAAGCGGGCAAAATCCAACCGAGCGGAAGGCACATCGCCGACGACCATCTTTGGCGGTGCAGCTTCATGACCGAAGCGGATGCCAGAAGGTTTTTAAAGCAACTCGACGACGCGGGACTGAACACCTCCCAAGGCCCCGACTCGGATGTCGTCATCGTCGACGAATTCAAGCAGGAGGTCGAGCCATACTGCGAATGGATTCAGTTGGCTCCGTGGGAAAAGGCTGTGCTAGCCTGGAAAGTTGGAACGGACCCGAAGAAGTTGATCGCCCACGAGGGTTTCGATCCTAAGGTAGGATCCGGGCTCATTTTTCGCGATCGAGATTCAGAAGACTTGGAGTTCCTACGACTTGATGGGAACATCGAAGTCTATTTCGACAAGAAGCTCGGCAAGGAAGTCTACATCGGTCATTCATCACCACCCGTTGAGGCCACCTTCAAACACTCATGTGATGTGATTCGCCAACATTTTCGAACTGCGGGAGAAAACCCACTCGTCGGAGAAGACGCGGAACACGTCGATCAGGCCACCAAAGCACTCGGCCTTTTACTTGAGGAACATCCGAATTGGTGGCAGGCTTTGTTCTTCCAAGGCAAGGGTTTGATCGCTCTGGGAAAGCATCGTGAAGCTTTTCTCGCACTCTCTAGAGCCTTTGACATCGAAAAAGATGTTGAACCAATCCCCCGCGAACTCGGCGGCGTCTGCCTTGAACTAGGGAAGTTTGGCAAAGCGGTTGAATGCGGTGAACGCGCGGTCTCCTTGCAACCCGATGACGCGGGTTCGCTTGGAAACCTCGGATTGAGCTACCTACTCGCGGAACGAATCGATGCCGCGCGGCGAGCACTTGAGGCGGCCCTCAGGATCAACCCCCAAGACGCAATCAACCGATCTCTGTTGCAGATCGTCGAAGAGGTTGAATCTGGACTTCGTCCACAACCCAACTCATTGAGAGATCTGCAACGCTCCGTCTCCAAGGCGAGTACGTCGAAAACGACACCAACTCGCAAGAGGCCTTGGTGGAAGTTTTGGTGACAGGCATCTAATGTCATCTAATTTCCATGATGGTGCTTCAGATGATCCGGCAGTTTGAAACCATCGGACTCCAAGAAACTCATCAAATCGGCGATCTCTTCCCTCGTCAAAACGTCCAGCAAACCCGTCGGCATCGCTGACACTCTCGAGGGAATCTTCTCTTCGACGCTCGCCTTGTCGACGCGGGTAATCTTCTTTGGCTGCAACAGGTTCGTCATCACCTCAAAGTGACGCTTGGCGTCTTTGACAATGACGCCACTGATCACATCGCCATCGGCCATCAAGAACTTGTGGGTCTGGTACTTTTCATTGATCTCGGCAGAGGGTTCCAACAATTGCTTGAGTAGCGCTTTCCCTTTGTACTTCTTGGTCACCGATGCAAGATCGGGGCCCAGGTTGACCCCGTGACCAGCGAGAACGTGACACTGATTGCACCGAGCCTTCGCGAATGCGGACATCCCTCGCATCACATTCTGCTCATTCGCCTCAGCCACTTCGAATTCAACAAAGTCGTCCATCGTCCACTGGTTGACGACTTTGGGGCGCGAGTCGGCGACCATTCGCTCGACGTCGGCGAGGTCTTCGGCCACGACAAGAATCCCATTCATCACCACCCAGTGTCCGGGGAAGGTGCAAACAAAGGGATAGATCCCCGGTTCCTTGGGGGCCATGAATCGCAATACCTCGACCTGCGTCTTGCGAGTCGGCCCGATCATCTTCGAAGCGTGTAGGATCAAATGCCGCTTGGACCTGGGAATGAAGTCCGAATTCGCGTTCTTGGGATCACGGGCCATCTCATTCGCCGCCATCCCGACCTCTTCCAGCGCACCGGGCTTCACAAAGACCATGTTGTGATCCGTCGCGTCAGGATTGGAAAAGACGATCTTGACCGGTTGACCGGTCGTGACCGCGATTTGCTCCTGATCGAATTTCATCACCTCCGGCAAACACGAAATTTTGAAGGTGGCGACGTTCGCTTGGGCATCGAATTGCGATTGTTGAGCCCCGGGACTCGGCTCGCGTAGTGCTGATGACTGCTTCGCCTTCCGCAAAAGCTTCGCCACACTCGAAGAATCGTCGTTCTCCCAATAAGGACGCAGTGTATGCGACCCGAGCGCGCAGGTGATCGCATAAGCGAGGTGACCTTCGTAAGGATGATTCAACACATCCAACATTGCGTCGAACGCATCCTTCGTTCCGATGTGACTGGCTGCGATGGCAGCCTCCATACGGACCATCGAATACGAATCATTGGCGGCCGCACGCAAGCGTTCAATCGAATCGGGCATCGAATCATGCCAGTGTCGCAGCTGCTGTGTTGCGGCCGCTCGCGTGTACTTGTTTTCGCAACGCAGCAATTCACGCAAAAGTGGAATGTTCTTCGCCTCAAGTCCTCGATAGACCCAAACAGCTTCGATTTGATGATGCCGAAAACGATCATCGTCCTCGTTCAGCTTGAGGGCCCAGCGGTCAAGTGCGGCTTTGACGCGTTCTCTTTCGCTAGCGGCTCGATCTCGCAACTCGCGACGGATCCAATACCGAATCCGCGACTCGGGTCTTTTTAGCCCTTCAAGCAATTCCTCGATTGTCGCGTCGGCGATTTTCGGCGGTTGTTGCAGCGTCGCGTTCTTCGGAGTGATCCGCCAGATGCGCCCCGAGTGTCGATCACGTCGCTCGTCGCGGAGCGAATACTGTGCGTGACCTTTTACGGGGTTGTACCAATCGCAGACATAGAGTGCCCCGCGCGGACCGAATCGGATATCGACGGGGATGAAACTCAGGTTGGAAGAGAAGATCAAATCGCTCACGTACTCCTCGTCGAAACCGAATTCACCTTCGACCCATCGATGGATCTCAATGCGGTTCGTCGGCTTGTACCGTGCCTTGATGTAACCACCCTGGAGTTCGTCCGGGAAGGTCGCGAAATCAACGAACTCTTGCCCGCAGGTTCCGGAGTAAGCCCTCAGTCCCGCGGGCTTGGGGTGCTGGGTCGGATACGGCGGGTCGAGCGAATGATGTGCGGCAGCAAAGATCGGATGACTGGCAACATGTTGGCCCCAATCGTCAAACGTCACTCCCCACGGATTCGTGCTGTGGTAGGAACCGAAACTGGTGAGGCGTTGGGACGGCGGGTCGAAAAGAAACCAACCACTGTTTTGCTGACGAACCGGACCGTAGGCGGTTTCGATTTGGCTGTGATGAAAAATGGATTCGCGG
The DNA here is from genome assembly GCA_039821165.1 of Planctomycetota bacterium. Lineage (GTDB taxonomy): Bacteria > Planctomycetota > Planctomycetia > Pirellulales > Pirellulaceae > Stieleria. The sequence goes on along the minus strand of JBCBOT010000242.1, from coordinate 1,319 downwards.
ATCAGCAGATCCCCATCGGGTGTCCACGCAAAGTCATGAAGCGAGTGATGCGAGTCCTCGGTTCCGAAACCACTTAGGACCTTGCGGCGGAAATCGGCTTTACCGTCTCCATCCGTGTCTTTGAGAAACGTGAGGTGCGGTTCTTCGGAAACGTAGACACCGCCGTCGCCAAACTCAAAAGAGAGTGGGATGTGAAGGTCGTCGGCGAAGACGCTGGACTTATCTGCCCTACCGTCGCCATCGGTGTCTTCCAAGATGACGAGTCGATCGTTCGGTTCCATGCCCGGATAGACATGCGGGTAAGTCGTCGAGCAACTCACCCACAAACGCCCGCGGTTGTCCCAACGCATCTGAATCGGTGCGGCAATGTCTGGAAACTCTTCTTCGCCCGCGAAGAGCGTCACTTCAAACCGCGGGTCCACCTCAAACGCCTCTTGTTCATCAGCGGCGGACATCCAGCGATTGGCGCCACGACTCTGTTTGGTTTCCGGCATCGCGGGGAGATTGGAATCATCGATCAGCTGCTCTACCTGCTTGCCCTGGGCCAAGTCCCAGATCCGTTGATCGCGATTGGCCACAAGCAGATCGAAATTCTTCATCGCCGGAAGAAAGTCCAAGTAGCCGTACGTCTTGCTCCGCCCACCGGTGTAATAAACGTATTCAGCGGACGAAAGCGTCGGAAGTACTGGCGATTCTTATCGATCACGACGCGTCGAATGTCCTCCCGCGGCGCAGGCGGATCTTCGGCGGTGAGCGTTCGAAAAATAATGTCTGATACAAATTGATACCCGGCATCATTGAGGTGCACGCCGTTGATTGTCAGATCATTACCGGGACTCTTCATCGCGCGGGCTGTCGGCTCGAACAAATCGACGTAGCCGACCTGTAAATCCTCCGCGAGTGTCTGCAATGCATCCGCGTACATTTTGATCGAAGGATTGTTCTTCGACGCCTTCACTCCCTCGATGTCTTCGTTGGCGATCGGTGAAAGAACCACAATCCGTGGTGATCCCTTTCCATTGAATGCCAGTGATTGAAGCTTGGCGATATAGTTCCCGGTCGCCGCGGTGAAACCCAGCAGACCGCCGCCGCCGCGAAAAGATTCGTTGAATCCAAAAGCGACCAGGATCACGTCTGCTCGCTCATGAAACAGGTGTTGTTCGGTGTCGGCAAAGTTGTCGGGGCGCGGTTGCAAGGTAGCGGTGTCTGCGGGCCAACCGAGATTTCGAACGGTCAATTCGTGATCGGGATAGTGTTGCTGAAGGAGTGTCTCGAGGTAGCCGAAATGCTGGGATCGTTCCAGCAGCATGTTTCCAATG
>JBCBOT010000241.1:0-12321 GCA_039821165.1 Planctomycetota bacterium | reverse complement strand
CCCGACTGTCCGGCCAGTTGCCAATGGTCATGCGTCCGGACAGTCGGGTGTAGACCGGCCCCGGATCATCTTGCTTGGGTTTGCAGGCGCTGATTCGATCGGCCATCGCGCGAATGTGGTCCGGCGTGGTGCCGCAGCAACCACCGAGGATGTTCACCCAGCGGTTGTCCGCATACTCACCCACGATGTCCGCCATTGCCTTGGGGCCGAGATCGAACTGCCCCATTTCATTGGGAAGGCCGGCGTTCGGATGGCAACTGATCGGAATCCCAGCGACGTTGGAGAGTTCCTCGATATGCGGACGCATCACGTCGGGTCCGAGAGCGCAATTCATTCCGATCGAGAGCATCGGAAAATGCTCCAGAGCGGTGAAGAACGCCTCGACGGACTGGCCGCTGACGAACGTCCGACCGCCCTTGTCGAACGTGCCGCTAATCATCACGGGCACGCGTCGGCCGCCGGCATCAAAGAAGTCCTGGATCGCAAACAGACACGATTTCAGGTTCAGCGTATCGATCGCCGTTTCGGGCAACAGAATGTCGACGCCTGCGTTGACTAATGATTCGACCTGGACACGGTAGCTGTCGCGCATCGCGTCAAAAGTCGTCTTGCGGTGTGCCGGGTCGTCGACCTCTGTGCTGATGGCCAACTGCATCGTGGTCGGCCCGATCGAACCGGCTACGAATCGAGGCTTGTCGGGCGTTCGCTCCGTCCACTCGTCCGCCGCCTTTCGCGCGCAAGCGACCGCCGCAGCATTGATTTCGTCGATTAGATCATTGGACAACCCGAACTCAACCATCCCGACCGGGGATGCACCGAACGTGTTGGTTTCCACGATGTCCGAGCCGGCGGCGTAGTACTCCCGGTGGATATCGGTGATCTTTTCAGGGTGCGTCAGACACAGGATGTCCGAAAAATTCTTGAGCTGCTTGCTAGCATCGTGATCGGCGAAACGCTCGCCTCGGACACCGGCTTCATCCAAACCAAGCCGCTGGATCATGGTGCCCATCGCGCCGTCAAGCAGCAGAATGCGTTCGCGAATCAGCTCGGAAAGGATTCCGCTGGTCGAATCGGGCTGGAGCATGTCAGTTTGTCAAAGAGGCGAGGAACGCGGGTTTCACGGGTATTTTCCTAACCCGCGAGATTTTCACAAGTCAAACGAGCCAGTTCACCATTCAGCCTTGTCGCAAAACGTGAAGTTTCGCTATTCCGCATAAGCGAGAGCCGTCGGGCGACCGAACTGCAACAAAGGTAGTACGGGTATCGGTGTCATTTTGACATTGCACCACCGTGACGACGGCTTTTAACGATGTCCGACGCTTGGATGTGCTCCCTACAGGCGTGAAATAGCTGCGGAACACCACTGATGGATCAGGAACCAGACACGACGGGCCACCCCCCAAGTTCGCCTCATTTCCGAGGTGAACGACGCCCCCGCGCCGCACGGCCCGCCGATCAACCGGCACGCGAAGCGGTGCAACGACCACACCTTCAAGCACCACCGGAACCGGAATTGCCGACTCTCTTTGAGTTGCCGAACCTGGACCCGCTGGCGCCGTTTTCGCCTGCGCCGGCGGTGGATGAGACACAACACGTGGTCCACAACCGACACAGCGGACCGCCCGCAGGTCACGTCGACCCGCCATCGGGAAATCAGATTCCGCGCGATCAGGTGCCGTCAGAACCCGAACCCGGCGATTCGCTCGAATTCGCCGGGACGCGCGAAGAATCCAGGTTCGATGAAGAATCGGGACCAAAAGCGGAGGACTTCCGCCCGGCAGCCGACGTCAAGCTCTCAGGATCGATGCAGCGGGCCGACGGTTCGTGGGGAGGCCGCTCCGCACTGGTGATTCTGATGCTGGTGATGGTCACCCTCGCATTTCTGGCCGGACGGAGCCTGACTCGTCTTCGCGACGCCACCTCCGAATCGATGATCGCCGATGAGCCACCGCAGTCGCTCCAAGGGCGCGACCAAGTCTTTGCCGACGCCGAGTACGAATCGGAAATGAGCGTTCCAAGCTACATCGCCGAGGCAGAGACAGTTCCCGAAGTACCCACCATGGGTCCGATCGGGATTCAAACGGAGACTCAATCGGGACAGACCGGCTCCCCCACACTGACCTTGGGTGAACCGACAACCGCAATCGTTGAATCGACGTCAGACAACCCCTTCCCAGGACCGATACAAACTCCGCCGGAATCGGTCGTCACATTCCGCACCGACGACTCCGCGAATGTGCCTGCGGCAACCATCCCGACCACGCCTTTGGCCGACTTGCCTTCAGGAATGAACGACCGACTCAAGCTCGAAGATGGCTACGTTGAAAGCAACACGCCGTTCTCGATCGAAGACTTTTTGAGTGAAGAAGGCTTGCGGATGATCGACTCGCTCAATCAAGCGAAAGCGCAATCCGCCCCGGCATCGGATATCGACCTCGACGCCGCTTTCTTCCAAACCCCGATCGAATTCTGACCGCTGACATTTAGAGCAAACACGATGACCAAGCAGACTTTCATCGGAGCCTACGCTCGACAGCGCGCCAACCGTCGGCCCGCGCCGACACCGGCTCCTCAGCCCATGGCCGAGGGTCCTGATGCAGCAAGCGGCATCACCGACGAAGCCGATTCGAACGCTGCAAGCACGGCGCGAGCCCCCCAACCTTCGATCCACGATTCCATCTCCGTCGCCGACACGACGCAGATCTGGCTCGGGGAACTGGACGGCAAAGCGCTACGGATTGATACACCGGTGGAACCCGCGACGCTCCCGATTGAGGGCGAGAACGCATCGCCTGAGCAAACGCTTCCCCCGATGCCGGTCGAACTGTCGGCTGAGACCTCGCAAGAACGACTTCCTCGGGTGGTCGATCCGTCCCCGGCTCCCAAGACGTTCGTCGATACGCCCGCAAGCATCGAAGAGCCCCTTCGCAACGAAGAGTCGGTGAGCCCTGAAGCTCTAGGCCGCATCGACAGTCCTGCTCCCGTCCAAGAAAGTGCGGCGCCCGTAGTCGAACCACTTGCGGACATCCCGGTGCAGGAAGCTTCACCTTCACGCACCGCGTCCAATCGGTGGACGGGTGCGGCTTGGGAAGTCGACGCGTTCGATGTGCCACAAAGCGTTTCGACGCTGTTCTTCGACGAGGCCTTCTTCCGCTCGATCGCCGGGCAGATGCAGGAGTCCGTCGAAGCCGGCCTCAAAACAATGATGATCACCAGTCTCACGTCGGGTGCGGGGCGATCCACAGTCGCCATCGGCACGGCGATCGCCGCCGCAGCAGCGGGTATCCGCGTTGCTCTGGTCGACATGGACCTCGAGAATCCACGTCTTCTCGAGCACCTCCGCCTCGACAGCGAGGCAGATTGGGTCGCGGCACTCCGTCACGACGACTCACTCGAAAGCATCGCGATCTATTCGATCGAAGACTCCCTCACGCTCGTGCCCCTCGCGATGGACGAAGAACGCACGCTGCCGGTGTCCGCCGTCGAAACCGAACGCCTGATTCAGGCTCTCGACGGAAAGTTCGACTTGCTGATCTTCGACGCGCCGAAAGTCAGCGCGTGGGCGACTCAGCAGTTGGCGGCGACCGTGGACTCGTGCTTGATCGTTCGAGACACCCGATCGACATCACACGCCGAGATCACCGACTTTGCAGACGTGCTCCGCGGCCAAGGCCTTCGAGGCCTCGGCGTCGTCGACAATTTTTGCAGCTGAACTCAGTCACTCGGAAACGCGATCGCCTCACCGCCCGCCCGAGTCACCATCTTCTTGATCAAATCGATGTCCGGCTTCTCAAGGTGACGCACCGAGCCGTCGGCCATCACCATCAACAGGGGAAACCGTAGATCTTCCCCGCGAACTTCGTCGAGGTCTTCCGGCTTCGTCCAAGGCACACTCTTCTTCGCGTCCACGACGAGAAGCGTTTCACCGGGTGCGTCGGAGACATCATTGAGTTGCCGCGATTTCCCCGGCTCGCCCCCGAGCATGCTTTCGTCCGTCGCAAACCCGAGGTAGGTCGTGTGGCCGATCGCTAGCTCGTTACCTGAAAACGGTGACTGGTAGCAGGACGGCATCCGGGTCAACAATTTCCGGTTGTTCGGCCCATCCCACGGCTCATCGGTTCGATACTCCTCGTAAAGCTGAGGAAACCCGATGTACGGCAGCAGCGCCACACGCCAACTCATCGGATAGACCACGGCGTTGCCCTTCTCGACTTCGCCGACACGTTGATGGAAGGCGCTGCCGGGGATCGATCCGATCTCGGTTTGGTGCACATGCATCGCGACGCCGATGCCCCGCAGCTTGTTCTTCGATTCTGCAATTCTCAACAGTCGCTCATTGGACTGTTTGACGTGGTCCTCGCCGCGTGTGCCAAGCTCGTGCAGCATTCGTACCGCCCGTGCGTCCACCGGCGTTAATCCGGTCAGCGAAAACTCACCACTCATAGAGGGCAAATCACAAAGACGTCGATAGCGAGTCCCCATGCCATCACGATTGATCGTCGAAACGACCATCTCACCGTCGGCTGAGATTGCCGCTTCGACCATCGACGTTTCGCCTTCGTAGGTCAGCCACGCCAATGGAGCCGAGCTCTTCTTTTGAATTCGATACTTGCCCGAATCCAACTCAGGAGGCTGCTCACCGTTGAACCCAACGCCGAACCATTTGCCGTCTTGAAGTGCCAGATAGGCTGTCGATTGACTCTTAGAATCCTTGCGGACCCAAACTCCCTCGAAGCCGCCCACGGCGACCGGCTGATTCTGTTTTATCACCTCCAAGCAATCACGAAGCCAAGACTCTTTCGAAAGCGATCCCATTAAGTAATCGAACGACCTTTCGTCTTTCGGATAGCCGGTGACATGGCTCAACTCGACCGCCCAGGCCGCACGATCTTCTCTCGGCAGTTGAATCGCGTGCAAGAGCCGAAGACTGCCTTTGCCCGTGCCAACCCGAATGATCGGCATCGTCTCCGTTTGACTCTGGTCGACGCTGCTCAGCTCGGCGACAAGGTCACCTTGCTTTTGCACGACCGTGCCACTGGCAACCAACTCCGCATCGCCGGTTCGAATCGCAACGACTCGGACTTCACCACCAAGGATCCCCACGATGACATGCTCGCCTGAGAAGAGTGACGTTGCTGGTGGATCTGAATTCTTCCATGTGGGTTGCCAAATCCCATCCAGGGAGGCGAGTTCAGCGGCTGCTTTCTCACTCGACCAACGACTCTGAATCAACGCCACACAAGCGAGCACCTGTGACGAGACGGACTCGTTCTCGCCAAAATCCCAGACTGTGGGTCCAATCAGGTCATACTCCTGGCTCAACCCAAACGGCTCATTGACGGTCGGATCATGGAGCGAGATTCGTGGTCCAAAGCCACCGATTCGGTCGATCCATAACTCTTCGTAGGAATCGTCCTCGGGTTTTTTGAGGTTGCAAGAAAAACGCTCTCCTCTCTGAACCACCTGACCCATTGCAACGATTTCGGCTTGACCGGCAACGTAGGCGGCAACAAGAACGCGTCCATCATTGATGAACATCACGACTTCCTCCGCAACGAGCGCGGCGAAACGTTGACCGCGAACCTGCGATCCGCCTAGTCGCCAATATCCCTCGAACTGTGAGAGTGGCAAATTTCCTTCTGCGAAAACTAACTCCGACTGAATCAACCTCAAGCATGCATCGACGCGCGAACCGGGTAGCAAGTCAAGCGATTCGATCCACGTGGAGACCGCGCTGGAACCCTCCGGAAAATCGCCGATCTGTTGATATTGCTGCTGAAAAAGACCAGGACGAGATTGATCACCAGGCAAATACCTCAGCGACAATTCGGCCGCACCGAGCGAGCCGGACCTGTTGATGATGACTTCGCCGATCGACGTGCCATCGGATTTCTCTAGCTCGCACACGAAACGCCCATCCTTCTTCAGCACTGCGCCAGTTGCTAGCAGCGACGCTTTCCCTTCGCGATAGGCAGCCACCGAGACACGGCCATCACCAATCGCCAAGAGGACTTCATCACCTGACAGGGTTTCTGGCGGGCGGCCCCCTCCGCCAACCTGTTCCCCGGACAACTGCCAAAACCCATCGAACATCGAGAGCATGTCGCGAATGGGCGCGGATGAATCGGCAGGAACCCGAACGTCTGGCCCACGGCCGTCACGATCGAGTTCTTCGATCAGCCGCTTCACCAAACCGATTTGATCGGTCGAACCTCGAACCAGGACCTTGTTGCCCTTTGGGTCACCCGTCACCATCGGGTTGGAGGTCTGATCGCCCAACAGACGCTTCAGCAACGCCACCGCCTCCGTTGCCTTGATGTGGCTCAAAGCGATAGCCTCGCTTCGCTTTGCTGCCGTCGCACCGCCAAGCGGTATCGAGGGTTGGCCCTCCTGGCCGTCGCTGTTCGTCACCTCCACCTGAGCACCGTCGATCGGAAGCACCACGCTTGTTCCATCACGGTAGGTGATCTTGATGAACAAGCCACAAAGCAATCCGAACAGGATACCGATGAAACCGGTCGCGATCGCCGCCGAAATCGGCACGTTCCGGCGAAACCAGGGGAGCGACTTCGGCAACGATGATCGCATCATCGTCTCCGTCTTCGGCTCGCACTCCGTCGCGTGCTTTACCAAAGCAACGAGATCATACCCTTCGCTCAACGCACTCACGGCGGCGGCGACATCTTGTGGCTTTTGCGGACGCTTTTCGACGTTCTTCGCGAGCATCGAGTCAACAAGCTTCACCAACCCGCTGGACCAATCACCGTGATCGGATATCCGCGGCGGCTCGGATGAAACATGGGCATTCATCTTGGCGTACGCCGTCGTGTGCAGCTCATCCGCAAACGGAGCATGTCCGGTCAACAACTTAAAGAGCGTGCAACCGAGCGAGTAGATGTCCGCTCGACAATCCACCGATCGACCATCGGTGACCTGCTCCGGAGCGACATAGTCGGCCGTTCCAATCGCTTGCCCCGTTGCCGTCAGATCGACCGAACGCTCCTCGCCTTCGCTGAGCCTCGCCAAGCCGAGATCGAGCAATTTCACTTCGCCCTCACGGCTCACCATGATGTTCGATGGTTTTACGTCACGATGAACGAAGCCTTGGTCGCTCGTGTACTGCAACGCCGCCGCGACTTTCCGAATGATCTCACATGAATCCGCCGTCGACAGCGGCCCCACCCGCGATACCAATTCGCCGAGATCGAACCCGTCAACGTACTCCGTCACCAACACCGCCACTCCTTCGACATCGCGAGCGTCGAGCGCGGCAACGATGTTGGGGTGACTCAGCCGACCGACCGCACGCATCTCGGCCTCGAATCGCTCGCGAGTCCGAGCATCCGACGACCGCGTCCCCGCGATCACTTTGATCGCCACCTCACGAGCGAGGCGAGTGTGCCGCGCGAGATAGACTTCGCCCATGCCGCCCCGTGCGATCGGGCGAATCAATTCATAGTCGCCGATTTCACGCGGCAGATCCGCGAAGCCTGATCCGACCTGGGCTAACGATCCGAGCGCTTTGGCGATCGCGACTCGACAGTCCTCCTCCTCGACAAAAGGATCAGGCTCATCCGCCGATCGAAGCTCCCCCAACAAAGAGTCCTGGCCGTCATCCACCGTCTCCAACTGCGACTGACACTCGTCGCAGTGACTCAGGTGTTCAAAAAGTTGTTCGCTCTCCACTTCGCCCAAACGCCCCACCGCATAGAGTCTGAGCTGATCGGAGGTGGGACAGTCGGTGGCAGTCATCATGTCATTTTCCTTGCGTTTTCCGTCAGAAACAAGCGAGCCGGGAATTGGCGTTTCGCTCGGAAGTGATGAACGCAGCGGTCTGACACCATTTTTGAAAAACTCTCGGTCGAGCGGAATCCGCGATCCTCGCTTACAATTTGTCCATGAACCGGCCCGAACATCCGACACTCTCGACCGCCTTTCTCAACGATGTCCAGCGGCTGGATCCCGAACAGTGGAGCCGCCTCGTTTCGGTGTTTGCCCCGATCGTGTATCGCTGGTGTCGTAGCTCTGGCGTGAAGGAACACGACGCCAGTGACGTCGTCCAAGACGTTTTCGGGTCCGTCGCCCGCGGCATCGGGTCCTTCGAACGTCAAAAAGACAGCGGCAGCTTCCGCTCGTGGCTCGCAACGATCACCCGAAACCGAATTCGCGATCACCTCCGCAAACAAATGAATCGCGAACGTGCTGCCGGTGGCACCGAAGCGTTGCAGTGGTTGCGAGACGCGGAAGCCTCCCTCGACGAGTCTGTTTCGGGAGACGCGATTGAGCAACCGATCGTCCGACGCGTGCTCGTTGAAGTCCGCGCGGAATTCGAGTCCAAGACATGGCAAGCCTTTTGGATGACCGCCGTCGAAAACCGAGTCGCCGCGGATGTCGCCGAAGCAACGGGACTCTCCACCGCCAGCATCTACCAAGCCAAGTCACGCGTGCTTCGCCGCCTCCGCGCCCGCATGAGTGAACTGCCACAATAAAAAGTCAGAATCAGCCACCACGGAAGCCCCATGAAGTTCGGATACACCCTGCTCTACGTCACCGATGTCGATGCAACACTCGACTTCTACCAAGCCGCATTCGGGCTTGAACGGAAACTGTATCAGGCGGAAGGCGATCAAGCGTACGGTGAACTCGAAACCGGCGCGACGACACTCGGCTTTGCATCGCACGCCGTTGCGAAATCACACGGCTTCAACTACGCCGAAACCAAACCCGACGGTCCACTGCCCGCCTTCGAAATCGCGCTCGTCACCGACGATGTCCAAGCCGCCTACGACAAGGCGATCGAAGGCGGCGCAAAACCTGTTTCCGAGCCCACGCAAAAACCCTGGGGCCAAACCGTCTCCTATGTCAAAGACATCAACGGGTTTCTCATCGAAGTCTGCTCGCCGGTGGTGGAAGAGTAGCGAGTAGCTGGGAGTGAAAGAGTGGCGAGTGGCTAGGAGCTAGGAGCTAGGAGCTAGGAGCTAGGAGCTAGGAGCTAGGATTGAAGTCACCCTCCCTCCGGGAGGGTCGGAAAATGGGTGCGCATGCAACCATTTTCCGGGGAGGGCTCACCGCCGTTTCCGCGGCACCGCCTCCGGATACCGATCCAAGATCGCCTTCAGTTCGGCCAACACCTTGGGGCGCACGTTCGCAACGTTTTTCGTTTCCACCGGATCGTCACGGTAGTCGTACAGTTCATACTCCGCCGTCTTCGCTGCCGCTCCGAATTTGCGCCACTCGACCAACCGATAACGCGCTGTGCGAATCGCGCGACCCAGCTTGGCCTTTGGATAAGCATGAAACGCGTGGTCCCGCACTCGCGCCGCGGGATCGTTCAGCACCGGAACCAAGCTGACGCCGTCGATCGACTGTGGCCCTTTTGGAGTCGGTAGGCCCGCTAGCTCTGCGAGCGTCGGATAGATATCGACGCTCTCCGTCAACTGCCCCGTTGATTGCCCCGGCTCGACACCAGGCCCCGAAAGCAAGATTGGAATCCGATTGGCCTGCTCATAGTTCGTATGCTTGGTCCAAATCCCAAGATCGCCCAGGTGCCAACCGTGATCGCCCCACAACACCACGATCGTGTTGTCGGCCAATCCGAGCTGATCGAGCTCGTCAATCACCTTTCCGATTTGTGCATCCACATAACTCACACTCGCGTAGTACCCGTGAATCAGCTTGCGTTTCAGTTCGACCGAAAACGTCGCGTTGCGATCCTCAGGCACCGGCTTGAAATTGGTGATCTCTCCGCCACGTTTACCCGCGACCGGTGGCGAACCCTGCGGAAGCTCTTCGTGCTCGGGCATCGGCAACTTGGCGGGTTCGTACAAGTCCCAGTACTTTCGCGGCGCCGAAAAAGGCAGATGCGGTCGCGCGAAACCGACGGCGATGAAAAACGGTGTCCCCTTCCCTGCCCTCCTCTGCTTCGCCGCTTGCAAGCGTCGTATCGCCTCCGCCGCAACGCGTCCATCCGCGTAAGCCACATCCTCGACGGCGGGACTCTCATAGGCAGATCCGCGCGGAAGCGATTTGATCTGCCCGAGTTTTTGGTTCGTGAAGTAAGCTTCCTCTCGAGTCAACTTGCCGCCGTCGGTGCTCTCAGGTTCGACATACTCGATCACTTTCTCGTGAAAGTGCGGCACCGAAAACGAATCCGGATCGCCGTGGTTGCCGTGGCCGATGTGAAAGATCTTTCCGAGCGATTCGGTGCGGTAGCCATGCTTCTCAAAATGCTGCGGCATCGTGACCGCCTCGGGAACGATCTGCCGCAGCTGACTGCCTAAACCGTACAGGCCTGTCGATGTTGAATGGGACCCCATCATCAGCGTGAAACGCGACGGCGCGCACACAGCCTGATTGCAATAAGCGGCATCGAAACGCATGCCACGCACGGCGAGTTTGTCTAAGTTCGGCGTCTTCGCTAACGAATCACCGTAGCAGCCGATCGTCGGCTTCAGATCATCGACGAGAATCAACAAGACATTCGGTCGCTCGGCGGGGAGCTTTGTCACACCGAGCAAAACGAAGAGAGCGACAGCGAGAATTCTTCGATGCATTCGAGACTCGATTGGGGAGGTAGGATTCGCTTTCACGCTGCCGCCATGTTACCCTCGCTCCGCCGCCAACCGTTTTCTTCCGATTGAGATTGTTTTCGATGGCTCGTGTATTTGTCTTTGTCTTTCTCGTCGTCACCGCCGGAATCGTGCGTGCTGAGCGACCGAACGTGCTGCTGATTTGCGTCGACGATCTACGACCTGAACTGAATTGTTTCGGTAAAGACTACATTCATTCGCCCAACATCGACCGCCTGGCCGCTGAGGGATTCGCCTTCCATCGGCACTATGTGCAAGCACCCACGTGTGGCGCCTCGCGGTTCGCGTTGCTGACAGGGCGCTACGGGCCGTCCAGCAACGGAGCGCTTTTTACACGAGCGAAACAACTGGCATCAAAACCCGAATCGATACCGCCGAGCATGCCTGCATGGTTCCGGTCCAACGGCTACACGACAGTCTCGGTCGGTAAGGTGTCGCATCATCCCGGCGGCCGTGGCGGAAGCGACTGGGACGACGATACACAAACCGAGATGCCGAACTCTTGGGACCGCCATCTGTTACCGGCCGGTGCATGGCAACATCCCCGAGGCTGGATGCACGGATTGGCAAACGGTGAGATACGCAAGAACGCCAAAGACATGGCCCTCTTCCAGTCCATCGAAGGCGACGACGCGATTTACCCAGACGGCGTTTCGATCAACGAAGCACTCAACCAAATGAACCAGCTGGCCGACAGTGATAAGTCATTCTTTCTCGCCGTCGGCATCCTTCGCCCACACCTGCCATTGGGTGCCCCTGCGAAATACATGGAACACTACGTCGATGCCGAGCTGCCTCCGACGCCTCATCCCCAAAAGCCCGAGGGCAAAACGACGTGGCATGGATCCGGCGAATTCATGAAGTACAACCGCTGGAAACGCGACCCCAACAAAGACGCCGAATTCGCGATCGAAGTCCGCAAACACTACGCCGCTTGCGTGACGTATGCCGACGCCCAAGTCGGGCGTTTGCTTGAAAGACTCGACTCTGTCGGAAAGAGTGGGAACACAATCGTCGTGCTCTGGGGCGACCATGGCTGGCACCTCGGCGAACACGCCATCTGGGGCAAACACGCGTTGTTCGAAGAGTCCTTGCGGTCACCCTTGATCATCAAAGTCCCATCCAAGACAGACGGCGCAAAAACGATGGCGACTGTCGAAACGATTGACGTGTTCCCCACGCTTTGCGAGCTTGCGGGGCTCGAGTCTCCCGAATTCGTTCATGGCGTCTCGCTCACCGACGCCATGAAAGCCACCGATTCCGCTGGACATGCCGCAATCGCCTATCGATCCAAAGCGACGACGATCCGCAACGATCGCTACCGCCTAGTCCAACACAACGATGGGTACGTCGAACTCTACGACCACCACGCCGATGGCGAAACGACCAACGTTGCCAAGACAAACCCCAAAGTCGTCCAAGAATTGAAATCCAAAATGGCCGAGCGGCTAAAGCTCAAGTCACTTTGAATGCGGCAAGCGCTTCCGTTCGCTACAAAGCTCGGAAGTTGGTCGCAAATGCAACCAACTACAGCGCATCCACCCTCCCTCCGGTAGGGTCGGAAGTTGATTACGAATGCAACCAACTACAGCGCATCCACCCTCCCTCCGGGAGGGTCGGAAGTTGATTGCGAATGCAACCAACTACAGCGACTTCACCCTCCCTCCGGGAGGGTCGGAAGTTGATTGCGAATGCAACCAACTACAGCGACTTCACCCTCCCTCCGGGAGGG
>JBCBOT010000240.1:0-12322 GCA_039821165.1 Planctomycetota bacterium | reverse complement strand
CCGGGAATACGTGATTGTCGACAATGGTTCAAGCGATAACACACGGGAAGTGGTGGAGGAGTTTGCAGCGAAAGTAAGCGCGCCTGTGCACTACGTGTTTGAGGAGAAAGCCGGGCATTCTTTTGCGCTGAATAGCGGGTGCAGAAAAGCCAGTGGGGGCCGACTTGTCTTCACTGACGATGACACACTCCCTGACAAATTCTGGCTACAAGAAATCGACAAGTCCTTTCGAACCCACAACGCCGATTGGGTGTTTGGTCCCATCGTTCCCAAGTGGGAGCACGGAGATCAACCATGGTGGTATGGCGAACGCACTGCTGCGTTCATTGCATGCCTTGACTTTGGCGATCTAGCCCTTGAGGGTGATCGGCTTGACTCGTCGTTTTTTGGCGCAAACCATGCCTGTTCGAGGGATAAAATTTTCGAGCTTGGGCTCTATGATGAAGAACTTGGGCTCAGGGGAGACGGCCTCAGTTACTCGGGCAATGATATTGACCTATACCAAAAGGCACGTGAAGTTGGCATGAAGGTTATCTACCTTCCGTTGATGCGGGTCCAACACATAATTGCGAAGGACCGATATCTGCCCTCCAAGCATCGGCGAGCGTTCTGGAAAACGGGGAGGAACGAGTGCCTCGCGTATTTGCGTGAATATGAGCAACGCGGGGAATACGTTCGATTCCCTCGCTTTCGTTTCCCCAAACTCGCTATTGCTTTACTCCAGTTTGGTTACTCGGCTATCCGCTTGAACAGAGCTGATTTTTTCTACTGGCAGGTTCAGGTTATTCGGCACTGGTCGTTCATTTGGATGTCGCTGCGCGCATTTTCGTCGCGAGCGTTTACGTCATGGCAAGGAAAAGACGTCTGACGTGACCGAGGTCGCTTAAGGGAAATGCGAATCACGTCGGAAATCCACTTGTTCCTCAATAGTGATTCACGCATTGAGTTATCCATGACAAGAACTTCTCTCAAATGGTCGATCGTCATCCCGACGTACCGGAGACCGGATGTGCTGCATTTGTGCTTGGAAGCGCTCGCAAACGCGATTCCGGATCCCGAGGGTTTCGAAGTCCTCGTCTACGACAATGGAGTCAAGGAGTCGAGTCGTGAAGTTGGGGAGCCGTTCACACAAACGCTGAACCTGCGTTACACCGATAATGAGCCCGGCCATGGATTAGGCTATTCGCTCCGTCGCGGGGCCAATGAGGCCAAAGGACGGTTCGTTGCTGAACTCAATGACGATGCCATTGTGCCGCCCGACTTCTTCGCACGCTTAGCCGAAGTCTTCGAGGCAGACCCACAGATCGGCGTGATTGGGATCCGTGCGATCGAAACCGGCTACCGTTCGGACGATCGCCCGGTTGGATCAATCGATCAACGAAAAGCAGATATCGTCGCAAACTTCGATCGCGTGACTGAAACCCTGATCGATGTCGAGCATGTGTACGGATTCTGCTACGCCTATCGTCGAGACATTTTGCAGCGAGGTGCGGTTCACGATCCGATTCTCTTGACCCGGGATTACAGCACTGCGGCCGGCATCGAAACGGACCACTGCCTGCTCGCAGGAAAACTAGGCTACCGCGTTGTCTACGACGGCCGAATCGCCGCAAAACATCTCGCAAAACCGCGACCCGATATCGATGAACGGTCACTCCAGTGGAAGCTAAACCACTGGAGGAATCTCTTCTATCTCTATCTCAAACACTTCGGCTTGTTCGGGGCAAACGCTCTCGCACTTCGATTTGCGCTGAAAGATATCGGGTTGTTTTCCTTCCTTCGTCAACCAAGCATCAGCAATTTGAAGTATTTGCTAACCGGGCTACGTGCACGGGCAAGTGCCGTGTGGCACTGGTTGAAATTCAAACTGACCCCGCGTATTTGGCGCCCCCTCACAGACTGATTGACTCATGAAAGTAGTGATACTAGCCGGCGGCTATGGTTCCCGCTTCGGAAAGGTGACCGACCTGCTTCCCAAACCGATGATCCCAGTGGGCCCCTTCCCAATTCTCTGGCACATCATGCGATACTACTCGCACTTTGGTCATAACGAATTCATCCTCTGCACCGGATACAAATCAGAGGTGGTGAAGGAATTTTTTCTCAATCTCGACGCCTATTCGAATGACTTCACACTTGATTTTGAAACAGGACGCGGAGACCGAATGCAAGTGCATTCGAACGACAATACCTTCTCACCAAAAGTCACCGTCGCCTACACGGGCCAGGACTCGATGACAGGCGCCCGGATTAAACGAATCGAACAGTATCTGGGTAACGATGAAGAATTCATGCTGACCTACGGGGATGGCGTGACCGACATCAACCTTGATGAACTCGTCCGATTCCACCGGGAACATGGCAAACTGGCAACGTTGTCGGCCGTGTATCCGCCAGCAAAATTTGGCGACCTGCATTTCGAAGGGCAACTCATCACCAAGTTTTCAGAGAAATCTGGGAACCAAGGTGCGTTGATCAACGGTGGCTACTACGTCTTCAAACGCGAAGTACTCGACTATTTGGAAGCCGATCGAGGGTGCGTCCTAGAGAAAGAACCACTCAGCCGCCTCTCAGAGCAAGGCGAACTCATGGGGTACCAGCACACTGGTTACTGGCAGTGCATGGACACGACGCGGGATCTTGAAGGTCTGCAGTCTGCCTGGGCAACAGGCAATGCCCCCTGGAAAGTCTGGTGTGGTGGCTACGAAGACTAGTGCCTTGTTCCAATTGAACACTCGGGTGACACCGGAAGGCTCGCGCGGTACCGCGAACAAATTTTAGCGGTAGGGGCGCAAGCCCTCCGGTCCGTCAAACCGAAAACTGAATTGGAACGAAGCACTAGCCATAGTGTCAAACTCAACAACAGACTGGTGATAAAAATGCAATTTAACGATGTCTATCGCGGCCGACGCGTGATGGTGACTGGACACACGGGTTTCAAGGGGTCTTGGCTCTCGTTGTGGCTGAACCAACTTGGTGCCGAACTTGTCGGCTACTCGCTGGAAGCACCAACGACACCGAACCATCTGCAACTGCTGTCGATTCCGATGCACTCCGTGACCGGCGATGTCCGAGATGCAGAAAAGCTAAGTCTTACCATCAATGAATTTCAGCCGGAGATTGTGTTTCATCTCGCCGCACAACCTTTGGTCAGGCTGTCGTACCGGAATCCGAACGAGACAATCAGCACAAACATCCAGGGCACGCTGAATGTCTACGAAGCGTGTCGAATGACCCCAAGCGTCCGTTCGATCGTCTCCATCACCAGTGACAAGGTCTACCAAAACCTTGAAACAAGCGATGGGTACTGCGAGTCAGATCGACTCGGAGGCGCCGACCCATACAGTTGCTCCAAAGCGTGTGTCGAACTCATCAGTGAGTCGTATCGGAAGTCGTTCTTTGAGAGCGAAGATTCTTTACTGCTCGCAACGGTGCGTGCCGGCAACGTCATCGGGGGCGGCGATTGGGCGGAGGATCGAATTGTTCCTGACGCGGTACGAGCCGCGGCAGACGGCAAGCCATTGCTGCTGCGAAACCCCGAAGCAGTTCGGCCCTGGCAACACGTCCTTGATCCACTGGCAGGATACCTTCTCGTGGGTGAGAAACTGATCCAACGAGAAAGAACGGCGGCGGCACCCTGGAACTTCGGCCCCAACCAAAGCGACGCGGTCTCCGTGATTCAGCTTGCAGAGGCCATGCGGTCCTGTTGGCAGGACGTGGAACCAGAAATTTGCCGCGAGGAGAAGGCACCGCACGAAACAAGGCTTCTTCACTTGGATTCGACCCGAGCGAAGCAGTGTCTCAGCTGGAATCCAGTTTGGCCCTGGGATGTCGCCATCCAAAAAACCACGAACTGGTACAAGAACTATTATCTGAACGGAAGTTGCGACACCGCTCGTGATCTCGATTGCTACCTTGAAGACGCCAGCGCTGCGAACTTGACCTGGTTGACAGCATGAAGTTTCATGAAACCCCTTTATCCGGCGTTCTGAGAGTGGAACTCACTCCCATCAGCGACGACCGTGGATGGTTTGCCCGAACCTACTGCACTCGGGAGATGCGGGATGCCGGTATCCACGATACGTTCGTGCAAACCAATCATTCCCAATCGAGACACCGAGGAACCCTGCGCGGACTCCACTATCAAATCGGGCCTCACGCGGAGGCAAAGCTCATACGTTGCACGAAGGGCAGGATCTTCGATGTCGCTGTGGATATCCGCGCCGGCTCTCCCACATTCGGCGAATGGTTCGGCGTCGAGCTGACGGACTCCAACTATCAGATGCTGTACATCCCTCAAGGTTTTGCGCACGGCTATCAGACGCTCGAAGACAACGCGGAGGCGACCTATTCATCGTCGAGCTACTACGAACCGGGATCTGAACGGCAAATCAGATACGACGAGACGAGAATTGGGGTTCAGTGGCCGGTCGACCCACCCATTCTTTCCCCCAAAGACGAAAGCAGCAAACCACTCGAAGTGAGCTTTCAAGGGATCAGCGTGGATCCCAAGTTCCTCCCCGCGTGATTCGCGTGTAAGCAGTCTTAACTCCCACGTCCTTCGGCAAATGCTCCAGGCGTTGAATCAACCGAAGACTTCATGCAACAAAACACTCCATTCGTTAAGGGCTAGTTTATGATTTTTGCCTATCTGGGACCCGGGCTTGGTGCAGGGGTTATCCTTGTCGTCATCGGCGTGTTCTTATTGCTGGCCATGACGCTGTTCACCTTCTTGTGGTTCCCCATCAAACGCTTGGTGAAACGCTTCTCCGCAAAAAAGAATCCATGATTCTAGAGTTGGCGTTAGGGGCCGTTGTTGCTTCGGTATTTATTGCCGCGACACATTTTGCCAGGGTCACCAAATCAGGGGAGCAATGGATTCTGGCGATCGCTCAGTTTGTTTATTACGGCGGCCATCCCTTGCTAGATGATGACAAGCGATTCAAGCACCTTGTCAGTGCCTATCGGCCAGTCGTCGTTTCTTTCACGCTCGTCATTCTAAAACTGGCTGCGATTGCTTTCGCTGCTCTTCTCACCTTGGCAGCTGGGATCCTCGCGATCCATTTCATGTTGGGCGCAGAGCGTGCGGAGATCCTTTCGATTGACTATTGGAAGTCGTCTTCGAAAATTCTCTTAAAATGGCCATTTCTCGTCGGGACGCTCTTGCCGCTATTTGGTCTGCCATTCCTTCCGAAATCGGCTCGCAATGAGGACTACTCCGCGCTGGACAAGTTCCTCCACTACGCCTTTCTTGGAAACACGGGGCTGGTAAAGCTGCAGTGGTGGCTGGAACGGCGTCTGACCTCAAAGGTCAGCGATACCAAGCAAAACGTTTATGTCTCTGGCCTGGCGCGATCCGGTTCGACTGCACTGATGCAATACCTGGGGCAATTGCCGGATTTTAAAAGCCTCTCGTATCAGAACATGCCGTTCTTGTTCATGCCCCGCCTCGCTTCGACGCTCATTCCAAGGAAGAAACAGCGTGAGCAGGAACGCGCCCACAAGGATGGCATGACCCACAGCTTGAGTACCTACGAGGCCTTGGAAGAGCCTTTTTGGCTTCATTTCGCGGGAGTGGATTTCGTTGCGGATGAGTCCCTCAATCGGCACGAAGTCGACGAAGCGACTCATGCAAACTACAGTCGATTCCGAGCGCTCATTGCGGGCGATAAAACCTACCTAGCAAAGAACAACAATCATCTTCTTCGGGCGGCTTCGATTCAGCGCCTGGACAAGCAGAACGGACAGCGAACACGAACGATCATTCCTTTCCGTGAACCAGTGGCTCAAGCCAAATCACTACTTCAGCAGCACGTCACCCTGTCCAAGTTGCAGCAAGACAATCGTTTTGCGTTGGACTACATGGATTTTCTCGTGCACCACGAATTCGGATTGCATTTGAAAGCGCACTCACTGGGGGGCGGTGATGTTTCTACTCAGAACGCGGATCCAGAGGACCTCGCGCATTGGCTTGAGGCTTGGAGTCGGTTTTACAGGGATGCGTTTGCGTCCTTCTCTAGCGACCCAGATGCATGTTTTTTCTGCTACGAGGACTTCTTAATCGACCCAAAGGGTTCGCTCATGCGACTCTGTCCATTTCTTGAGATCTCCCCAAGTCAATTCGATTCCATTGAAGTGAAGCCCTGGGGTAAAACCAAACAAGTCCCCGAGGTCAATCCCAACGAGGAATCGGTGGAGCTCTACAATCGCTTACGCGAGGCGGCCATCAATCATGAAGCTTGACATCGACAAAGTGGTCCGAGTCCTTCAGCGTTTGCTCTTGGCTCTGTTCTGCTGCTGGGGCTTGGTCTGGTTTAGCGTCCGCGCGGAACGCAAGCCAAAGATCAAGCGAAACGTTTTGGAAAAAAGTGTCGTCTATGCGGCAACGATTCCCTGGGTAGTGAAGAACTGGGTCCAGGTAACGACAGCCGGCCGTGAGCATCAGGAACGGCCGCTGACACCGAGTGCGGATCTCCTACCGATCGGAGAGCTTCAAGAGATCGAGTCGCTCGCTGATCACTACTACCTATTGCACTATCGCTACCTCGGCGGACAAACCGGTGAGGTCTACCTCCAGAACATCAAGACAGGCGACGTTGCAAAGGAATGGACAATTCCGCTTCCGCAGATTCACCGCGATTTGCAATCGCTGAAGTCGGATCTGGCCGACGATTACGCCAAAGGACAGATACCGGTAGATCTTGCAGACAAGGTCACCAACAGCGTCGACGCAATCGAGGTGAACGCCCCGCTGCTCGGAGAGGATTCCTCCCTGTATTTTAACTGTGAGTCATTGGGGTTCGTTTACAAACTCAACGAGACATCGGAAATCGTTTGGAAGAGCGAAGCGCTTTCTCATCATTCACTCGAAGCCGACGAAGACGGCAATCTCTGGACTTGCTCCGTCGATTTGACTCATCCGCTCGCGAAAGAGCATGGCTTTCGCGAAGACGCGCTTCTTTGCCTGACTCGTTCCGGAGAAAAACGTGAGCTGTATTCTCTGAGTACAATCCTCGACGAAAGTGGTCTTCTAGAGTCCGTTTTGGCTTCGACACCTTCGAAAGACTGGTCGTACGGGAGTGACCCCTATCACATCAACGATGTGCTCCCCGTCAAAAGTGACGGCATGCTTTGGAAAAAAGGAGACCTTTTCCTCAGTCTCCGGCACAAGAGCACGGTCTTGCAGTATCGGCCCTCCAATCGTTCGGTGGTCTGGCATCAGCAAGGGCCTTGGTTGGCACAGCACGATATCAATCTCGTTGACGAGCAAACGATCTCCGTGTTTAACAACAACACTTTTCTGATTTCTGAAAAGGTGGCGGGAGCCGGCAGCAATGTCGCGTTCCACAATCTGGTCGATGGGGCGACTGAATTCGTGGGCGACGGGTTGTTCGTGTCGGCCACCGAGGGACGTCAAACACAGACGGATGAAGGTTGGATTCTGGTAGAGGAGACCAACCGTGGGGTCTACCATTTCCTTGACGCAACAGGCAATCGACAGTGTCAGTTTTATATTCCGTATCACTCGAACCCAAGCAATGCCATGAACACGGCTTGGGGTAGGCTGTATAGAAAGAGCGGGTCAGAATTCATTCTTCAAGAGTAGCGCCACGCTCATGCCCGCAATGGCAATGAAGGCCATCGCGAGGAGATCTCAATATGCCAGAAGGAAAAAAAATTCTAGTGACCGGCGGAACGGGCTTTGTTGGAGGGTACTTCCTCCGAACTGCCCTTGCGCACGGCCATCAGGTCTCCTCGTTGTGCAGACCGGGAAGTACTTCCAAGGTTTCAATCGGGGAGGGTGTCAATTGGATTCCCGCCGATATGAGTTCCGTTTCGGATGAGGCCCTGCGCGACCATGATGTGCTCGTTCACCTACTGGCAGCCGGCGTGACTCCCCAGCATGTCACTTGGGAAACCGCGTTTGAAGTGAACGTCCACCATTCCCTGCAGTTGTGGAAGCGCGTTTTGGACACAGGAGTGCCTCGCATCGTGATCGGTGGCAGCGCGTTGGAATACGGCATGTCTTGCCGACGCTATGATCCGATTCCACCGGATGCGCCTTTGGAACCTGTTGGGGCGTACGCCGTATCGAAAGCGACGTCCTCGTTGTGCGCTCGCGAGCTGGCGATCCAGAAGAATGTCGAAATCGTCTACCTGCGGATGTTCAACCTGTACGGTGAGGGACAGCACGGGGAGAACTTCTACCCTGCACTGAAACGAGCTGCGGTCTCAGGTGAAGACTTTGAGATGACATCCGGTCGTCAGATTCGCGACTTTGACCGTGTCGAAAATGCAGCGAAAAGACTGCTGCACTTCGCGGTCGATGCGGATGTTCAAAAGGGGACCCCGATTTTCGCAAACCACGGTAGTGGCGACCCGAAGCCGCTGCTCGAGTATGCGAAGCAATGGTGGGCAGAAATGGACGCGAAAGGCGATTTGCTCCCCGGTGCAAAGCCCGATCGCCCGGGCGAGGTGCCTTCGCTCAGACCCATGCTCCCAGATTGAGAGCAGAGCCCCTCTTACATGTTCGATAGCCTTGCCGCGCGCGGAATCCAGCCGTGTCGCTTCGAGACCGGGGCGGTATGCGTTAGACCAACGGTCCGGCGTTTCGACCAAACGCAAGCCTCTCGTTCGGATTGACCAAGCGATGAAATGGCTCTTCTACCGACCGACGTTTGATTGGCCGCCTCGTTCGGGCGGAACGGTTCATACGGGCAATCTGATGCGCACGTTGGTGTCGCGAGGCGAGCGAGTGCTCTTTGTAACGCAAGACCCCATTGATCCAGAAGCGATGGATTGGTTGAGGGGCGTCGAACACCGACTTCTTGAACCCAGCGGCACGGGGCAGTTGCCCCTTAACGGACTCAAGAAAAGGTTCGCGAACTACTACGGCATTGGGACCGAAACGCTTTCTTCAATGGCTGAGTTGCTCGACTCGGAAGCAGTCGATCGTTTCGTTGCCGTGGGGATTGAGACGTTACCCTTCCTTTGCGTTGGCAACAGCGGCAAACGCATCTGGTATCCCGCGGACGACCCGGTGCTTCATCATGTATCAGTGATGCGACGTGGTGGCGTGTCATGGAGTCGTCTGCGGATGTCGGCCGTGTCTTCGTTATACGAACGCACGTTTGCCAAGCACACCGATGTGGCGTGGGTTGTGTCGGACCGCGACAAGAATTGGATGCGACGTATCGGAGGATTTCGACGCGTCGATGTGATCCCCAACGGCGTCGATACTGAATACTTTCAAGCGGAGGGCGGTACGGTAGAGCCCAACTCGTGTATTTTCTGGGGGCGACTTGATTTCCAGCCCAACCTCGATGCGATTGAGTATTTCACCCAGGAGATCTGGCCGCTTGTTCGCACGCGAGTATCGGATGCTCGTTTCATCGTCTGTGGCATCCATCCAACCGATGGGTTGCGAGAGCTTCTAGCTTCAACAGAAGGCGTGACCTTTCACGAGAACCCAGAGGATTTGCGTCCGATCATTTCGACTGCGGGGTTGGCAGTCTTTCCAATGGTATCGGGAGCAGGGGTCAAGAACAAAGTTTTGGAGGCTGCGGCGATGGCACGCCCGATCCTAGCGACGCCAGCTTGCTTGAATGGACTGCATGATGATCCTCCTCCGCCATTTCGCTTGCTTCAAACAGCCGAGGAGTGGAGTGGGGCGATCGTGCAAGTTTGGCGCGACTTACCGAACGAACAATTGCAGGGGGAGGCGGCTAGAGACTGGGTCTCGCAACATCACAGCTGGGAAAAATCAGCTGATGTCGCGTGCCGATCATGTAATGGATCTTCCTCGTAGAACGCTGCCGAGTCTCAAAATGCGGATAAAGCCAACTACCCATGACGATTAGCGAAATGCCTCACTTCATTGGTGTTGGTGCACAACGCTGTGCGACCACTTGGCTCGCCCAATGCCTTGGAGAACACCCTTCGGTGTATTGTCCGGAGAAGAAGGAAGTTCAATACTTCGATGTTTACTACGATCGCGGTCGAGATTGGTACCTCAATCACTTCACGGATGCGACATCGGAGCAAACGTACGGCGAGTACACACCTGATTACCTTCCCAAACGTGAAGCGGTCGATCGACTGGTAGGTGACGCGCCCGACGCGAAACTGATCATCATGTTGCGCGATCCGGTTGAGCGAGCCGCTTCCGCGTTTCGCCTCTTCAAGAGTCGGGGGCGTATTCAAACGGATGACCTCGAAGTCGCCCTGCGAGAGCACTCGCACCTTACCGATTATGGTCGGTACGCGGCCCAAATCGCATACCTGCTCACCAAGGTCGATTCCTCTCGGGTGAAGATCATTTTGTTTGATGACGTTCAACGAGACCCTTTCTACGTCTTGCGTGATCTCTTCCGCTGGATAGATGTCGACCCCGGCTTTGAGTGTCCCTCGACAACGCAAATCGCAAACCTCAGCCTGTCACCCTGGCTTCAAAAGCGTTTAGACAGTAGCCCATTGCTCCGCAAGTTGGCTGATTCGCCGATTGGCTCCGTCGCGAAGTATGTTCGAAAGCGAAGACAGCAGGCCTCCGCGGGCAAGGGCAAGTCGGGGTCGATCGTGACGGATGCCTGCAAGGCGTTTCTCGTCGAACATCTCGCCGAGGACACAGTCAATCTCGGCAAGCTCCTCGACCGCGACCTATCGCACTGGCTTTCACATCCGAAGAACCAAACTTCGATTACTTGATTCAAAGCAATTGGTGGCATGACCATTTTCTCGCAAACCCGTGCAAAAACCATTCTTTGGCTCGGGTCTGTCGCTTCGCGGACGCGTTTTCTATCGCTCGCGAAATCACCAAATGAAAGCGAAGTCGTTGCACAAACGCGGCTCGAAGCATTACTCACGCACGCCAATCAAAACGTGCCGTTTTACAAGGGACGGATTGACGTTGGTTCGGGGACCGGATGGGGGCGAGCGGCACTAGCCAGACTTCCGGTGCTAGAGAAAGATGATGTTGAACTGAATTTCCCGGATGAAATCACAGACAACAGCGACAGCACTGACTGGCGGTTGATGTCGACTCGCGGAACCGCTCAGCGGTTGATCACCGTGCATGATTTCGAGAAGAGAGATGCAGGCCGAGCTGCTTGGCTTCGCACCTTCCAACGCGCAGGCGGCTACAAGCTTGGGATGAAGAAGGTTGAGATCCCTCCCGAAGTCTGTGAAATCGTCTGTGGAGACGAAGATGAAGTCGAACAGAGTGTGATCGGTCATGCCTGGGACATGTTTCGCAAGCGTGATCTTTTCAAGTCGAAGTCGGTTCGGGATCTTCGCGGACTGATCGAGCGTGAATGGGTTTACAACACCCGGAACTACACTGGCTTCGGTCGCTACGGCTCATGCCCACCGGATGATGTGCTTCAGCGATACGTCGATCGCTTGAAGAAAGACCGGCCTTACGTCATTAAGGCACTCGCCACATACCTCGTTGAAATCGCGAAATACCTCAAGCGAACAAACCAAACGCTCGAAATCCCTGTCCTTAAGGCGATGGGCAGTAGGCTCAGTGAGGAGCAACGTGCTTTAGTGGAAGACGCTTTTCGCGGTTGCTTCTGGGATGACTACGGCAGTGCTGAGTTTGGATGCATCTCCTGTGAAGGTCCGCTTCATGATGGGACGCACATCTTTGACGACCTCTTCGTGGTGGAGATCGTCAACGCGGAAGGCAATCCGGTCGAGGACGGAGAATTGGGGTGGGTGGTCATCACGGATTTGATGAACAAAGCCATGCCGTTGCTGCGTTACCGTATCGGGGACATTGGGAGAATGGATCATTCGCCATCCGCTGACGGGCTTCGATCCCCGAGGCTCTACGTCAGCGGTCGGGCACATGATGTTCTTGTCACGTCGACGGGACGGTGGATGACGCACGATGATCTCGTCGATTTTTTCGAAACGTTCCCGGGAGTCCGTTGTTGCGCCGTGGAGTGCCGTGGCGACAACGACTATCTGCTCACGGTCGTCCCGAGCGATGAGGCCGTGTTCGACGAGGTGCGGTTCAGTGAATCCTTTCGATCTGCGGTGGATTGCGTTGAAGGCCGAGTCGACCTCCGCCGCACGACGACCCTCCCAGCCGAATCGGGTGGCAAGTTTCGCTTTGTTCGTGGCAACTTGATGCAACAGACTTCACGAGCGTAGAGGGATGCCTGATGAATTCCACAGTCGATGATTGCCGCGATGACTTTCCCGCCCTTCAAACCGAGGATCGCCCCGCTTACCTCGATAGCGCCGCGACCTCATTGCGACCCCGTCAGGTAAGCGATGCCGTTCGCTGGTACATGGAGCTAGGTACGGCCGCCGTGCA
>JBCBOT010000239.1:0-12352 GCA_039821165.1 Planctomycetota bacterium | reverse complement strand
CCGCCTTTTCACCGGGCCGCCGTGATCCGAAGGGGCCGTAACCGAGATGGTCGTAGTGGGCACCGATGACAACGGTCTCGTTGGCCAGCGGTCCTTCACCCTCGAGAACTCCGACGACGTTGCCAACCTTGGCTTCGATCGTTTCAAAGGTGAATTCCAATTTGGCAGTCCATCCTTCGATGGGTTGCGAAATCGGCTCGAGTGTTTCGTCGATTGCGTCTTCGATCGCGGCGACGGTGGACAGCGTTTCGCCTTCGCCGGACTTAACGGGTGCCTTGCTCAGCAGTTGATCCGCGATAGCCTGCTTCATGTGAGCCATCGGAATGCCTGCCCCGTTCGTTCCAAACGCGGCGGGCTTTGACAGTTCGTCTTTCTCATCCCTCGCCGTGCTGAACGGATCATTCACGAGGATGATCGCACCGGCTTTGGCTTGACGGGCCGCCTGGACTTTCGTTTGGATGTACGAGTGACGGGTGATGTTTTTGCCGTCGAAAACGCTTTGCTCATCATCCTGCTGCGGTTCACGACGAATCATCAAAACGACTTTGCCGTCGACATCGATATCTTTGTAGTCGTCGTACTTTTGTTCTTCGGCCGAGATGCCGTAACCGACGAACACGATGTCCGCCTCGACACTTCCGCTTCCGCCGACAGCCATCGGCTGAAACTGTTCTTCGAGTTCAACTTTGATCTCTTGCTCTTCCGGCCCATTCAAGACGAGCCAGGTCTTCGTTTTCACCGCCTCGGTGCCGACCGCGATTTCGAAGGGCTGGATGAAACTGCCGTCCTCTGTGCCGCTAGCCAGGCCGACACTCTTAAATTCATCTCGGATGAACTCCGCAGCTTTCTGCAAACCCTCTGTCATCGGGCCACGGCCTTCAAGCTCATCCGATGCGAGGTACTCGATATCATTGCCAACGCGTTCAATGGTTGCCGCATTGTTTTCGACGGCAAATGCATTCGTTGCGCCGAAAACGCAGCAAGCACAGGCTGCAATTCGTCGGATGACGGAATTGCTGAGTCGACTTCTCATATTCATTCCTGTAAGAGTTGACGAACAAGTTCGTAAAAGGAAACACGCAGTAAAAAAATCACAAAGAGCGGAGGGTCGTCTCGAAAT
This sequence comes from Planctomycetota bacterium, assembly GCA_039821165.1. GTDB lineage: Bacteria > Planctomycetota > Planctomycetia > Pirellulales > Pirellulaceae > Stieleria. Next base: position 11,232 of record JBCBOT010000239.1, on the reverse strand, counting down.
TGAGACGTTTTTCCTCCATCAATTCCATCTCGGTGACTTTCCAGACACCGTTTCGAGTTTCGAGATTGAACATGGCTTCGTATTGATTGGTCCGAGCATGGATGTGCCCCCAATGCTCCACCGTGCCCGCGACATTCCATCGGCTTCGATAGCGAACACATCTTTCTGATTCGCTACCCACTCGGACATCAGGTTGACGTTCGCTCTCACCGTCGACAAGCGTCACTTCGAGAATTCGCGAAAGAGCGCCGCCCTGCTCCTGCATCTGCAATCCGCGACGGATTTCCAGATAGACCTGTTCTAGCAAATCACCGTCGATGCTCTTTGCAAGCGTATCGTAGATCTGTTCCTCGTCACGATAGTCGAAGGCTCGGTAAATGTTGGCGTGTAACGCGGCAAAGACAGAATTCATCTCCGCGTCGGTGTTCGAGGGGCGACTGGTTGGAAGGCTCAATTGCCAGTGGAAAAATGGAGCACTCGCGATAGCCACCAGTCCTAACCCGACGAGTTGGATCTGACAGCTTCGTTTGTCCAGGATCCGCAAGTGTCCCGCGAAAAAAGCGATCGGCGCTAGTAGCAGGCAAGCCAGGGTCACCAGAGGTAACACTATTGTTCGAGCTTCTTGAACAGTCACAGTGACCGGCGCGACGGGCGCGAGACTCGGACGCCCTGGATTCTTCCAGTTGAAAATGTTCTCGGAGCCCAGTCGTGACAACGTGATTTTTGAAACCTCGTCGAATGCGAACACGACGGTGTTGATCGTCCAGAGGTAGTTGTTAAACCGGTTCCACGTGAGCTTGAGTGTCTCGGGCGAGTCGACGAGTTTGTAGGACAGGATGATGCCGACTCGGGCGCTCGCAAGGCTGACACGTTTCGCTTCCGCCTGCTTCGCAAAGTCTTTGAAATCCAAGCCGAAGAAGTCGCATCGATCAACGACCGGTGTGGCTTTGACGCCATTGATTTCGATCGGATTTCCCGAGGCAAAGAATGCTTCAATCTGCTGCCTCGCCGCAGCCTGCTCGTCGAGGTCGAGAAACTCATCATCATCGCGTGCGACCAGTACGCTTTCTTCCAATGTGAGCAGCGGGATCAGTATCTCGTGTCGAACCTCAAAGTCGTCGATATAGAGAAACGAGTAAACCGAACTGTAACTCGTGATCCCCAGCGTCTCCTCCTTTTGCTTAGTCGCCCACTTCTCGCGTTCTTCTCGTGAAGCCTCGGCCGAGAGAGGCGGATTGTTCCAACTCAGTCGGACGGTGACGGGCTCATCCGGTTTCAACGTGCCGGTGAAAATCTCGCCCGCATTTTCTTGGTTGAGGATGCAATTCATCTCCGACGGAATAAGGCCGTCGCTGTCGGTGAAGTTCTGGCTGAGGGTCAGAAACTCGGGGGCGACCGCGAGGTCATATCGGAGTCGATAGACGACGGTGTGGGCCATTAATTCACCCAGCCCCACTCCTTCTTTGGGAACATCCGTCGTGTCCACGTCCGTGATCCGGCCAGCCAAGCTCTCTCCACTCAAGTCACGGATAAGAAATCGCTGCGACAAGAAGTCCCTGTGCTTTTCGATCCCGGATTGCAGAATGTTGGGCTCGAGAAAGTCCTCGTCATTCGGTCGGAGGTCGTGAAAGAGGAACAGGTCCTCCAAGAAGACCTCGATGTTGACCTCGAGGTACTCGCGCGTCACATACCCATTGGCTTGGGTGACGGACACAGGGTGCATGCGATCCGATTTCGCTCGGACCGCCGAGACGAACAAAATCGAGACGCACAACCATGCGAGAGGAATTCGGACTGGAATCATTGAAGCCTGTTTGGACAGGACGCGACGAAACCGGGCTGACTTCTCGGGGTCGAGCTATGGCTAGTTTGCTAGCTCAGATATAACTGGTGTCACGGTCTCGCAACAGATGGTGCGCGGGAATTGGGCTCAAAAAGAACACACCGCGCGAGTTGGCGACATCGAGGAGAAAATGCGGCAATTTGTCTCCCGTCGGTTCTGCGACACCAGGAGCAACGGTGGTTGAAATATCGGAGTTGGATTTCACCTATCCGCGACACGGGTTCCGTTTGTGCGTGGAACAACTGCGTGTCAACGCGGGCGAGCAACTCGCGTTGATCGGGCCCAGCGGATCTGGCAAAAGTACGTTGCTCAACCTGATGGCCGGGATCGTCGTTCCGGCTAAAGGAACGGTTTGTGTCGATGGTTCGGATCTTGGAAGCCTTAGCTCTTCGGCCAGGGGAGAATTGCGTCTCACGACGATCGGCCTGGTCTTTCAGTCGTTCGAGTTGCTCGACTATCTGACCGTCTGGGAGAACGTGCTCTTGCCCTTCCGACTGAATCGAGCGCTGAAGCTCACGCCGCAAGTGTTCGAGCTAGCTGAACATTTGTTGGAGGAATTGGAGCTCTCTGGAAAGCGTGGTCGTTACCCGAATCAGCTTTCTCAGGGAGAGCGGCAACGCGTCGCAATCGGAAGAGCCTTGGTCACCGAGCCGGGTCTCGTCTTGGCGGATGAGCCGACCGGGAACCTCGACCCACTTAGCAAAACACGCGTTCTGGATCTGTTGTTGGCAAGCGCGGCGAAGCACGAGGTCGCGGTGGTCGTGGTGACCCATGATCACGCTTTGCTTGATCGCTTTGAGACCGCCTACGAAGTCGGCTTGTCGAAAACGGGTGAACCTTGGACGGAGATTTCGAAGGTCGCTGGAAAGTAGTTCGCTTCAGCAACACGACGTCTGAATTGCATGTTTGACAGCCTTTACATCGCCTGGAAACACCTGTGCTTTCACAAAGTGAAAACGCTCATCTTGGTAGCCGCGATTTCGGTGACGCTTTTTTTGCCCGCCGGAGTCGACGCGCTCGTTGATGAGTGTGCACAGCAGTTGCGACAACGGGCAGCGCAGACGCCACTCTTGATTGGAGCCAAGGGAAGCGAAACGGAATTGGTTTTGAATTCGTTGTACTTCGAATCGAATCCGCCGGCTGACACGAGCATGAAAGCCCTGGAGCGGGTGCAGTCGTCCGGGTACGCTGAGGCGATCCCACTGTATGTTCGCTTTCGTGCCCGGGAGAAGCCGGTTGTTGGAACAACGTTGGACTATTTTTCGTTTCGCGAGCTCAGGGTCGGGGCAGGCCGGCAGTTTGCGATGCTCGGGGAGTGCGTCCTCGGGGTCGACGCGGCAGACCAGCTCGAACTGAGACCTGGACAGTCGTTGCTTTCACAGTCGGAGAACGTGTTTGACTTGGCCGGCGCCTACCCGCTTCGCATGAACGTGGTCGGTGTTTTGGAACCGTCAGGATCGCCCGACGACTCGGCAGTTTTCGTGGATGTCAAAACCGCTTGGATCATCGCCGGCCTGGGACATGGGCATCAGGATTTAGGCGAAGACGCCTCGTCCGATTCGCTCCTGGAGAAAGATGGTCAACGCCTCACTGCCAACGCGTCGGTACCGACCTACACCGAGATCACATCCGCGAATGTGGCTTCATTCCATTTTCATGGCGACCCGGTTGATTTTCCTTTAACGGGTGTTCTTGCGGTACCAGAGGATCGGCGCTCGCGGGCATTGCTTCGCGGACGGTTTCAAGGAACCGATGAGGCTTCACAAATTGTCGAGCCGTCCGCAGTGATGGAAAAACTCCTGGCGACAATCCTGCGCGTTCGTACCATTGTTTTGGTCGGGGCGCTTCTTTTGAGCGTGGCGACGACTTTGGTGGTGGTGTTGGTGTTCGCGTTGTCACTCCGCATTCGTCGACAGGAACTTGAAACGATGCGCAAAATCGGGGCAACGCGTTTCGCGGTGTTTCTGATCGTCGCCTGGGAGATATTGGTGGTTCTCGGGCTCAGTGGCGGTATCGCCGTTTCGCTTACGTTCTTGACCCGTCAATTGAGCGGTCCTGCGATTCGTTGGTTTCTCCTTTAAGTTTCGGAAACGAGGTTCACTGAATGCGTTCGGCAAATCGGTTCGTTCCCTGTTGGTTGGCGAGCTTCGTCATTCTGTGCACGATCGGATGCGCCGAGAGCGAATCGAGGAGCGGGCATGACGGAACGAAAAGGGGGACGCCACAGGTATATACGGTCAACTATCCGCTGGCGTTTTTCGCCCAGCAAATCGGTGGTGAGCATGTCGACGTTCGTTTTCCCGTTCCAGAGAATCAAGACCCAACGCTTTGGGAGCCGAGTGTCGAGGACGTGACGCGGTTGCAGTCAGCCGACCTGATCTTGGTCAATGGCGCGGACTATGCCCCTTGGGTGAAGCGTGTGTCGTTACCTCGTTCGAAGGTTGTCAACACAACGGAGGAAGCACGTCAGGAATACATCGATGGCGTCGAGTCCGTCACGCATCAACATGGCCCCGATGGAGAACATACCCACACCGCACTCGCTTCAACGACATGGCTGGATCTTCAGATCGCGATCACGCAACTGCGTTCGGTGAAAGACGCTTTGGTCAAACTCGTGCCGAATCAAAGCGAGGTGTTTGAGGGGCGTTTTGTGAAGCTGGAGACGGAACTCAAAGCGTTGGATCAAGAGCTGTTGGATGCATGGTCAAGCGACGAGCCCGCGCCGGTGCTCAGCGCCCAACCGGTCTACCAGTATCTGGCGCGTCGGTATGGGCTTCGTGTTGAGAGTGTTCGTTGGGAGCCTGACGAGATGCCAGACGAGGAGGCTTGGAAGGAACTGGCCGCTTCGCTCGAAACAACGTCTGCGAAAGCGATGCTTTGGCAAACGGAGCCGATTCAAGAAATTCGAGCCGAGTTGAAACGGCTCGGGATTTCGGTTGTCGTTTATAGCCCCGCTTCGAACCGTCCCAAATCCGGAGATTTCATCCGCGTGATGAAAGAGAACGTGGCGAGCATGATCAATTCGAGGAAATAATCTGGCGTGGATGCTTCGCGTGTTTGCAGCAGCTCAGGATTCATCGCATCAAAACTCAATGGCATTCAAAGACGGCTTTCGTCCGGTCGCACTTCAGGTGAACCTCAGTCGAAGGCTCTGGCGATTGGGGACCTGTGCTGCCATTGCTATCGTGGCTTGGAGGGTCATGGAACCATCGGCTGATCGAGGCATAGATTCTTTACATTGGGCGGCATGACTTCCCAGGCATCGATGAATTCGACCGACGCATCCTCGAGTGTGTAGAACGCGTTGTATCGGTTCTCTTTCATGAGCCGAAGTGTGCCTTCGACACTCACAAAAACCGTGGAACTCTTCGGGTCCGCGGATGACCTCGGAAAAGGGGCGTTTGGGCACTGAACGAGCACACTCAGTTCGGCGTACGGGATCGCTGAGAGTCCGCAGCACCACGCCACTCCACCGTCGCCGGGCAACAAGAGAAACTCGGCGACTTCCTTCTTCCCGTCTTCGTTCTCTCGTATTCCGGACGTCAGAATAAAACCAACGCCTGGCAGTTCAACGCGCGTTCCCTCGAGCGCGGCAACGGATTCATCGAACAGTGGTTCGAAACCTCCATCGATCGTTTCTGACACCGCTGTCTTTTTGATGTCTTTCCACAACTTTGGCTCTGTCGAAGTTGTCACGGAAACGTCGATGTCTTGTGGGGGGGCCTGCCAAGACTCCGAGATCGGTGGATGACTGCTTCTCCAGTCGATGAGTAGCCAACCGTTCCAGAGGACGATCATCCCAACGGTGAGGATTCCCGTGGTAATTGCTTTCCTATTCATGTCTGGCTTTCCTCGATAGATGCCGCTGCGCGACTGCTTTCTTGGTGGCTCTTTCGCTGACCGAAACGCTGGAGCATGCCGACTCCGATTGTTACCAACAAGATCACGATGAAGGGGTAGTGCCAAGTCGGAACGCTGGACACGATGCGGGCGAGGTTATTGCGTTCGATTCGATTGCCGAAGATCATCGGTACGCAGCAGTCTTGTACCTCGAGTTCGTTCTCCGCGACCATCACCGCTTTGTACTCATACGTGGCGAAGACGAGGTGATTGGCCAGCAGGCCACCGGCGACTGCGATTGTCAAAAGGCTGGCGGCATAGAATGCTGCAGCTCGGTTGCCCATCCCACGTCGAATCGCGTTCAATTCACCCAGGTTTGTCGCCGGTCCGGCGATCATGTACGCGAGCATCGCACCCGGCATCGCACCGCGCATGAAGAGGGCCCATACAATTGGAATCGTCGGCACCGAGCAGGTGTAGACGGGAATGCTGATGAGAATCACGAGAATCAGAGTCCAAAGGCTTCGAGTGCCGAGATACGCCTCCGTCAATTCCAGCGGCAAGAAAGCGAGAACCAACGCAGCGACCGCGAGGCCGATCGTCAGGTCAACACTCGTCTCGGCGCCAAGGTCCCAAAACGCCCAATGGAGAGCTCGCCCAAGACGTGTTCGTTTCTTGGGCGTTTGAGAATGATGTTCATCCTCGCTCTCGACCTGATCGACAATCCTGTTGAAGTCCCCAATCGGACGGCTCTTGTCTCGTAATATCCGGTTCCCAATCAAACCAATCAGTAACGAGCCGACTACCGCCACTCCGAGAAAGGTCAGCATAAACCGAGGCCCGAGCATCATGCCAACCATCACGACCGAAACGGGCGAGATCGCGGGGGAGCTTGTCATAAACGACAGTGCAGTTCCTCTTGCCGCGCCAGCACGGTGAACTCCAATTCCAAGGGGAATCACCCCACAGGAGCAAATCGGAAGCATCGCTCCGATACCCACCGCATTCAGGATGGGTCTCACGCCACTATCGCCCAGGTGCTTCGCGAGCGATTCTCGCGAGACGTATTCCTTGATCAACGCGGCGGCAACGTAGCCGAGCACCAGATACGGCGCGGACATCGCCAATGCCATGAAGAGTGAGTTGAGAAAGAGCGAGAGGTGATCCATTCGTAGCATCTCGAAGGTATGGAATTCTGGCTCAGCGCGTGCTTAATGCAGACCACATTCTTGTTCGACTGCTTTCCTAATTTGATTCCTCAACGCTACTGAAGGGTCTCCTAAAGTAGGTCTGCAGTCTCTTCATCGCCAAATCTCCGACGGATCATCTTCCTCAAAGTCCAACTCGACTAAAGGGAATGGGTCTTCAAAGCGCGACCAGACCTTTGGCCCTTGGGCAAACTCCGAGTCGGTCAGAAGGCATTGATCGAGTGCTTCAACGATCCGCATCTCATCCATGCCGTGTCCGATGAAGACGAGTTCCTGGTGGCGGTCTCCGTACTCCCCATTGAGTTTCGCAGTGATCTCTTTGATAGCCGCTTCGTCAGACGGCCATTCATCCTTCGGAGCGGCGGCCCACCAGAGTCCTCCAGGGTTCATGCGGATCGAACAACCCGCCTGAGACCAGTCGTATGCCCAGTTGTGGCGCGACGCGATCCACATCAAGCCTTTGCTTCGTAAGACTCCGTCCAGTGGCTGGCCTTCGCCGAATCCTCCATTCATCGTTTCCGAAAGCCTTGCCGCATGGAAAGGTCGGTCGCGACGGTACACAAAGTGGCTGATTCCATACTCCTCCGTCTCCGTTTGTTCTTCCCCGCGCGGAACCTCTAGCCATCCCGGGGAGCATTCGGCTTCACCAAGCTTGAAACGGCCCGTTCCCATGACGTTTTCGATCGGGACATTGCTTTCGCGGGAAAGCAACAGCTCGGCGTTCGGGTTCAGCCGTCGAACGATTTGCTCAACCTGCTCAAGTTCAAAGGGCGTCACAAGGTCGATCTTGTTCACGATGATCACGTTGGCAAACTCGATTTGATCCACGAGCAAATCGACGATGTTGCGATGGTCTTCGTCACTCACACCGAGTTGTCGGTCCGCCAGATCGTCCCACGAACCAAATTCATTGAAAAAATTTCCTGCGTCGACGACGGTCACCATGGTGTCCAACTCCGCCAACATCGACAGGCTGTTTCCCTGGTCGTCGGCGAAGGTAAAAGTTTCAGCAACGGGCATTGGTTCGCTGATGCCCGTCGACTCAATCAACAAATAGTCGAATCGCCCTTCTCGCGAGAGTCGCGCGACCTCGATCAACAGGTCTTCGCGGAGGGTGCAGCAGATGCAACCATTACTCAGCTCAACCAATTGCTCGTCGGTCCTTGAGAGTTGCGCGCCCCCGTCTCGGACAAGTGAGGCGTCGATGTTGACCTCGCTCATGTCGTTGACGATCACGGCGACTCGCATTCCGCCGCGATTAGCGAGAACATGGTTGAGGAGCGTCGTCTTGCCCGCGCCTAAAAAACCAGAAAGGACAGTGACTGGAAGTGGTTTGTCAGCGCCAGAGAGATTCATCGAGATGCACCTATCGAAAAACGAAGTCGTGGCGAGTCGAGCAACTCGATCCGGACATCGATGTGGTCAGCACCAACATCACGGAGTCGAGTTGCTCGAAGTGTGACGCTTATCCGCGACATCCATTACGGGACGCCACGACGAGAGCGTATCAAATGCAATAGAATTGCAAAAGCAGGCTGCTTGCAGAAACGTTCGGGCAAAAAGGTTCTGGCAAAAAGCCGGAGCGAATCTCGAGGTTTTGCAGGTGTCCCAGCCTCAAGCGTAGGCACGTCGATCCGATGGTGGAGGGCGAACTGAATGTCCTGTCAGGCATCGAGTCTTGCTCTCACGCGGCGCCGAAGAGCACGAGATGCGGCACAATCGAAGATCCTTCCGGGAGGGACCGATGGCGGCACGAACCCTACACCCTCTTAGGGTCAAGTCGCTGCTCTTGCTCCAGGTCTGTGGCGTTGCGACAATTAGGGAGACGCTCGCCAGGATTGGAGGAGCCGCCTGATCGCAGCTCGGAGACTCCGAGGGACAAGAGTGGAACGCCGAAAATTAAGAACGAAGCATCACTCCCCTGTTGAGCCGGTTCGTCGGCGTTCCAGATTCACGCTTTTTGTCTCAGCCGTTTGCATCCTGGCGGGACTGCTCACTATCGGATTCGCGGCGGCTCAGAGCCGCGATTCGGGCGACGCCGGATACCACTGGATTTCACAGCGTACAACGCGTTCCGCACCGGTCTATCGCGTCGAGGTGGTGAATACGTTTCCTCACGACTCCGACGCCTACAGTCAGGGACTCGACTTCGATGGCGAAACGCTCTTCGAATCGACGGGCCAGTACGGCAAGTCTTCCGTCCGACGCGTGAATCTCAAGACGGGGCGTGTCGAGAAGCTGCTTCGTCTCGACGACCGACTCTTCGGTGAAGGACTCACGCTGTTCGATGACAAACTCGTGCAGATCACTTGGAAACGCGGGGTTGGCTACATCTACGACGCAGAGACGCTCAAGTTTGAGCGACAGTTTCGGTATTCGGGAGAGGGTTGGGGGCTGACCTATGACGGCGACCATCTGATTCTGAGCGATGGATCAGACCGACTGAAGTTCCTCGACACGAACTCATTCAAGGTGGTCCGTACGATCCGAGTGAAAGATGGAACTCGACCGATTCGACAGTTGAACGAGCTTGAATACGTGAACGGACAAGTTCTTGCGAATGTCTGGCACAAAGATCAAATCGCGATCATCGCGCCTGCGACCGGCAAAGTGACCGGATGGCTCGATTTGACCGGCTTGCTAGGCGAGACGCTCGGTCCCGAATCGGTGTTGAACGGGATCGCGTACGAAGACGGCCGGCTCTTCGTCACGGGCAAGAACTGGCCGAAACTGTTCGAGATCAAGCTAAAGAGAAGGTGACCGGCGGCACCCCCGTCGAATCGTCTCGTCTCTCGCACCTCGTCTCTCGCTACTCATCCCTCGCTCGCTTCTCGTCTCCGATCACCCCTCGGCTTCAAGCTGCACGTGGCGATGCAGCTTTCCCGTGCGGTCGATCCATCGTGCGTCGAGCGTTGGTCGGTCGCCGGTGGAGTCCGCCGTGAGGGTGAGAAACATGTTCTTGATCGGTTCGCCCCACTCCAAATGTGGGTGTGGTTCGTTGAGTGACGGGATGATGCGGTCGTGAAGCGGGCTGACGATGAACTGGTGCAAGTCGTATCCGATCCGTTCCTGCATGGGGTACGTCAGATGTCGCGACACATGGATGTCACCGCCGATGAGCACAACGCCGCCGATGTTGTTTTGGCCGATGAAATCGAAGAGCGCCTCGCGTTCGTGCGCGTAGGTTCCCCAGTCGTCTTTTTCACGATTCTTCTTGTCATCCCAGATCATCCCGGTCGCCAGCAGCTTGAACGGTGCGGTCGACCGCTTGAGTCCTTCGCACAGCCATTCCCACTGCGTCTTGCCGAGGCACGTCGGCTTGTCTTTGTCGACGGGACTCGATTCGGTTTGCGAAAAATACCGCGTGTCGATCATGAAGACCTCGACGGGCCCACGGCGGAAATGGGTGTAGACCCCATGCGTTCCGTCGCCGAACGATCGTTGCGCCCGATACTCCGTGAATGCCTTCCGAATCTCGGCTTTACCGGTGATCCTTCCATCGGTGTCGTTGCCGCCGAAATCATGGTCGTCCCAAGTGCCCCAGATCGGCGTTGATGCTCCGAGGTCCGCGAGAGTCGGAATCGATAGAAATTCGCGATGCCGCAAACGATTCACGGGGAGACGTCTGTCGTCGATATAGGGCGTGTCGCCGAGCAGCATCAACGCGTCGATGTTTTGACTCGCGATCTGTGTCCAGACGTCAAAGAACTCTTCGCTCGACGCACACGAACCCATCGCGAGAACGGCTCGAGAAGATTGATCGATAGAAGGTGCGGTTCGAATCCGCTGATTGTCTGCGGCTGCCATCAGGCGTCCCTGATGCGTGATGGCGTAATTGTATTCCGTGTTCGCTCTCAAATCATCGAATCGCCAGGTGAGACAGAGGTCGCGACCGTTCGTTGCGTCGGCTTTCGCTGTTCGTGTCTCGTTCGTCCTGACGTTGGTCAAAACGGCGACGTATTCGCCTGGTTGGAGCGGGCGATACCAGATGATGGCCGTTTCGTGGTCCACATGCCCGAGGATCGGGCCCACGGGCTGGCCTTCCGGGGACGCATCGCTGGTGGCGAGAAACGGAGCCATCGCGGCCCCGACCGCCATTGCTTCGCGTCGATTAAGCTCATTCACCGTTCGTCGCTCCTCATGATTCAACGGCAACACGATCCAATGGTTGCCCGTAAAGGAGTTTAGCGACGATCGTTACAAGCTTCACGGGCACGCGTTTGAATGCGTGCCCGAACTCATGGAGTGCCCCTTGATTCGCCTAGCCCGGATATTGCATCGGTAGTTATAGCGGATTTGCTTTTTTGCTTTTGGTTGGATTTGAATTGTAATTGGGGC
>JBCBOT010000238.1:0-12375 GCA_039821165.1 Planctomycetota bacterium | reverse complement strand
AGTCGAGCGACCAACAAATACGTCCGTTCGCTCGCATTGGGATCGATGAACGGTGCATAAACATTTCGTACCACCAACCCCGACGCAACAATCATGTAAGTGTCCGCCGAACTCATCATTGCCGCCAGCAAGCACGCCAGCATGAGTCCGACCAAACCTAAGTTGAGTGGGCCAAGTATCTCGCGTGTCGCAACGCCCCAAACTTGATCGGCGTCGCGAGCGATTTCAGTATTCCCAGCCAGTAGCGCGAGCGCGATCAAGCCTGTGATCGCCCAGCCAACCGTACAAAGACGCTTGAGAAAGTTTCCAACCACCAAGCCGATTCGCGCTTCGTATTCGGTCTTGGCGGAACCTCCGCCGGTTGCAATGAAGTGCGGTTGGACGACGATTCCGACGATCGCCAACAGCGTCAACGAGAAGATGTATTGCGGGGGAAACTCGCCGGCGCTGGGACCATCAAACAATCCGAAATAGTCTGCCGACACGCGTTCATGCAGAATCGTAAACCCGTCCAGGAAGCCCTGTGTTTCTGGATCACCAAATCGCTCCACGAGAGCCCACAATCCGTAAGGAATCAGCAAGACAGAAAGCAGAATGATAAAGAGGCCTTGGATCAGGTCGGTCCAGTAAGCCGCCGTCAATCCACCGAGCACACCATAGATGACGACGATGATGGCAATCGTTGGGACCAAGTAATACTCCAAGCGGACGCCGCCGACTTCCGTCACCTCCATCAACGGGACCGCAAACTTGGCAATCGCCGAAAACATGGTCGAAAGATAGAACATGTAAAACGTCAGCGCAAAGACGGTGTACGCTGCACCGAGCGATTTCGATTCGTAGCGTTCGACGAACCAGTCCCCAAGCGTGAGGTGCCGCATCCGCCGGTACCAGACGGCGGTGATCCAATAGAGCGGTGTTACGAATAGCCACATCAGCGCCGACCATGCACCGCTCAATCCGCTTGTCCAAACGGTCCGGCCCACCTGTCCCGGTTCGTGGGCTCCCGTTCCGGCGCCGAACGCCGCAAACGTCTGCAGGAGTTTTCCGAAACCGCGGCCGCCCATGAAGTAGTCTTCCTGGGCTTTGACCCCTCGCATTGCCCAAACACCGATCGCGATCATGGTGAGGAAATACACAACCAAAACGGCGTAATCGATGGCGGTCATAGCGGTCCGGTCGGCGGGAGGTGTCCACCGGACGTCGCCGATGGCCTAAGCGATCAAATCGTGCATCACGTGACCGTGGACATCGGTCAGCCGGAAGTCACGGCCTTGGTATCGATACGTCAGCCGGCGATGATCGATTCCGAGTAGATGCAAGATCGTCGCGTTCAAATCGTGGATGTGCATCGTACCAGGAGTCCAGTGCTCTTTGGTCGGTTGCGGTACGAGCGTTTGTCCCTCGGCATCAACAATGTTGTATCCGTAGTCATCCGTTCGACCGTAGGTGATGCCGGGCTTGATGCCACCGCCCGCCATCCAAACCGTAAAGCACCGCGGGTGGTGGTCGCGACCATAGTTCTCGCGGGTCAGATTGCCTTGGCAATAAACCGTTCGACCGAACTCGCCGCCCCAAACGATCAATGTGTCGTCGAGCATTCCTCGTCGCCGCAGGTCGGTCACCAACGCCGCGCAGCCTTGGTCCACATCCTTGCATTGTGATTCGTGTTCCGCCGGAAGTCGCCCGTGTGCGTCCCAGCCACGATGGAAGATCTGGATGTTGCGAACGCCGCGTTCTGCGAGTCGTCGCGCATTCAGGCAGCACGCCGAAAAGGTCCCCGGAGTCTTCGCGTCGTCTCCATACAATTCGAATGTTTCGGCGGACTCATCGGAGAAATCCATCAATTGCGGAATGGACGTCTGCATGTGGTACGCCATCTCATGTTGACGTACGCGCGCGAGGATCTCGGGGTCGCCGAACCGTTGGTGTTGATCTTGATTCAATGCGGCCAACGCATCCAACTGTGCGCGGCGATCCTGGCGTGTCGTTCCCGCAGGGTTGCTAAGGTAAAGAACCGGGTCGCCGGTGCTGCGGAGGAGCATCCCTTGGTGATCCGAGGGAAGAAAACCCGGTCCCCAAAGTCGGTTGAACAAACTCTGCTCGGGAAACTTTGAGCGCGCGTGCATCACCACGTAGTGCGGCAGATCTTCGTTCATGCTGCCCAGTCCGTAGCTCAGCCACGCGCCCAGGCTCGGTCGGCCCGAAATCTGGCTTCCCGTTTGAATGTAGGTGATGGCCGGGTCGTGATTGATCGCTTCGGTAAAGGTGCTGTTCACCACGCACAGTTCTTTGGCCACTTTGGCGGTGTGCGGCAGCAATTCGCTGACCCAGACGCCGGATTCATTGTTGTCGTGCTTGGTAAACTTGTACTTACTCGGACAGAGCGGCAAACCGTTTCGTTGCTTCGCGGTCATCCCGGTGACGCGCTGCCCGTCGCGGACGTCATCTGGCAACTGTTGATTGAAAAGATCCTTCAGCTTTGGCTTGTAGTCCCAAAGGTCCAATTGACTCGGGCCACCGCTCATGAAGAGATAGATCACGCGTTTCGCGCGAGCGAGGTGGTGCAGTCCGCTGGAGTCGTCAAACCCGCCTTCGGCTCGCAAATCGTGATTCAACAAACCCGCCATCGCCGCGGTGCCCACGCCGAGCGCGCCGCGACCGAAGAGCTGGCGACGGGTTTGCATCATCCGGTGCTCAAGGAATAGTCGATCTAACATTCTCGTCTCGCTAATACAGGAGCAGCGCTGAATCGCTTGCCAGCACCGTCAGACAAACCTGCGTCCAAGCGGCGACCTCGACAGCAGAAAGCTTTTCGTTGCGGGCCGCATCGCCGGTTTTGAGCAACGCGACAGCGTCCGGTTCGTCTGATTGGTACCGCTCAAGCATTTGTGTGAGTAACGACTCGCACGCTTGGGCTTCCGAGTCACGTGCATCACGACAGGTGAGCAAGCGGTAGAGCTGATTGATGCGATCTTTGTTCGTCGAGGCTTCGGCCAGGAGACGTTCCGCCAACTTTCGGGACATTTCGATCCGCTGTGTCTCATTGAACAACGCCAGCGACTGCAGTGCCGTGCTGGTGCGGGAACGTCGCACACAACTCGACTCTCGGTCCGGGGCGTCAAAGAGAGACATCATCGGATGCGGACTCGTCCGTTTCCAAAAGATGTACAAGCTCCTTCGATAGAGCAGTGTGCCGGAATCACGTTGGTAATTCTTGGTATTGCTTGCCGGGTGTGCCAGCGCTTTCCACATGCCTGCAGGCTGATACGGTTTCACGCCGGGGCCGCCCATGTGTGGGTCCAGAAGGTTGCCCGCCCACAACCCGACATCGCGGATAATTTCAGCATCGAGGCGATAGCTGGGCCCGCGCGCCCAAAGCCTGTTTTCCGGGTCTTCGACGTCAGTTCGCCACGCAGAGTTTTGTCGAAATGTTTGACTGGTCAGCATCAGTCTCAGCAAGTGTTTGAAGTCCCAACCACTCTCCCTGAATTCGACCGCGAGCCAATCAAGCAACGCCGGGTGCGTCGGTTGCTCTCCTTGTAGTCCAAAGTCCTCGGGGGTTCGAACCAATCCGTGCCCGAAGACTTGTTGCCAGAACCGATTGACCAGCACACGGGCAACGAGAGGGTTGTCCGAAGCCGTCAGCCATTGCGACAGACCCAGACGATTCGGCGGCGCGGACTCGGGCCACGGATTCAACACCGCTGGGACACCTGGCAAGAGCGGGTCGCCTTGTGGTGAATGATATTCGCCTCGATGAAGGACTTTCGTTTCTCTGGGCTTGGCGAGGTCTTTGGCAACGAGTGTGGTCGTGAATTCCTTCGAAGCCGCTTCCAATGCCGACAACAACTCCGTCGCGGCTTCGTGACTTGAGAGGCGAGTCATCGTTCCGTTTTGATCCGCCAGCCGACGGAGTTGTTCCGCCCGCCCGACGCTCCGCCATTCGGTGAGAGTCTCATCGCCGAGTCGTTCCAACTCGGAATCGGTCTCTGCGAGCAACCGGTCCCGCCAACGCACAAGCGGCTTGTAGCGGACCCAGGCGTCATGGTCCGGAGGTGCCTCGATTGTGGGACCGTAGGCGGCGCGGTTGCGATCCATCGCCGGTTCGGCCGTGCTATTGAAGAACGCGAGGAGTTGGTAGTACTCCATCTGCGTGATCGGATCGTATTTGTGCGTGTGGCAACGCGCACACGTGAGCGACAGCCCCAGTAAAACGGCGCCGAGGTTCTCGGTGCGATCAAAATTGTTCTTGGCCTGATACTCGGCTTCGATCGCACCGCCTTCGCCCGAGGTCGGATTCATGCGAACAAATCCAGTCGCCACCAACTGTTCGACGTTCGGATCGGGAAGCAAGTCACCCGCAAGCTGCCACGTGATGAACTGATCGAAGGGCATGTTCGCGTTAAACGCGAGTACCACCCAGTCACGATACGGATGCACCGAGCGAACATTGTCCAAGTGCAAGCCATGCGTATCCCCATAACGAACGGCATCGAGCCAGTACCGTGCCTGGTGTTCTCCGAAGCGCCGGTCGTTGAGCAATCGATCGACGTACCGCTTGTATGCGTTTTCGCTTGTGTCGGCTAAGAACCGCTCCAGCTCTGCTGTTTCGGGGGGAAGTCCCGTGAGTACGAGCGCCGCGCGACGGGCAAGCGTTGTACGATCCGCTTCGGGGGCCGGTTTCAAGTCACCCAAACCGGCGGCAATAAAGCAGTCGATTTCAGCCGGAGCGGTATCGTTATCATTCGGACGTTTGGGCGCGACAAATGCCCAATGCGTTTGGTACTCGCCGCCGCTTTCGATCCAGCGCCGCAGCACGCGCCGCTCTTCGTCGGTCAGTTGTTTCTCGGCATCCGCAGGAGGCATCGGGTCGTCGGTGGATCCGATCCGAATCAACAGTTCGCTGTCCGCGGGGGAATCCGGATCGACGGCTCGATAGCCACCTAAATCAGCCGTTGCGGCATCGAACGAATCCAGGCGAATCAGGTCTCCCGCATCGGGGCCGTGGCATGCGTAGCACTTGTCTGAAAGGATCGGAAGCACATCGGAGGCGAACGATAGTGCGTCGTCTCCCGGTGCGTTGTCGCAGAGGCAGACAAACGCAAGGAGAAGCAATCCAAGTGAGTGAAGCGGCGTTCTATTCATGCCGCGAGTATAGTCCTTTGCCTACGCAGTGTCGTCAGCAGTCGAAGCCCAAAGCCAAGACGCAGCGTCCTGAAGGCTCACGATCCGAGCATGGTTTCGACACGGTCCGTGGCTTTTTGCGTTGCTCGGTACGCACCCAGGATCGAGACCGGATCGATGAATCGCCAAGCGGGTAACGCCGATGCCATCACGGTGAGAAACGCACCGCCACGTAGCGCCCACATGACATACCCGACGGAAAACAGTCCGACTGCGGCGCCGGCGGTTCCGACAACGAGCTCGTAGGTCGAGTCTTCCGGGTTCTCTTCCGTTTGATCCCAGAAATCCCAGCTGATCGCCTGCTCGATGTCGAGTTGCAAGAGATCATCGAATGCAAGCTCGCGCTGGTTGAACGTCTCCTCCGATTCGATTCGTTGAACCAAGCCCATTTCGAAACGTCGCAGTGCTCGACTCATCAATTGTTCTTGTTCATCGAGCGTTCCGATCGACGCCGTTTCATCCGTGTCGAAGACCAGCAAGCGTTTGCGACGACGCTCGTCCGCATCATCTTCCCCGGGAAGAACGGTCCCCGTCACGACGTCGATGGTGGCTTCCGCTTCCGTTTCGGGGTCGCTCGTTTCGGTGGTCACGTCCGGGTCCGTGTCGGGGTTCACGTCGTTTGGTGGTGACGCGGGTGGCACTGGCGTCGGATCGGCGTCCGGCGTCGTGGGACTCGGCGTCGTGGGGCTCGGCGCCGCGATGACGGTGATAGTGACCGTTGCCACGTTGCTCTGAAGTCCCCCATCGTCGGCGCGATAGGTGAACGTCGCGTCCCCGGTGAAGTTGGTCGATGACGTGTAGGTAAAGCTCCCGTCCGACTGCACCGACACGTTGCCATTGGTGGCCGCCGAGACACCGACCGCGGTGAGCGGATCGCCGTCACCATCTGCATCGTTCGCAAGTACACCGGCTCCGGCAGAAATGTTCAACGTTTGACCCGCGATCACGGTGTAGTTGTCATTCAAGGCCACTGGAACTTCGGCAACATCCGTCACTGCGATCGTGAACAATCGTGTTGTTGTCGAGCCGTCATCACTCGTCGCGCGAACGGTAATGTCGTGACTGGCCGCCGATTCAAAATCAAGCCCGCCGGCGACGGTCACAACACCGCTGGTATCGTCGATGCTGAATCGCCCACCCGCATCATCGTCGAGTGAGTAACGGACATCGTCCGGCAAGTCCGGGTCGGTCGCAAATGCCGTGATCCCAGCGCCCGTCCCATTCGCCGCGTCTTCCGCCACCGTGTTGGCCGCTCCATCCGCATCCGAGATCGCCGAAACCACTCCATCGTTGACGAGCGTGATCGTGAAAACGAAGGTGCCGGTTGCCGGGGCAGCTCCGTCTTCGCCGCCATCGGCCACAGAGAATCCGAACGAGTCCGACGTAGTTTCGCTGTCATCGTGAACGTATCGAACGTCACCTGCATCGAGTTCGGCCTGCGTGAACGTGTCACCGAGTCCAAGAGCACCGAATCCGTTCAAGGTTAGAGTGCCGTTGTCAACGGCATCGGTCACGGTATAGGTCAATCCCGAAGCCGCGTCATCGACGTCATCGGTTCGCAACTCCGCATTGGTCAGCGTGTTGCCCGTCGAGCCTTCGAGCACCGTGACGCCTGTGTTCGCAGCGATTGTCGGAGCGTCGTTGACCGCCGTAATGTCGATTTGAATCACGGTCGTGTCGCTCTGTGCGCCGCCCGCACCCGAGTTGCCAAGATCATCCGTTGTGAGTGTCAACGAGTCCGCGGCGACACCGGCAAGGTTCGCATTTGGCGTGTAGCTCAACGATGCCAGCGTCGAGTTAATGTCAGTGATCGAACCGCGAAGCGTCAGATCGCCGCTGCCGTTCGCTCCCGATGAAATGGACGTTGCACCTGAAAGGTTCACGTTGAGCAAACCGTTGCCGACGCTCAATCGGGTTTCGACGGCTGCTGTTCCGGCATCGCGGTCGTTGATCGAAATGCCGCCGAGACCGGTGGCGGTGTCCTCTGTTGCCACAAACAAGGCCGGTGTCGTGTTAACGGGGGCATCGTTGACGGCACCGATGTCGATGTTGATCGAACCGAAGTCCACAAAGCCGCCACCACCGGGTCCTGTGTTACCGTTGTCTGAGACTTCGACCTGAATCGAGTCGGCGTCGTCCCCAAAGGTGTCGACGACGGAGTGCTGGTATTCGAGATTCGTCGCATCGTCCAGATACGCGTTCAGATCGGAAAGCGTCCCAGTCAACGTGACGGACGTTGTTCCGCTATTGGCGACCGCCACACCTGGTTGTGTCGTCGCAAACAGATTGCCACCGGAGGAAGTCGACAATCGAATTGTCATCGTACCCCCGTTCTCGTCGAGGTCGCTGACGTCGATGGAAGAGAGGTCGATGGCGGTCCGGACGTCTTCGGTGACCGATCGATCCGGCCCGAGTGTACCCGTATTGATCGGCGCATCATTGGAGCCGTTGACGGTGACCGTCGAGACAGTCCCGGGCAACGATGTGTCGGTTCCACCGCCGCTATCCGTCACGCTCACCAGCGTGATGTCGCGACTTCCATTGACGATCAACTCGCTCGTGTTCTCGTATTGCAGCGAGCTGATCAATCCACTCGCGTCGCTTCCACTGAAGCCACCAGTCCGCGTGATCGTGACGGTCGCGGTTGAACCTGTGATTGAAACATCGACGTCGTATCCGCCCATCGCCGTGTTGACGCTGTTCAAATCGGTCAACGCGATCGATTCCCCATCGATCACCAAACGCTCGTCGGCCCCATTCGCGAGCGAATCGATCTCGAGCGTGATCGCATTGATTTGATCGGCGGCCTCAACCGCATCGATGGTGGCTCCTCCGAATAGAGTGACCGCTGGTCCATTTTCGGTGAAGGAAGGATCTAAAGCGGTCAGGCTCGCTGTCGGCGCGTCGTTGACAGCAACGACATCCATCGTGCGGACGGCGGTTCCACTGGTCCCGCTATCTCCGTCGGTCACCACCATGCTCAGGGATCGTTGAGCGGTCGACGGGTCATCCAGGGTCGTTTGGTAGGCAACCTGTCTTCCAATCGCCTCGACGCTTGTTACGTCCGCATTACTATTGAACGTTAGTGTCAGAGGCGTCGGGAAATCGCCCCCGCTCAACGTTGCGACGAGGACGGGGCCGCCACCGAAGTCGTAGAAAACGTTTGTTCCGATGGACGAGACGTTTCCACCATCGAGCACAACCAATTGGTCGCCGGTTTCGCCGTTCGCACTCACCGATGTGACCAGTGTTCCGCCATCGAAATCGGCGCTGTCTGGATCAGTGATTGTGAGCGAGGCGTTGAAGAATGACGCCGTCGAACCTTCGGTGTGCGACCCTCCACCGGCCGCGGATGTCAGCACCGGTGGGTCATTCGTGACGGCAACATTGACGAAAGCGCTGTGAGGCACACTCGTTCCGCCGTCCCCGTCGGTCAACACAAACTCGACCGATCGTGTTCCAGGCGTGGCCGACGTAGCGTCGGTGTTTTCGAAGGTGATGTTCTCAACAACCGATTCGACGGCCGCTGCGTCTGCATTGGCGTTGAATGACAGTTGTAAATCGACTCCGGAAGTGCCGCCGGTAAACGTGCCGATCACCACACCCGAGTAAGTCACGTTGGATCCGATCACGCCGACTTGACCGACCCCACTTCCTTCGTTTCGGATGGCAAGCACGTCTTCAGCCGAATCGCTGCCGGATGTAAACCGAACCGTCAAGCTGCCACCGTCGAAGTCTGCCGAGTCGACATCGCTGACGGCCACGTCGGTGCCCTGTTCAATCAGCCTGACACCTTCGCCTTCGGAGTAG
Source organism: Planctomycetota bacterium (assembly GCA_039821165.1). Taxonomy (GTDB): domain Bacteria; phylum Planctomycetota; class Planctomycetia; order Pirellulales; family Pirellulaceae; genus Stieleria. Next base: position 3,378 of record JBCBOT010000238.1, on the reverse strand, counting down.
TTCAGGACATCGCCGGCGAGTCCACTGATGACCGGAGCGTCGGGGGTCTCCGTTACGGAGACGACACGGCTTTGAGTCGTGCTCGTGCCACCGTCTCCATCCGTCAAGACCACGTTAATGGTTCGGTTCAGCGTCGAAGGCGTCTCCGACGTATTGCTAAACGCGATCCGGCGTGCAACCGCTTGCACGTCATCCGCGTCGGCATTCGCATTGAACGTGGCGGTCAGAGGTGTTCCCGAGACTCCTCCCGAAATGGAGCCGATGATGACTGAATCACGAACGATGTTTGAGCCTGAAAGACTGATTTGGCCGGCACCAGTGCCTTCGTCGATCAGACTCAAAACGTCGGATGACGTTCCGTTGGCAGCAATCGTAAACGTCAACGTGCCACCCGCAAAATCGAGCAAGTCTCCGTCTGATACGGTTGCAGCCGCATCGAGCAGCACGGGTGCCGAGTCTTCCACGAAACCGGGACCGGTCGACGAAAAACCGAGGACGGGATCATCGTTGACCGCGGTGATGTGAATCGCTTGAGAGGCGGCGTCTTCCTCGCTCGAGGCGTCTGCCGTCAATCCAGGGTCGCTGCCCGTATTGCCACCATCATTCACCGTGACGGTGACGGTTGTCGATGCCGATGGGGCATCATTTCCATTGAAGTAGGTGATGGTTCCTGTGCTCGCTCCCGTGAGAAGGTTGTCGATGGCAGTCAATGTTCCGGTGAGCGTTACTGAACCACTGCCGTTGCCACCGCTGATGGTCACACCCGAATCGCCTTCAGCGATCGTGATGACGCCTTCACCGACTTGAATCGTGGTCGTCAATGTACCGCCGCCCGCGTCGACATCGCTGACGGAAAAGCCCGTCCCTTCGAGTGTGAGGTTGGTTTGTTCAGCGACGGTGTAAGCTCCCCCGGGGCCGCTGACCACGGGAGTGTCGTTGACCGCGGTGATGTCAATCTGAACCGTGTCGAGGTCCGATTGGTTGCCGCCCACTCCCGTGTTACCCAGGTCGTTCGTCGTCACCGTCAACGTATCTGCCGCGACTCCCGTAACGTTCGAGTTTCCGGTGTAGGTGAGGCTCGCCAAGGTGGCATTAATGTCCGCAACCGATCCGTTGATCGTGATGTCACCGGAGCCATCAGCGCCCGCCGAGATGGTTGCCGAACCGCTCAGGCTCAGATTCAACACGCCGTTTGAAACTTGCAGTCGAGTCGTCAGCGAACTGGAACCCGCATCCACGTCGGCGATGGAGATTCCGCCGATGTTCGCCGGCGTTTCTTCGGTGACAGTCTGGGTTCCTGGGACTGATTGCACAGGCGTGTCGTTGACGGCAGTGATGTCGACGCTCACCGTCCCGAGAGTCTGATCGGTGCCCCCGCCCACGCCAACATTGCCGTTGTCATTGATCACGACGGTGAGTGTGTCGGCATTGACGCCATTGGTGTGAGGCGTGCCGTGTCGATATTGGATGTTGCTCGAGTCGTCGAAGTATGCGTTCAGATCGGCCAGGGACCCCGTGATGGTTCGCGACGTTGCATTGCCGCCGAAGGTCAAACTTCCGTTGGCCGCAAGCGTCAATTCACCACCTGTCGATGTCGTCAAGGTCACCGTCAGACTGCCACTCCCGTCGACATCGCTGAAGTCCAAAGCCGAAAGGTCGACATTGCTCAACACATCTTCGATCACGGTAATGTCTGTCGGTAACGCTCCCGAGTCAAATGGATCATCATTCACCGCGTTAATGTTGATCGTCTGAGAGGCGGAGTCTTCTTCGCTTGAGGCGTCTCCGGTCAGGCCCGGGTCGGCACCTGTGTTGCCGCCGTCGTTGACGTTCAGCGTGATCGTGGTCGATGCGGACGGCGCGTCGTTTCCATTCAGGTAGGTGATCGTTCCGGTTCCACCACCCGTGAGCAGACTATTGATCTGTGTAAGCGTTCCCGTGAACGAGACGCTTGCCGCGTTATTGGCAGTCACCGAAACGCCTGAGTCGCCAGCGGACAACGAGAGCGTGCCTTCGCCAACGGTGAACGTTGCCGTCATTGTTCCCGATGCCGCATCGACGTCGGTGACGGAGAATCCTGTGCCTTGGATCGTCAAGTTCGTTTGCTCATCGACGCCGTACGCCGTTCCGGGGCCAACGACACTCGGGGTGTCATTGATCGCTGTGATGTCAATCTGGACCGTGTCGATGTCCGATTGGGCGCCGCCACTGCCGGTGTTTCCAAGGTCATCGGTGGTCACGGTCAGCGTATCGGCCGCCGTGCCGACGATATCGCTATCGCCGGTGTACGTCAGTGTGGCCAGCGTTGCATTGATTTCGGACTCGGAACCTTCGATGGTGAGATCATTCGTGCCATCGCCACCCGCGCTGATGGTTGCGCCGCCGCTGAGCGTGACATTTAGAATACCGTTTGCCACCTGCAATCGAGTTGTCAGGTTGCTCCCCGCGTCGTCGGGATCACTGATCGAGATGCCTCCGATCGATGTGGTGGTTTCTTCGGCGACCGTCTGTGTCCCCGGAACGGTGTTCACCGGGGCGTCGTTGATGGCCGTGATGTCGACATTAACGAGTCCAAGCGATTGGTCGGCTCCACCTCCGTTTCCAGTATTTCCATTGTCGTTGATGACGACGGAGATGGTGTCCGCGTTGTCGCCATTGGTGTGCGACACGCCATGCTGATATTGAATGTTCGATGTGTTGTCGAAGTAGGCGTTAAGGTCCGCCAGTGTTCCGGTGAGCGTGCGGGCCGTCGACGTTCCCCCGAAGGTCAAGTTCACATCCGCGGCCAACGTCAATTGACCTCCTGTTGACGTCGTTAAAGTGACTGTCAAGTCACTGGCGTTCGCGTCCACGTCGCTGAACTCGATCGCAGACAGATCGATGCTCGTGAGAACATCCTCGGTGACGGACACATCGGTCGGTAGAGAGCCGGCGTTGGTAGGGTCTTCATTGACCGGCGTGACGTTCATGACCCGAGTATCCGTGGTGCTCGTGCCACCGTCGCCATCGGTGACTTGCATCGTGATCGTTCGCTGGTCGGGGCTTGGATTCTCTGACACGTTTCGGAACGCGATCCTCCGCGCGATTGCTTGAACGTCCGATGCGTCCGCATCACTGTCGAACGTCACCAGTAGCGGATCGCCCGAGCCAATGCCGCCGCTGATGGTCGCGATTTGAACCCCATCGATTTGAATGGTGTTGCCAACCACATTGACCTGGCCGGAACCGGTTCCCTCATCTCGGACAATCAGCCGGTCATTCGCTTCGCCGTTATTGGTGATTTGGGTTGTGAGGACGCCGCCATCGAAATTCACACTGTCGGGGTCTGTGATCACGGCGTTGATGTCGACGAAGGTTCCGCTGCCCCCTTCGAAATAC
>JBCBOT010000237.1:0-12404 GCA_039821165.1 Planctomycetota bacterium | reverse complement strand
GTTTCGGTGTCTCGGATTGGTTGGCCGTTCCGCTCGCGAACGAAGCGATACAACGACTCGGCACATGCGACTTCGCTACCCGGTTCGTAGGGACGATTGCCCACGACGACCCCAAGGTAGCGAGACTCGCGCAACTTCACGAACTCCGAATCGGTGTCTCCACCACGCAGTGAGGCAACGGCATCAGCGGACAACGTGTCGCGCGTCACGAACGTCGCGCGGTCGGACTTGAGCGTGGATAGCAACTGCGGGATCGCTTCAAAATCACCGATCGCGAGCACCCCATCGGCATGTTTCTTGAGATCCGCAAGCGTGGCCGAATCGAATCCGTCTCTCGCAATCGTCTGAGCATCGGCCGCGGCGCCGCTTTGAAGTTTGACCACGATTCGCTGCTGCAAGTCATGGAGCCGTTTGGCTTGCTCGATCGAGAGCCAACCGAATTCGACGATTGGAACAGGCGAGAGTTGGAGCTCGCTGACGAATCGCGAGAGCTGCGGTGCATCAACGGTCTGGTCTCGCAGCCTCGCCGGAGCTGCGGTGAAGGCGGCCTGGAAATCTTCACATGCCGATCCGCAGCCACCACTCACCCAACCCTGCCCATCGACAATGACATTGTCGCAATGAAGCGGACAGAACGGGCAAACGATCGTTTTCTGCATCGGCATATCCCTGCGATTCGTGCTCGAACCGCATGCGCGTCTTCCTTGCGGCACGACGAATCAACTCCTGCCGCAGGTCCATTTCAAGCGAGTGTGATTAGCGAATTCGCTACTCACCACTCGCCACTCGCTACTCGCCACTTGCGACTTACTAGGCCTTCGGCGTTTTGCGGAGGTCGAGCCACTCGCTGTGGAACGTGCCTTCGCGATCGAGCCGCTTGTACGTGTGGGCACCAAAGTAATCGCGTTGAGCTTGCAGCAAGTTCGCAGGCAAACGTTCCAGACGGTACCCGTCGTAATAGCTCAGTGCGGTACTGAACGCGGGCACGGGAATGCCGAGAACAGTCGCCGTTGCGATCACGGCCCGCCACGCTTCTTGGGCCTTTTGAATGGCGTCGTCAAAGAACTTATTCAACAACAGGTTCTCGAGATCGGGTTCCGCGTCGAAGGCTTCCTTGATTCGATCCAGGAAGACGGCTCGGATGATGCATCCGCCGCGCCACAACAGTGCGGACTGACCGTAGTCGAGATTCCAATCATGCTCCGCCGAAGCCGCCTGCAGCTGCACAAAACCCTGTGCGTAGCTGACGATTTTGGACGCGTACAGCGCTTGGCGAACGGCTTCGATGAAGGCGGTCTTGTCGCCGATCATTTTTTCAACCACGGCACGCATTTCGGGATTCTGCGAAGCGGAGGGCCCTTCGAGTTTTTGACTGGCGCGAACCCGGGCTTCTTTCTGAGCCGACAAACCACGAGCAAAAACCGCGGTCGTGACCAACGTGCTGGGCACGCCGAGATCGAGCGCGAGCTGGCTCATCCATTTGCCGGTTCCCTTCGCTCCGGCGATGTCGACGATTTGATCGACCAAGTACCCGTCGCCGCCTTGATCGTCCTTGGCACTGAAGATGTCGCGCGAGATTTCGATCAAGTAGCTGGCAAGGTCGCCGTCATTCCAGTTGTCGAAGACGTCGTAGAGTTCGTCGTTGCTGAGGCCCCCGACTTCTTTGAGCAATTGGTAGGCTTCGCAGATCAACTGCATGTCACCGTATTCAATGCCGTTGTGCACCATTTTGACGTAGTGGCCCGCACCGCGAGGACCGACCCATTCACAGCAAGGAATGTCGTCATTCGGGCCGACTTTCGCCGCGATGGCTTGGAACATGTCTTTGACTTCGGGCCAGGCATCCGCGGAGCCGCCGGGCATCAGACTCGGCCCCTTCAGTGCGCCTTCTTCGCCGCCAGAGACGCCGCAACCGACGAACAGCAGGCCCGCATCTTCGACGGTCTTCGTTCGGCGTTCGGTGTCGATGTAATGTGTGTTTCCACCGTCAATGATGATGTCGCCCGGTTCGCAGAGCGGAATCAGAGATTCGATGATGGCGTCGACGGCGGGACCTGCCTTGACCAGCATCATCAGCTTGCGAGGCCGTTTGACGGCTTTGACGAAATCCTCGATCGAGTGGGTTCCGACGAAGTTCTTGCCGGCGGCGCGTCCCGCGATCAACTCATCCACCTTGCTGGTGGTTCGGTTGTAGACCGCGACCTTGTAACCGCGACTCTCGACGTTGAGGGCCAAGTTCTCGCCCATGACGGCCAAGCCGATCAAACCAAAATCGCAGTCACTCATAATTCTTTTCTTCTGGGAGGGGGTTGGCCAATGCCGAGCGGAGATTTTAGAGCGTGCCAAAAAAACCGAAAGGGCGTGGGAAAGGCTATTTGGGTGGTAACATTCAGGTGCGGGAGCGACGAAAACTAGCCGCGTAGAAGCCGCGCAGCGTGTCGATCGGCACTTGATTTGCTGTTTACATTCAGGCCGTGAGCGTTTTGCGGCCTCAAGACCGTTAAATCCCCGGTATTTTGGCCAGTTTCTTGCCGACGGGCAGGCGACTGATTACTGTCACTGAGAGTGACTTGTCCCCATTTGCGACGCCTCTAAGTTGCACATCGAAATTGGTTCAACCATGACACGAGTTTTCGCTCCTCTGTTGGCCGTTGTGGCCGCCTTGACTCTTTCCTCCTTCGCGACACCTGCGTTCGGCCAAGCCGGTGGCGGCGGCGGCGGTGCTGGAGGCGGCAACACCACCAACAACTTCGCCCAACCGATCGCCGGCGTCGACGTCGATGCGAAGGGTGTGCTCAAGGTCCGAACGTTCGATCCTCGTGTCGCCAAGCAGCGGCTGATGGCCGCTCGCCAGATGCGCGACAACGACCTGATGCGGAGTAGCAAGCTGCGAAAGGTTTCGCTGCAACGTCTCGAAGCCGCGGTTCAAGAACAACTCGCTTCCGGCGGACAGCTCAGCGAAGACGTCCGCGCCCTCGCGGGACTGACCGCCATTCAATACGTGTTCTTCTATCCGGAAACGGGAGACATCGTCGTCGCCGGCCCGGCCGAAGGATTCATTCCCGACCCGACCGACCGCTTCGTCGGAATCGAAACGGGACGTCCGACCGTGCTGCTCGAGGATCTCGTCACCGCGATGCGTGCTTACGCTCCGGGCGAAACCGCGACGGGCATCATCAGCGTTTCGATCGATCCGACGCCCGAAGGCCTCAACCGAATGCAACAGTTCTTGGCGTCTGTTCGGGGTCGGGTGCAGCCCAGCGATGCCGAGCGATTGGCGATGGGACTGAAGAACAACCTGGGTTTGCAGACTGTCTCGATTCGCGGCATTCCCAACGACACACACTTTGCACGCGTTCTCGTTGAAGCCGACTACCGAATGAAGTTGATCGGCATCGGCCTGGAACGGCTTCCCATGCGTTTCCTCAGCTATGTGGACCGCGCGAATCCATCGGCCGTCGCTTCGAATGCGATGGAGCGATGGTACTTCCAGCCCCGTTACGACGGCGTCTCGGTCAGCGAAGACGGTCTGGCGATGAAGATCAACGAACGCGGCGTGCAACTCGTCGGCGAGAATGAACGGGTCGCCGGCGGCAAGCGAACCGCCACTCGACGCGTCAACAAAGCGAGCCAAGCCTTCTGCCAGGATTTCACCGACAAGTATCCGGAAATTGCAGCTCGCGTCCGAATCTACGCCGAGCTTCGTCAGTTGATGGACGTCTCGATTGCGGCCGCCTACATCCAAGAGCAAGACTTCTACACGCAGGCCGGATGGGCAATGCCCGTGCTGGGCAACGAAGCGGCCTACTCGGTCCAAAGCTACACGGCACCTGAACAGGTCGAAACTGCCGTCAACGCGATCTGGCGTGGGAACAAACTGATGACGCCGCTCGGTGGTGGTGTTCAGATGCAACCGAGCAAGGCGCTCGGGTCGGACGTACTCGTGGTCGACCGAAAGGGCGAGAACGTCCAGGTCAAGAAGTCAGCGGGCCCCGCCGACCTCAAAGACGGCCAATGGTGGTGGGACTGAGCGTTCCGCCCCATCTTGGCGACGACTAATTTCTTCGATCTCCTCGTCGACTACACGGCGAGCTACGGTCGAACACCGTTGATGCGGACCGAGTCGTTACACTGAACTGCGGCCACTTCGCACGCCGGTGTTTCCAATGACTCGGGATCCAAACCCATCGCTTGATACAATTGCTCCGACGCCGGACGGGCAATTGGTCGTCCTCTATGACGCGATTCAGGAATGCCCCTATTTGCAAGGGCAGATCGCGCGGATGCCGTTGGAGCATCCTCGTACACCGCTGTCCCACGATGACTTGGATCGCTTGTTAGAGCGAGGCTATCGGCGTACGGGGACGATGTTCTATCGGACGCACTGCCCAAGCTGCCGTGAGTGCATCCCGACTCGAGTCGACGTCACCGAATTTCAACCGACGCGATCGATGCGCCGCGTTCTTCATCGCGCGAATCGCGAACTCGAAATTGAATTTCGAGAACCCCGCGCCGACCACGAGCGTGTTCGTCTTTTCAATGAACATCGACTCGCGCGACGGCTCAGCAGCGATGTCGCCGGGACATCGGACTACCGTGATTTCCTTGTCAGCAGCTGTGTGGAAACTGTTGAACTCTCGTTTTTCAAGGACGGATCGTTGATCGGCGTCGCGATCGTCGATGTCGGAAAGTCGTCCATCAACGCCGTCTACACCTGCTTTGCTGAGTCCGCCCATCGCTACAGCATCGGTACGCTGGCGATCCTCAAGCAAATCGAGTTCGCCCAGGCATCGCACCGTCGCTACGTGTATCTCGGGCTTTTCGTGGCGGACAACGCGCACCTCAACTACAAAGCCCGCTTCCTGCCGCAACAACGCTTGCTCGACGGTGAATGGCGAACCATCGCACCATGAATTGGGGACGACGCATTTCGCTACAGTTCGCTGGGCGATTACGCTACGATGCGAACGCTGTGGGAAAAGCGAAAACGGAAACCGCGGCAATAATCGGAAAAAGCACGGCGGTTGCTCACCCCCTCCGGCGTCCGGCCTTGTTTGGCACGCTTTTTTCTACGGCTCAAGCCGAACCACTCTTTTCGCGCGGGACTCGAACGATGAATTCTCCTCTGCACCGAATCCTCCTGTCGTCGGCCTTCCTGCTGAGCTGCCTCGCCCATCTGGGCGCACAAGCGCCGGATCCGAACGCATCGAAGGCCATCGCTGCCGGAGAGTTCCAATGGGCCAAGGGGTTGGCGACCGGTTCCGACGAGTTACTTGCGGAGATCGCCACCGCCCAGTCGTTGTCGGGGGAAACAGCCGCTGCTGCCGCGACTCTTCGGGGCATCGAGTCGGCATCGGCACAGAGTTCTGTAATCAACGACACGTGGCAAGCAGCGCAGTCGACGGGTGGTGCGGACGGCGCGGGTGCGGGCGGAGGCGGCGCTTTCGCGGATTTTGATTCGCTCATGAACCTCATCCAGACCACCGTGATGCCGGACACCTGGGAGGCACTCGGCGGCAACAGCACGATGGCTCCCTACCCTCAGGGAGTTTACGTCGATCCGAGCGGGACGATTCGGTCCGTTACGATCGCGAAAGAGTCCGACGCGCTCGCAAACCTGAAAACGCTTCTCGCCAACGGCGCCGCGCCGCGAGCCGCAAAGCTAGGCGAGGCGTGGCGTGAAGCCTCTCCGCTTCGTGTGGTGTCGCTACGTCGACTGAGAGATAGCATCGCGCAGCGTCGGTTGGCGAGACTGCCCCTCGGTGACGCAATGATGCATTTGGCGGGACTGAGCGAGATCCAATACGTCGTACTCACCGACGACGACATCTTGATTGCCGCTCCTGTCGGCGGCATCGATGAATCCAAAGGTTGGTTCGTCGACGCCGCCACCGGACGACTGACTCTCCGCGCCGATCATCTTGCACGGTGCTTTGCGGCGACGGAGTCGGGCACACCGTTCGGTTGCACGATCGATCCGACGCCCGCGGGCATGCAAGCCGCTGCGACGGTGAGCACAAACATTCGAGGCGGACAGATCCCGATCGGAACCGCCGCCGTGAAGCTGCGAGAAGCCCTCGGCATGCAACGCGTCGAAGTCTTCGGCGCCGCAGCGGACACATCGGTCGCGTTGCTGATGGTGGAAGCCGACCGTCACATGAAACAACTGGCAATGGGAGAAGTCGCGATGCCCGACGGCGTCGACAACTATCTCGACATCGTCGACGAATTCATCGAAATGGGTCCACCGGACGGTCTGTTGCTTCGGTTGTGGTTCACAGCGGCTGAACAAGATGTTCGAAGCGATGCCGATCAGCGAGTCTTTGAAATCGGCGGAACTCCCATCCGGCTGAGCGGCGAAAACCAACGTGCACGCGCCGATGGCGGACGCGGCAACGTTACCGTGGATATTCGAAGTCGTCGCTTCGTTGAAGTCTTCAACAAGCACTGGAATCGCATTCGCGATGAGTACCCGGTCTATGGTTCGCTGGAATCGCTCTACCGGACCGCAGCCGTGGCCGAGTTGATCAAGCGTTTCGCGAAAACAGACGCCCACACGAACCTCGCGGCGTCGTTTAGTGCCGAAGACGATACCCGCGATTGGGCGATCATTGCTCCCACGCAGGTAGAATCGATCGCCACCTTGCACACGGTTCGCAAGGGCAAGAAACGCCATCACGTTTTGCTCGCCAGCGGCGGCGTCTTGGTCGATCCCGGCATGACGCTCGTGTCCGCCCCCGCCGACTATCCATCCCTCGATGAAAAGCAAACGCTCGAGTTCGGCAAACCGGTCGCTCTCGATCGCTGGTGGTGGGACACAACAAGAGCCGACGTCAATCGCTGATTGACGCAAAGACGACGCCTACTCGTCGTCAAATGGCTCCGGCGCTGTAATCGGCGGCAAAACGATCTTGGCAATCTTGCCGTTCTTCTGCAGCTCGACGCCCTTGCCGCCACGACTGGTCACTCGGTACTTGGCCGATGAAACCGTTTTCTTGGCGCCACGATTGGTCTCGACGGTAAGCAAGTCTCGATCGCCCTGACTGGCCTTGAACCCGAGCAGTTCATCGGTCGACGCAAGTCGAATCAACGTCACGCCTTTCCCCGGACCCGACAGGTAGTTCACTTCCTCGCACTCGCAGATGATCGCGCGGCAATCTTTAGAAACCGCAAGAATCACCTCGCTACCGTGGATCGGTTCGACGCCGACGATCGAAGCACCCGCCGTGACACGGGCGTATCGCCGTCCGCTGCGAGTTGAGGGCTCGGCGAAAGGTGCCAAGCCGAATCGTAACGCAAACCCGTTACTCGATGCCGCAAACCCGTGCGTCTCGGGACAGTAATCGGGATGCTTGGGGTCTTCGTGAATCCCGTCGATCAATCGCTCGTCAAACGAAGTGGCGGCGACGATTCGCTCCCCGTCCTTCATCTTAAAGAGTTTTTGAATCGGTTCGCCAAAGCCGGTCGAGGCTGGGATGTCGATGAACCGAGTGGTGTAACAAACACCGAGTGACGACCAGAACGCGACGGTGGCCCGTGTACTGCCCGCCAAAACGGCGAGCACCGAATCGCCTTGTCGAAGTCGACTTTTGCTGGGATCGGCGATCTGCTTTTGCCGCTTCACCCATCCGTCGAGCGTGATCATGACGTGGCAGTTTTCTTCGACGATGAAGTCTTCTTCGGAGTACTCGATCTCCTCTTCGTTGAGGTTCAGCGTCGTGCGTCGCTTGCCCGCGTTGTCTTTGCCGTAGTCGGCGATCAATGATTCGATTTCTTCGCGAACGATCTTCCAACGTCCTGATGCATTCGTGTCCTGCGTGTCCTCTTTGAGCAACTTTCGGATTTGCCGCGCGCGACGCTTTTTGTCTTTCAGTTCATCCATGATCAAATTGATCTCAAGCTTGGCGAGCCTGTACAGCTTGAGTTCCAAGATCGCATCGGTCTGCTCCTCGTCCAGACCGCCCTTCTCTGCCGGGAACCGCTTCATGATCTTCGCGGCGGCATCGGCTTTGCCCTCGGAGTTGCGAATGATTCGGATGATCTGATCGAGCGCATCGAAAATGAGCGCGAAACCCTCGAGAATGTGCAGACGCTTTTCGAGGGTCGCGAGTTCGTTTTCCAAGCGACGCGTGATGACGTCGAGGCGAAAATGCAAGAAGTGCCACAACATTTCTTTGAGCGAGAGACGTTCGGGCTGGCCCAACTCGGGATTCTCGGTGGGCACGAGACACGTCATGTTGACGTTGAAGTTCTTCTGAAAGTCGGTGTGCTTGTAGAGGAACGCGAGAACCTTGTTTTCGTCGGTGCCTTTTTTGAGGAGTAAATCGATGCGAATTTCATCGGTCGAGAGATCTCGGACCTCGTTGATCAAAGGCAACTTGCCGGCAAAGACGAGCTCGCTGATGCGTTCGACGAGATTGGCTTTGTTGACTCCATACGGAATCGAAGTGACTTGGAGGACTTTGCCACTTTCGACCATCTTGGCCGTGCCGCGAACCTTCACCGTGCCCTGGCCGGTGGCATAAATCTCGCGGAGTTCTTCTTTGGTGTTGATGATCTGGCCGCCGGTCGGAAAGTCCGGCGCCTGAATGGCGTCGTTGGCGACGAGCTGGTAGGGCTTGATCTCGGGATCGCGAAGCAACTTGAGTAGAGCGTTGCAGATCTCTTTCAGGTTGTGCGGCGGAATGTTAGTGGCCATTCCGACGGCGATTCCGGTTGCCCCGTTGAGCAACAAGTTCGGCAAGCGGCTGGGCAACACCACCGGTTCTTCGCGGCTGCCGTCATAGTTGGCTTTGTAGGCAACCGTTCGGGTCGCGAGGTCGCTGAGCAGTTCGCTCGCGATGGGCGTCATGCGACACTCGGTATAGCGCATCGCGGCCGCATTGTCGCCGTCGACGCTCCCGAAGTTGCCGCTGCCGTCGACCAGCGGCATTCGCATCGCGAATGGCTGAGCCATCCGCACGAGCGCCTCGTAAATCGAACTGTCGCCGTGGGGGTGGTAGTTACCCATCACGTCGCCGACGACCTTGGCGCACTTGCGATGTTTCGCGGAGCTACTGAGGCCCTGCTGGTGCATCGTGTAGAGAATTCGTCGCTGCACCGGTTTGAGACCGTCGCGAACATCGGGCAGCGCGCGACTCGTGATCACCGAGAGCGAATAGTTCAGGTAGCGTTCCTGGGCCGCCTGCCGCAGTGGTACGGCCGTGAGCAGCGACTCCTCGACCTCATCAAAGAGCGATTTGCCGTTTTTCCGCGGTTGATTTTTCGAGCGTCGTTTAGCCACGCGAGAGAGTCCAAATCAGTGGGCATCCATTGCAATTCGGGGCTTTAGCGGGACGGCAAAGCCACACGGCCCGGCAGGTGAGACCCGCTCGCGCCGACCGCCGCAAAACGTAGGCGAGAAGGGCGAGAAATGCCAGATAGGTTAAACCAATGAACCTTGTCGACCGCGCCGACTTTATCGATTGGCAAACCGCTGGCAAATGACCGGATGCCGTGGGTGCTACCAGTGTTGCCACTTGATCCGAAACCACGACCAAATCGCTATCCACTATCGGTCCGACAGGTTTGCCGCCGAAGGAAATGACTGAGACACAGCAGTCCTGCGCCATCGCTTTGTGCAGCCATCGACGCGCCGGGCTCGAACGGATTCACGCCTGTCATAACGGTTCGGAGGAACCACCGGATGAGACTTCGACTTGTAAACACACTTTTCGGTGGCGTCGCCATCGCCGCGATCGCCTTTTCCGGCTCGGCCTCGGCCAATGATGGCTCGTTTATCGTCGGCACCGAAGTAATCAGTGACACCGTGGCGGCTCCCCAAGCCTACGTCGGTGACCTGCCGTCAGCCCCACAGTTGAATAACGCCAAGACCGCGAGCTGCGCGACGGGCGGATGTGCAACGGGTGGTTGCGAGACCGGCGGATGCGAAACCGGTGGCTGTGAGTCGGGTGGCTGCAGCGTCGGCGAATGCGAATCGTGCGGCGGCGGCGAATGTGGCTCGTGCGGCGATTCGTGTCGCGTCGGCCTGAAGGGACGGCTCGCAGGACTGGCCGGAAAGATCGGCGGTTGCGGTGCCGGGGATTGCGGTTCGGGTAGCTGCGGCGACGGCGGATGCTACGGCCCCCAATACGGTCAACCTGACCTGTTTTACAACTTCTTCTCGCAAGGCAACTGCAACCAGACCAACGCCCAGATGTATATCTCGCCGTTGCCCGTACCGCACTTTGTGGGACACACCTACTACACCTACCAGCCGTTCTATCCGCACGAGTTGATGTACGGTCATAAGAACCGATTCCACAACTACTACGACAATGGTCGTGGTTTGAATCGAACCCGCGTGAACTACTCGACCGACCCCATCCGCTCGGCCGCCAAGAATTTCTACTGGAACAAACTGCGTCTGCCTCGCTGAGGCCGGCGGATCGTTCACCCATCTGACAGAGGAACTTTCGATGCGAACGCTACTCCTAGTCGCCGCTCTCGCGGTCGCGTTTTCGACGCAGTCGCAATCGACTGCGAATGCGAGCGACCCGTTGGGGCGTGCCCAAGTTTGGGCTCACAACTTTTCGATGAACCGGCCTTGGCACGGACGTTACTACAACCAGAGCTACGGCCAGCCTTTGGCCGTTGTGGTACCGCCGAACGTTTCGATGCAACAGTCGTATTCGTGGGGCGTGAGCCAGAACCTGATGCGTCCGATCTATCACCAATACGGCCGCAGCGCGCCCGCAATGGGTGCCGCGCCGCGTGGTTCGTTCTATCCGACGCCGCACTGGCCGAGTCACACCGACCAATTCGGCTACTACTACATTCGCGCACCTTGGTGAGCGAAACTCTCGCGGTGTGTTGAGGGTCGCCCCCACGACCCTCGACTCACCCATTCGGGTCGAACCGAACCGCCGAGTTCCTTGCATCTTGCCGCCAAAGCGTTCACACTGAGAGGTGTGTCGCACGGACGCCCAGTCCTTCTCTTCGGTGGCGTTTGAATGTCTGAATCTGATTCAAAGGGAACGACGTCGGCAGATTTCGGCGTTGAGGATACGGCTGTCTCTGCCGGCAATCCCGACCTTAGTCCACTTGAGGGTGGACGCTGGCGACCGGTCAGTCCGGACGAGCTATTGCGGAAGAACGCTCCGGAGCCGGAAGAGTCCGACGCGTCGAAAGAACCTGCCGTTCCACTCGAGCGGCGGCAAGCTCTCGAACAACGTCTGAAGTCCAACCCAACCGACCTCGACGGTTTCCTGGAACTCGCCGCGATCTATCGCACCGAACAGCGACCGCTCGAAGCGAAGCGTCTGCTCAAGCAAGCGGCGCAAGTGTTTCCGGATAACGAAGACGTTCGTTTTCAGCTCGAAGACGCAATTCTCGCGCGGTCGCGACAGCAGCTTCAGGAGGTGCACGATCTCGCCCAGCGATTGAACTCCCCCGAAGCGGACCGCGAGTTTGAACGCGCCCGAAGCGATTGGGCATGCCGTCGCATCGAAGTGTGCCAAGCGCGGCTGTTACGCGACCCCAGTCAGGTAGCGCTACGGTTAGCGCTGGCGGAAGCCAAGTTTGACGCCGAGTTGTTCGAAGACGCCTACAGCGACGCCGAAGCGTTGCTGGAGAACGATGAATTGTTCGCAGCCGCGCGGATGATCCGGGCCCGAAGCTTGATCGCGCGAGGCGACGATCTCGGCGCAATGAAGGAGCTTCGTGGCGTCGCAATGCGAAGGGCGGTTCCCGCGCCGGCGAGTCATCAAATCGCGAGCCTGAAGATGCTTTGCGAACTTGCCGAACGACACGAACTGGACGCCACGCTCCAGCACTATCAAGAATTGCTGACCAGAGCCGAAGCCGCGATCTCAAGCTAGCACCGACACAAGTGAGCCGGCGTCATTCCCGCGCGGCGAAGTGAGGCATCGTTTCGACGGCATCCGCGCCGTAGCAAGTCGCGCAACAATCCAGTCACCAATCCGACCTCCTCTTCACGCACAACACTATGTCACAAGCCGTCGTTGACCCCGAACAGCTCCGTCAATTCGCTTCGCACCTGCATCGGTTCGTGGAGGAACTGAAAGAACGCTCGACCGCGCTGGGAACACAGATGAACCAGCTGGAACAAACATGGCGGGACGAGCAACAGCGGAAGTTCGCTAATGAGTTCGCCGAACAGATGCGGCAGATGTCGCGGCTCGTGAAAACCACCGAACAGCACATCCCCTACCTGCTTCGCAAAGCCGAACAGATCGACGCCTATCTGGGGCAGTAGGAGACGCGAGTCTTGAGGTGCGAGTGGCGAGGCTGAAACGACACAGCGCCTCTCACGTCTCTTCCTCGCCTCTCGATACTCGCCCCTCGATACTCGCCCCTCGATACTCGCCCCTCGATACTCGCCCCTCGATACTCGCCCCTCGATA
>JBCBOT010000236.1:0-12485 GCA_039821165.1 Planctomycetota bacterium | reverse complement strand
ATTTAAAAAGTGCGTAACAGCTTACTGGTCGAGCAGTTCTGCGCCGATAATGAACGGGAGTAAGCACGACACCGAAGCGATAGAATCTTTGATTGGTAGGAGAGCGCCGTTGGTCAGATACAAGCCGTACCGTAAGGAGCGGTGTCGGGGCCAACGGGTGATTATGCCGGAATGAGTAACGATAAAGCAGGTGAGAATCCTGCTCGCCGAAAGCCTAAGGTTTCCTGGGGAAGGTAATTCCGCCCAGGGTTAGCCGGTTCCTAAGTCGAGGCCGAAAGGCGTAGACGATGGACAGCAGGTTAATATTCCTGCGCCGGTTGTGTGGACCGAAAGAGGGACGGCGTCCGAACGATGAGGGCACGGGTAGAAACGTGCCTTGCCGCAAGGCTAACCCCGCTTACGTTGGGTATGTCTTCCGAAGGACGTCCAAGAAAATCTCCGTAGGGTTGAAGCACACCGACCGTACTAAAACTGACACAGGTAGGCGAGACGAGTAGTCTAAGGCGCTCGGGAGAACACTGGTTAAGGAACTCTGCAAAATGGCCCCGTAAGTTCGCGATAAGGGGCGCCCGTTTCGGCGGGCCACAGCAAATCGGTTCCTCCGACTGTTTATCAAAAACACAGGTCTCTGCTAACACGCAAGTGGATGTATAGAGACTGACGCCTGCCCGGTGCTGGTAGGTTAAGGTAGAGGGTTAGTTCATTAGAGCGAAGCTCCCGACCGAAGCCCCAGTAAACGGCGGCCGTAACTATAACGGTCCTAAGGTAGCGAAATTCCTTGTCGGGTAAGTTCCGACCTGCATGAAAGGCTTAACGAGAGGAACACTGTCTCAACCACCGACCCGGTGAAATTGTAGTCGTGGTGAAGATGCCACGTACCCGCGGTTAGACGGAAAGACCCCGTGAACCTTTACTGTAGGCTGATATTGGGTTGAGATATGTCTTGTGTAGGATAGCTGGGAGGCTTTGAACTCGGCACGCCAGTGTTGAGGGAGCCGTTGTTGAAATACCAGCCTGGTCATATTTTAATTCTAACTTTGATTCTGTGAATCCAGACAAAGGACAGTGTCAGTCGGGCAGTTTGACTGGGGCGGTCTCCTCCCAAAGAGTAACGGAGGAGTGCAAAGGTACACTCAGCCTGGTCGGCAATCAGGCGTAGAGCGTAAAGGTAGAAGTGTGCTTGACTGCGAGACCCATAAGTCGAGCAGGAACGAAAGTTGGCCTTAGTGATCCGGTAATCCCGAATGGAAGGGTTATCGCTCATCAGATAAAAGGTACTCCGGGGATAACAGGCTTATCGCATCCGAGCGTCCACAGCGGCGATGCGGTTTGGCACCTCGATGTCGGCTCATCACATCCTGGGGGTGTAGAAGCTCCCAAGGGTTTGGCTGTTCGCCAATGAAAGTGGTACGTGAGCTGGGTT
Source organism: Planctomycetota bacterium (assembly GCA_039821165.1). Classification (GTDB taxonomy): domain Bacteria; phylum Planctomycetota; class Planctomycetia; order Pirellulales; family Pirellulaceae; genus Stieleria. Next base: position 11,062 of record JBCBOT010000236.1, on the reverse strand, counting down.
CAGACCGTCGTGAGACAGGTCGGTCCCTATCTGCCGTGGGCGTTCGAATCTTGAAGGGGTTCAACTTTAGTACGAGAGGATTTAGTTGGACGAAGCTCTGGTGTACCAGTTGTCGCGCTAGCGGCACGGCTGGATAGCTAACTTCGGAACGGATAAACGCTGAAAGCATCTAAGCGTGAAGCCCTCCCTGAGATTAGGATTCGTAGACATTTGTCGAAAGTCCCCTGGAAGACGACCAGGTTGATAGGCCGGATGTGTAAGCACGGTAACGTGTTGAGCTAACCGGTACTAATGGACGAAGGATTGGCCATCGATATCCCGCACTCATGATCCTATCATGATTTGTGATACGCATGCCAAAGACACCGCCACATTACCAAACAACAAATCAATCGGCCTTGCAGGTGCGAAATACCGCCTGCAAGGTCCTTGGCGACCATATCGGAAAGGTCCCACCTGTTCCCATCCCGAACACAGTAGTTAAGCTTTCCGAGCCGATGATAGTGCCCACCAGCGTGAAAGTAGGTATCGCCATTTTTTAAAAGACCCCCGGCAATCGTGTCGGGGGTTTTTTCGTGCGCTCATGCGACGTCGGCTGTCGACTCGCGTCCTTTTTGCGGTTTGCGTGACGGTGCTCCCGTCTGTGCAATTTCAAATAGAGGGTGAGACAGGTCGCTTGCCGCCGGTTCACCAGGACTACCTGCGACAAGCGCCTAGCGGCTCTCCGTGTGCCAGATGACGATATTGCTGCAGCTAGCGTGACGGTGAACCGTTGTTTCGAGTCCTTCCGATGCAGCGATGCACGAGCCCAGGAAGCATCCATGAAGTCAATAATCGTCGGTCTCGTTTTCCTTGTGTTATCCGTGCCGGCGTCAGCGGGCGTGATTACATCTCAGGGATCAGTGACCGCTCTCACAAACATTGGTCAATTGAGACCATTTGTCGTTGCTGACTTTGACCTTCCGAATGGGCCGGTGCCATCCAGTACCTATTCGTCCTGAGGTTTAGATCTGGCTGGATCTGGCAGTGCCTTCGCGACGATTCTGCCGGGAGTCACATCGGTCGGTACCGCGTTGGAGCCGCTCGCGTCCTCGGTGATTGGCAGCACCGATTTTCCGAATCCCATTGGAGGCGGCGGGGCGAAGTCGGGTTCGGTCGGCGCGCGCGGCCTCGTTGGCACATTCAGTGTTCCAGTCTCCGATAACGGTGTTCAATATCTAACGGCCTGGGACACGACGGGGCAGCTTATCGGTCAGGTAACTTACGATCCGGTCGGTATCGCAAGTTTTGTCGGGCTGGACTGTCCCCGGATGAAGTGCTCTGTCCCCGGATGAAGTGCTCTGTCCCCGGATGAAGTGCTCTCCGGTTCGACTCCCATCGCGATGATTGCGTTCGGGAACGACGATGTGTTCGGCGGAGAACCTACGCAGTCGGAGGAACAACAACCATCTGGGACAACATGGTTTGGACCTCGATCTCGGTTGTGCCGGAACCCTCTTCTTTCGCGATGTTCGCGGTGGCGGTATCGCCGTTGTGTCTCGTCGGCGTCGGCGCTCGTTTCGCGGGAATTAATTCGCCTCACGCAAGCGCGACCTTCGTACTTCACTCTCTCCGGTGTGAGAGTCGAGCGCAGAGAGAAGAGTGTTGCCCTACCCATGTATCGATCACTTTCGCGTGATCGATACGTGATCGTCCATTCGGGAAGGTGGCGTTCGGGTCGGTCATGCTGTGCATGTCAGCCTCGCCACGGACTGCGTCACGTATCACGTGTGAGATACCAATGCCCATCCGGGAGGGTGAAGCTCGAACCTAAGCGTCCCGTGTCACTAGTTTGGGACGGTTTAGATAGGCCGCTTGGGCGGGGATATCTGGAAAGGCAAAAACAGATGGTGGGCGACTCCGAAAAAATTGGGTGACAAATAATAGGCTGATGCCTTCAATGGCAAATTCTCTCGCGACACGAACGTTATGACCGCGGAACGCTATGGGCTCAGGTCTTCGTAGCCGCTTGGGCGAGTTGGGAGTGCGATAGGCGTGCGTGTCTCTTTGCTTAAAATCCACTCGTTGAGCGGAGCTTCTGTGTCGACGATCCGCCACACCAACTCGTTCGTGCTGAGTTTGTCGATGATGAATAAATTGACCCACTCCAAGTCTGAGAAATTCATTTCGATTACGAGGCGACCGCGTATCTCCCAAATTCCTCGGTCGATAAATCGTTCGTACGTTTTAGCTTCGTGATCGAGCGAAACACCGGCCGAAATATTTGAACCGTCTGCATCTTTGGAGTGCCATCCAGTGAATGCAAAACTCTCTTCTTGGTCGTCTTGGGTGTACCACTTGCCCAGCAGGTCCTTGCGAAGGAGCGGCTTCGCTCGAAGCGCTCGTTCTATTTCGGCACGGGCTGCCGGGCTCGCTGCGGCAATGGTGCTCTTGAGGACGCTTTCAAAACTTTGCCTCGCTCTTGTCTGCTGTTTCGAAACGATCGCGTGGACCATCAACTGGCTGAGTGCCTCGGCCTGTACCGAGAGAAATTTCTTCCCTGCGGTCGTTGCGAGAAAGGTCGCAAGGGATTGCTGTTCGGCCTCGTTCAATTGTTTTGAGTAAATCCCGGCCAGTTTCGGCACCGCGGCCTCCCAGTTTGTACTCCGCAGCAACGCGGCGTCCTTTTTCAAGTCCTGCCGGAACGAGTCATCGATCGCCGGGTTGTTTAGGAAAGCGGCGAGCACTTGGTCGGGGCGATTTGCGTCGACGGACGTTTTGGCGAGTTGGTGAGGCAGATCGGTCGACTGTGCCCGTGCGACTTTCTCGACCGCGAGGAGTAATAGGGCGGTGCAGAAAAGTGATTTGAACATGGTGAAGCGATTCCTCGTTTTGCAATTGAGGGCTGAGTGCCCTGGTTCAACAAATACGTCCAAAAACCTCGCGAGTGATCATGTGATCCGCCAATGCGCGAGATTGGAGCACAATTGCCGCGTTAGCCTCAGTTTCTCAGCAGCGCAGCACGTGACAGGAGAAGTCGGATCCGCCTGAATTCGACGTGTGATCGCCTCGTCGTTGAGGGCGTTGTGCCCCGTTCCAGTTTGAAAAACCAGAAATCAGGGCCGCGACGTTCGGCCGCTCCCACCGCCTATCGGATCGAGTCCTTCGAAAACTCCACGGATGAGTCCGTGGAAGGAATTCGAGCAACGGAGGATATGTGGCGGATTTCCAGGGAGTTGAACGCGAGCGACGGCTTACTCGAACCCACGTTTACGAAGCAGGGCCCCGGTGTCGACGTCACGACCTCGGAAGGCTCGAAAGCTTTGACCCGCATCGATGGTGTCGCCGACCTTGAAGATGTTTTCGTACAGGCTTTTTGTCAGTTCCGGATCATAGAACGAGCCCGCTGTTTCGAAGGATTCCGCGGCATCCGCAGTCAACGCGTCGGCCCATAAATAGCTGTAATATCCTGCGGAATAGGCGTCGCTGCTGAAAATGTGCATGAAGTGCGGCGTGCGGTGTCGCATGGGCAACTCATCGGGCATTCCCATTGCAGCAAGCGTTTCACGCTCGAATTTGTCTGGATCGATGGGGGCCTGGTCGGTCATGTGCAGCTTCATGTCGATCAGTGCGCTCGACAGGTATTCGACGGTTGCAAACCCTTGATTGAAAGCGGATGCCTTTTTGATCTTGTCGATCAATTCCTGTGGGAGAGGCTCGCCTGTTTCGTGGTGGACACAGAACCGCTGCAGAACTTCCGGAGTGTCGAGCCAGTGTTCCAGGACCTGTGATGGAAATTCGACATAGTCCCGCGCCACGGCTGTGCCGGCTTGCGAAGGGTAATTCACGTCCGAGCAAAGGCCATGAAGGGCGTGGCCGAACTCGTGGAAAAGCGTGACCGCGTCGTCCCATGAAATAAGAACGGTTTCGTCTTCGCCCCCACGTACAAAGTTCGAGTTGTTTGAAACGATCGGTGTCACCGGTTGGCCCAGGTTTTCTTGCACTCGGTACGCCGTCATCCAGGCGCCGCTGCGTTTTCCTGGACGAGCGTACGGATCAAAGTACCAGAGTCCGATATGTTCGCCGCCCGAACCCTTGACTTCCCAGACTCGAACATCGGGATGGAAGACGGGAACATCGGCGGGCTCAAAGGTCATGCCAAAGAGTTCGCCGGCCACCCAGAACATGCCCTCGCGTAGCTTTTCCATCTGCAGATAGGGTTTGACCTTTCCGAAATCGAGGTCGTATTTCGCCTTGCGAACTTTTTCGGAGTAGAACCGATAGTCCCACGGCTCGATGGTGATACGAGCGTCGCCCGTCAGTTCTTTGTTGGCGATCGCCTGCATGTCGGCGACTTCTTCTTTGACGCGCTCGACTGCTTTAGGCCAGACCTTCATCATCAAGTCCATCGTCGCCTGCGGTTCTTTCGCCATGGTCGGTTCCAGCCGCCAATGAGCATGCGACGGGTAGCCGAGAAGTTTGGCGCGTTCGCGACGCAGCGCGAGAATCTCGGTGATGATCTCGTTGTTGTCGTGTTCATCGCCGTTATCGCAACGGCTGTAGTAGGTTCGCCAGACTTGCTCACGAAGCGAGCGGTTCTCGGCGTAGGTCAGAAACGGGTCCATCGAGGAACGCGTGTTGGTGATGGCCCACTGTTGCGGCTTGCCGTTTTCTTCAGCCGCACGGTTCATTGCTGCAATGACGCTCTCGGGTAATCCGGCCAAATCGGATTCCTTCGAGACCCAGGTGATGAATCGCTTTTCGTCCTCAAGCACGTTCTGACCAAAGTCGGTGAACAGTCGCGCCAGTTGTGAGTTAATCGCTGAGAGCCGAGACTTCTGGTCGGGGTTCAGCTTCGCACCGCGTCGTACAAAGGTCTTGTAGAGGTCGTCAATCAGGCGTTGCTGTGCGACGGTCATCGATTCCTTTTCGTCACTCTCGTAGATCACCTTCAGTCGGCCGAACAGTTGATCATTCTGGTAGATGCTGTCCGCGTGCGCAGAGAGTTTTGGAGCGACGACTCGCTCAATGTCGCCGACGGGCCCGAGATTGAGATTCGAGGCATAGACGCCGAAGATCGACTCGAGTCGGCTGAGTGTGCGACCAGCGCGTTCCATCTCGACCACCGTGTTCTCAAACGTCGGTTCCGATTTGTCGGCTGCTATCGCTTCAATTTCGTCGGCATTTTGCTTGATTGCGACATCAAAAGCAGCGACGAATTCCTCGGTGCGCACTTGGTCCCACGGAGGCACGCCTCCGTGAGGACCTGTCCACGGTTTGATCAATGCAGAGTCACTCATGCTTTTTGCCTCCTTGTCGTCTAACGTTTGCGCGTGAGTCACCGTCGTGAGGGCCATGAAGCCGCAGAGCATTGCTGCAATGGAGCGAAGAGAGAATCTCTGTTTCACGTTCTTTCCTCGAGAGTGTGTTTTGGATGGCGTTCGGTTCATGCGAGATCCATTGAGGTGAGGGTCTCGGGTTCGTCCTCTTTGGTCGCGTTCTTTCGCCGCAAGAGTAGGAACAAAGCGACGCCGGCAATCACCAACAGCGAGACCCCCAAGACCGGTCGATAAAATACCCAGGCGATGCCGATCACTGTCATCGACCCTGCAATCGTCAGGAGTCCCGCAACGATCGCGGAGCCGAAACCGACAATCGAGCCGGCAAACGGCAAGACGTCCGCCACGACGGCAAGAGGACGGAGGATAAGCATCAAGCCAAAGAACATCACGAGTGCGCCGACGAATCGAAGAACCCAAGTGAGAGTTCGATTCGCGGCCTCTTGCTGAGCGATCATTTCATCCGCCGTGAACGTTCCCTCGCGAAGGACGTTGATGGAGGTGTTGTATTCAGTCTCGTAGGGCTGGAAACTATCACCGCTTTGCTGGCTGAGTAGGCTCACGGTTGTCACGGGAGTGGCCGTGAACCAGATCCGGACGTCACCGATTTGTGGTTCGGTGGTTCCGATCGGACCGTCATCGGGCAACTCGGTTGACTCAGCCTCGAGGTCGACGAGTTCAGGCCGATTCGGATTGGCCGGAAGGTCGTTTCCAAAGTCTTCAGACTCCGAAGCCGCCTCGGCGCCGGTCTTTCCGACAGATGCACGCGCGAGATAGAGTCTCGCCGCGTTTTTAGGTCCATCGTGACGGATCGTTGCGGCGTTGAGATAGGGAGTGGGAACGTTCGCTTCGGTGAGTTCGAGTGGCTCGCTGCTGCGGATCATGCCGACAAGCGAATCCGAGAGGCGGAATCCTCCGAGCATCACTTTCTTCGCTTGCTTTGAACGTTCGGCGAACAGCATGTCACTAGGATTCACATGCGTCGATGGCTCATCAAATTCGCTCGAAGCGATTGTGCGAGAAGACCAATCCTTGTAGTAGGAGTACGTCGTAACCGTCTTCGTGCCGCCCCCCATTTTCTTTTTCTTCTTGCGATCGACGTCTTCGTGCCACTGAAACATTTCGACGTGGCGCTTGAGTCGAACGCCGTTGTACTCGACGCTGAATTCTTCGTCGCGGAGGATTTCGTCCGTCGCCGTCTCGCCAACCGTATGTACAAACTTGCCTTCGTTGGCCGAGTTCACCTCCTCGGGCTTGATGTCGATGACGACCTTCGCTCCTTCTTTTAGCCCTTTGGCGGTGCGGACGGCTCGGCCTTCGTTCCAAAACAATACCGGCACAGATACGATGGTCAGCAAACCACCAACGAGGATGCCTTTGATCGCACCTCCGATCCGACCAAACCAGGACTCTTCTGTCACGTGAGTTCCCATGCTCTTCTCCAACGTCACGTCGCGCGACGGCAGCTAGCAAACAAGGCTTACCGGCGCAATGAAAATCTCTTGGCCGATCCGCAAAACCAGTGGCAGTCCGTTATAGCGTAGCCGCCTTCGCAATGGGAGAAGAGACACGTCGCTGCGTAGGCGTCTATCGTTGAGAAGCGATAAAGACGGGCCGGCGACTTCAACTATCGAAGGCCGCGCCAGGGTAGGGGCGTCTAGCCAGACATCGCCATGGATTCACTGTTGAACGCTGTTCTCTAAACGCGATGTCCCAGAAGACGCATCACTTTTTCAGCGATGCGGTGACTCGGAAGCACATGAACGGCTCCACCGCGCTGGATCGCCTGGGCCGGCATCCCAAAGACAACACACGTACTTTCGTCCTCCGCGATCGTCTGACCGCCTGCGTTTCGGATTTCAACCATTCCCTCCGCACCATCGGAACCCATTCCTGTAAGCAGCACGCCGATCGTGTTGTGACCGAATGTCTCCACAGCCGATTTCATCATGATGTCGACGGAGGGCCGGTGGTGAACATCGGAGGGTTCGCTGACAGCGCGGATCATCGCGGGCTGTGTCGGGCTCGGCTTTGAGAACATGAGATGTTTATCGCCGCGTGCCAAATAGCCGTGTCCCGCCAAGAGAATATCCCCCGGAGCTGATTCCTTAACGGGGATCGCGCTGAATTTGTTCAGCCTCTGTGCGAATGGACCGGTGAAGTTCTCAGGCATGTGCTGAACGATCACCACCGCCGCGTTGAGATCGGCTGGGAACAATGGCACCACGTCCAACAAAGTTGAGGGGCCCCCGGTCGAAACACCGATGGCGACCAGTCTTGTGGCAGCTCGTCGATTGGGCCGTACACTCGGTTTCGCCGCGAACTCCTTATTCGCGGACTTGGCGCAGAATGATTCTGGAAGCTCTTTGGGCGCCTCTTGCATCGTCACGTTCGCAAGGCAATTGGGATGTTCACGGCGACGCCTACTCGAGTCCGTTCAAAAGGCACTTCTCTCCCGCCAGAGGTAATGTATGTCGGCGAACGGCACTTTTCGGCGTTACAAGTTGTCTAACGAGAGCCCTGTTTGGTTTTCCCTCACGCGGCGGGGCCATGTGGGAGACAGGGAACAATCGTAGCGTTTGAGAGGGCAAACCCCGTTAGCAGCACGCAACAGGTCTGGCGGCCAACGCACCTCCCCGCGCGATCAACCTTTGCACAAGCAATTGCTTTGCGAAGACGTGACGAGTTGTCGGGAAGGAGCCGTTGGATTTCACAGTCTATTGACGCGGCATCCTCAAAATCGCTCTGCATGATTCGAGTCGTTCGTCAATTCGCCGAAGGCGACACGGCGCCGCTCATCGAATTTCGTTGATTCGTCTCGGACCGCATTTGGTGCTCTCCGAACCACCCCTTGGTTTTGCGGCAGACGCAGCAAGAACCGATCGACGTTAGACTGGACCGGATGAGTGAAGCGGTAACCACACAAACGGGTGAAAACCGACTCGGAGTTTCCGAGACTTTCGAGTACCAATTCCAGCGAGCCGTTTTGCCCTTCGCGGTGGTTGGTACCGCGATTTCTTCGCCCGTTGTTTGGATGACCTACGAGGGCAACGCAGGAATCTTATCAGCCTATCTCGCCGTCTTTTCGGTGGTTTTGTTTTGCCTGTATCGATATGCCTTGACGGGGATTACTCGGACCGAGGAGATCGATACTTCGGCGTTCGTGTTGTTTGTGGGGGCCATCGTTGGGCATTGGATCGGCGCGACCGTGTCGATGACCGATTCCGTGGTCAGTTGCGGCATGATTCTGGTCCTCGGGAGTTTTGCTTTTGCGTCCTCCCTCGCGTATTTCGTGTTTGTCGTCATCGCGATCGTGGGACAGTTGGTGACTCGAACGCTGTGCGGCTTCGAGGTCGATTTTGCCTACAAGAGTTTCCTCGTACTTGGCCCGACCTATGCCGTGATTGCACGCGTCGGTGTTCTCAAGTTACGCGTCGCTGCGGAAAATGCACGCGGCTTGTTGCATCACAATATTGATGAACTCAAGCTGGAAAAATCTCTTCGTGAGGAGACCGAAAAGCAGTTGGTGCAAGCTCAAAAAATGGAGGGGTTGGGGTTGCTTGCTGCCGGTGTCGCCCACGACTTCAACAACCACTTGCAAGCCATCAGCTCGCTGACGGGATTGATCGATGTCGGAAAACGCGATGCCGATTATCCAAAACTAGTGCTCGAAGTCACACACGATGCCGCAGAAATCTGTCGCCAGATGTTGGCATATGCGGGAAGGACGCAGGACGTGCAGTCGGTATTCGACCTTGCTGGTGCGATCACCGAGATGCGACCGATACTCAATGCCGGTGTCCCGAAACACATCGAGCTGGAATTCGATATTTCCCGCGAGCCGTTGTTTGTGCTGGCCAATCGGACATCGCTCCAGCAGTGCCTGACCAACCTGGTGCGAAATTCACAAGAATCGTTGCAAGGTCGCTCCGGAAAAATCGTGGTGCGAGTGAACCGTTTTGTAACGCGGGAGGAAGGCGGTTGGAGTGTCTTCGGTGATCTCGAACGTGATGCTCAATTTGTGCGAGGCCAACGGGATGCCGTAGTCATTGAAGTCGCGGACAACGGTTGTGGAATGGATTCCTCAACAATGCAATGTGCGTTCGACCCCTATTTCACAACCAAAGAGTCGGGGCACGGATTTGGGCTCGCAACGACGCTCGGGATTGTGCGCAGTCTTAGTGGTGTGATTCACTGTTTTTCACGCGTCGATTCGGGCACTCGAATTCAAATCCTATTGCGTGCAAGCTCCGAACGGGAGGTGGACTCTCACGAGCCGGTTGATGACGATCCGCCGCAACGCGAACTCAAGCGGATTCTCTTGGTCGAGGATGAAGAAATGGTGCGGCAAGCGACGGGGAGGCTCCTTGAGCATGTTGGTTTCGACGTCGACTCGGCGGCATCGGCGGACGAAGCGATGGAATTCATTCGTTGTTGCGACAGACCCTACGATGTCTTCCTGCTTGACTACTCGATGCCACATGTCAACGGAATGCACTTGCTTGAGATGATTCGTGCCGAGGGCAATCAGACACTCACCGTTCTCTACAGTGGCTACGCGGAGGAATCGATTGAGCAGCGTCATGGGATTCGCCCTGACGCTTTCTTAACGAAGCCGATTCGGATTGATGAATTGACGAGAGTTTTTGACTCGCTTCAGTCCAGCGGCGGTGGTGAGGTCAGATCGGCGAACGTGTGACGACGCGTCGAGTCGATTGAACAAATCGGTCTAATCCGTAGAATCCGCGCGGCCTACCCATTTTTGTCATGTCCAGGCCACACCATGAGCCTTGCGTCGAAGCGATGCCGGCGGCTAAGAGACACCTTTCGCCATTCTTGATGGGGAACTGCGGCAATTGACACAGCTATTTCGCGGTGATGTGTGGCAAATGGCAATTGACCCGCGATCGCATGCTACAAACAATCAAGAGTGAAGCTCTCGTTTGCGAGTGACCATTGATATTCCAGTTTCTACAACCGCTGATGACTATCGCCCTTGCGGCTTGGTGCGCGATCTTGCCCTTGATAGGCAAAGTGTGCCTTTGCTGCGCGACGTTGGCCGGGTCTCCCGCGTGTTGTTTGGACAGGCAAATCATCGAGGAAACCCGTCTGAGCGGCGGAGCGTGTTGCGGGCACTGTTCTTCAACAGCCGAGCAACGGGTCAACGAAGGAAACACAGACTCCAGTCCACATGATCCCTGGGATTGTCGGTGCGACCAGAGTACCGATCTTTTGCTTTCGCCTGGCAAAGTGTCGGAGATTGATTGGTTCGACTCCCTCACTCTTGCGGTTTCATTGAGCGAGCCACGCCATGAGCCCTCGGCGTCGCGGATCGCTGAATTGCCGCCGCCACTTCTCAAACACCAGGCGAGGCTTGCGCATCTCGGTGTTTGGCGACTTTGAATCTCCCAACTGAACGTTCTTTGTTTTTCAGTTGAGTTCTATTTTGTTTTGGAGATCCAATGTCTAGGTCTGCTGTGTTTAGCCTTTTGGCAATTTGTCTAAGCGGTTTGATGGTCGCAAACGCCTCGGCTCAAGAGTCCGAGGAAAAAGTTTGCGAGGGTGGTGTTTGCACGCAAGCGAATGAAGTTGCCTGTACAAAGCCGTGCTGTGCGGCGGTTGCGAAGTGTGACAAGCCATGCTGTGCGGACTCGGTTTGCACGAAGCCTTGTTGCGCGACGGCATCGACTTGCGACAAGCCGTGCTGCAAGTCGGTCGCGAAGTGTGACAAGCCTTGCTGTGCG